>NC_012528.1:0-300000 GCF_000020685.1 Deinococcus deserti VCD115 | reverse complement strand
GGTACATCCCCAGGTCCTTCTCTTTACGGGCGTTGTTCAGGCACGTGTTGAGCTCGTCCTTGGTCAGCGACAGGTTCAGCAAGTCCTTCGTCAGTGCCGAGAACGCCTGGGCGTGTGTTTCCGCCAGTGGATAGGCACTCGCCGTGAGCTGCATGTCGTAGACGTACCCGTCGGTCATGCGGATGATGGTCAATTGCCCAAAAATTTTCTGAATTTCATACCGCGAGGTCGTCAGTACGACTGAGGGGTAGGTCTCGTGGGGTCCGACCGTGACTTTCAGGGGACGGCAACCATACGTACGGCAGAAGGGCCGGCTGGAAACAGAATCAATTCGTTGCAGAAAGTCCGGCACCTTAGCGTTCTGCGCCAGCGCCAGGGGAGAAACGGTGAGGAGGGCGAGCCAGGTGATGCGGCGCATGCAGTCAGTATGTCGGCGGCAAGCTGCTTGCGTAGGCGAAAATGCCCGTCGTGGCGATCAACTGCCCTTCTCTTGCCGCTGTTGTTTAAGAGCAAGCAAAGCAACTGACGTGAGGATCGCTGGGTTTTCATCCTTCTGAAGTCGCAGGCATGAGATGCTCCTGGACCCACCCCAGGGGAACCCTGAAGCCACCTCAGTGGCCGGAGCAACTTCGTCTGCCAACTCGCGTTCGTTTCATCGCGCAAGCTCTCTACTGAGACATGCCTTCACGGTTCCCCCTCGACATTCGCCTGATCTATGTTGACCCCCAGGCAGCGCAGTTGTCCCGGGGGCAGGACATTCTCAACCGTTTTCCTGACGCCCAGCGCATCGAGGTCACGTCGCACCAGAACATTCCTGGGCTGCACGGGAACGCCGGCCTGGTCAAGGACTGGTTGCGTATCAAACGTCAGGTCCTCGTGCTGGGCATCCGTAAGACTCTGACCATGAGGCCGAACGGCCGCAGTGCAGACTTCATAGCCCCAGGGATGGCAAATGGGTGCGCGCTGTCCTGCGCCTACTGCTACGTTCCCAGACACAAGGGGTATGCCAATCCCATCACCACCTTCGCCAACATCGGCGATGTGGACGCGGCGCTGCGTAAACATGTCCAGCGCCTGGGGCCGAAACTGGAACCGAATTCAGTTGATCCCCACTCGTGGGTCTATGACCTGGGTGAGAACAGCGACTTGAGCGTTGACGCCCTGATTTCGGACAATGTGCTTGACCTGGTGACCCTGTTCCGGGGTCTGCCCAACGCCAAGGCTTCGTTCGCCACCAAGTACGTCAACCGGAACCTGCTGACCTATGACCCCCAGGGCCGAACGCGCCTGCGGTTTTCCCTGATGCCGGCGTCCATGGCCCGGGTCGTGGATATCGGCACGTCGCCCATGCCTGAGCGCCTCACGGCCATCAACGACTTTGTGGAAGCCGGGTACGAAGTTCACCTGAATTTTTCACCCGTGGTGATTTTTGAGGGTTGGACGGCCGCCTATACCGAGCTGTTCCGTCAGATCGACGCTCTCCTCTCGCCGCAAGCGAAAGCACAGTTGGCCGCCGAGGTCATCTTCCTGACACACAACGTTGGCCTCCACGAAGTGAATCTCGGCTGGCACCCGAAGGCTGAGGAGCTGCTCTGGACGCCGCAGTGGCAGGAAACCAAACGGTCGGAATACGGGGGCGTGAATATTCGGTACCGAAGGGGTCTGAAAGGCAAGGCGGTCGAGCGTTTTACGACGTTATTGCGCCGTGAACTGCCTTACTGCACAGTTCGCTACGCCTTCTGAAAAAGGCCCGTCGGGCACGCCGACATGGACGCCGACAGAGCGTCAGGCGTCCTTTCATAGAGGCGGGCTGCAGGCCGAAGGGCGCTTTCAGATTCGGACCAAGAGGTGCCAAACCTGCCCCTTACCGGGCTTCGTGCGGTACATACCGCACGATCTGCTGCCACACGGCGTCCACCTGGGTGGGCATGATGACGGCAATATCTCCTGGCCGCGCCAGGTTCAGGGTCGCGTCGACTGCGTCGGATTCCTCCAGCACCAGGTGGATGCGTTCAGATGCGAAACCCGCTGAACGGGCACCCTCGGCCATCAGACTCATCGTCTCGCCCCGGGGGCGGCCACGTCCATCCGGACCCTCCCGGAACACCAGCTCGTCGAATGTTCCTGCCGCGATTTCGCCCACCTCGCGGATATCGTCGTCCCGCCGGTCTCCCGGAACGCTCACCATGCCGATCAGGCGACCTCCAGGGGACCGCAGCCGGTGCAGCAGGGCGCGCTGGGCAGCCAGTGCGTCCGGGTTATGCGCGTAATCGAGGATCACGCGAAAGCCGTGCGCATCGTGCACGTTCAGGCGGCCTGGGCTCTGTTCGAATGACGACGTGAAGGTCGTGAGCGCGGACCGAATCACCTCCAGCGTGAGGTCCAGGCCAAGGCACATTGCCGCCGCCGCGAGGGCGTTTTCGACGTTGAAACGTGCCAGGCCGCCCAGGGTGGCCGGGATATCGGCGGCGCGCATCAGGCTCTGTCGTTCGCCCCCGTCATAGACCGCGATGACATCTCCGTCCGCCTGCGGTTCGCACACGACGGCGAGGCCACCAGCATCAATGTGGTCACGCAGCGCTTTATTGCCGTCCAGACCACTTATAGAGAACAGAGCAATGCGACCGCGCGCCACACGGCGCATCCCGAGCGTCAGAGGATCATCCGCATTGAGGACACTCAAACCGGATGAAGCCACCACACGCACGACAAGTGACTTCACCCGCGCAAGGTCCCGCACGGTATTCACGCCCCCCAGGCCCAGGTGATCGGACTTCACGTTCAGAACCGCCCCCACGTCCGCACGGTCAAAACCCAGACCTTCACGCAGCAGGCCTCCCCGAGCAGTTTCCAGCACTGCGACTGTTACTGCCGGGTGACGCAGCACCATACGCGCACTTTTCGGTCCGGTCGCGTCGCCTGAGTGAATGCGCTTGTCGGCAACATACACCCCGCTGGTGTTCGTGAATCCGACTGTATGGCCAGCGTGCGCCAGGATATGCGCGACCATCCGTGCCGTGGTGCTTTTGCCGTTCGTGCCTGTGAGGGCCAGGATTGGAATGCGGCTGCGGCTGCCTGAGGGGAACAGCTGCTCGAGGACGGCCTTCGCGACTCCACGCAGCTGACCATCAGAAGCCGGCGGGTGTCTCTGAACGCCTCGGACGGGGTCCACGGCCGAGCGGCTGAGGTCCGGTTCCTTCCCATCCATGCCAGCCCCAGGGGCAGGGTGCCGCGTATCGCCTGCGCTGCTGCGCTGGACCAGCCGGGCATGGTGCCCGTATCCCAGCTGCACCTCGCCGTCATCGAGGTGTATCACTGGAATGTCACGCCGGCGCGCCGCGCGCACAATCGCTTCTGTGGCCGGATCGGGGGACGTGCGGTGGGCGAGCCGTTCAAGGGCCGCCATGGCTGCCGCCAGGTCGAACGGTACAGCGGTCAGCGCGGGCTCTGCGGGGTCGTGGTACAACCTCTCGAGGTTCCGGAGGCCTTGCAATTGCGGTGGCAACAGGGAGTCCACCAGGCGAAGCGCGAGGAACCCGGCCAGGAACCCGACATGCTCGTCCCGGTACGTATACATCACGGTGTACAGGCCGCTTTGCCCATGCGCACGCAGGGTCCTGCCGTGCCGGGTGCGCTCGCCGACGATCGACTGCAGTTCTAGGGCGATGTGCTGCGCGACCTGCCCGAGCCGCGTACCCTCCTGCAGGCGGCGGATGAACCCTCCGGGTTGCCGCGACGAACCAGGATGCGATTTGAGCGTTGGAAGCTGCTCCAGCAGGGCGTCTGTGAATTCCGGCAGGCGGGTCGTGGGCCAGGCCTCAAGCGCGCCCAGGTCAAGGACGATGCGCACCATGGGCCGCATCGAGTGGACGTGCGGGCCCCGGTAGACGCCGCGTTCCAGCACGCGCATGGGAAGGGTCGTGCGGCCCTCGGAGGGCGCGGCCTGACTTCCGGTTACCACCGTTGTGTCCTTCGCTGGAGGAGCGTCATGGGTGTTCCCAGCATAACCGGTGGCGGTCACACCCCTGGGCAGCGTCATTGAGAGCCCCTGGGAGGGAATGAGGTGTGGGGGTCACTTCACCCATGGGGACAAAGGGAGCAGGGAGGGGAGAACGGGAAGCGACGAGGGCACTCGCCAGGAAGAGCGGAGTGGTCAGGGAGCTTTGAGGGCTGCCATCAGGGCGCAGGCGAGGGCCTCAGTCGGCGTGGATGCACAAGCGTAGGCACTAAATGTCTTGACGCCCTTGTGAATGACGGCACTGTACTCGTTGTTCGGAGTGCTCTCTACACTCCAGTACCACCCGCGCGCTTCAATTTCTTCGCGTAGAGCAAGCTCAAGGAGAATTGGTCCGTTATGGTTTCCCCAGGAAGTCCAGTGACTCCGCTGGGAATGACGTACCGTAAAGCTGACGGGGCTGATTTTCACCCGCTCCGGGAGGATTTGCGCCAGCTCGTTCACTACGTCTCTGATCACCGGCCAACCTCCACAGTGTCGGCATGCCAGTCGCTGTGTCCAAGAATTTTCCGTGCCTTCTGCGCGCCTAGATAGTTCGACATCGGCCATCAGAATACGTGCCCGCTTGGGGCGGCCTGGCGATGATGACAAAACGAGTAGCCTGGTTGTTCTTCGATTGACGTGAATGCTGCTGGAATGCGAGTAACCGCGGCGTAAGCAGGGGCTCTGACAGCTTCACGCCAGACGGAAGCGCTGCTGAATGGGTGCTTCTCGTCATTGCGGCACAGATGGTGGTGCAGGTGTCGCAGTGAAGATTCGAAAGTCTGACGTGCAGAGCTATAGATTCTTGAGTCAGTCGTCGATTGAAGTTGAGAGTAGTGCGTTGCTGCTGCTGTGTGGGCCGATAAGACTGTTTTACGAGGTTGTTGCAGCCGGTCGTCAAGATGACCTGGACGTGCTCGACAGTGTGGAGCACAGGAAGCTCGCGCAGCACTGCCCCGTAACCCCATAGCTGGTCAGTGCGAATGATCTTTGGTACAACGCAGTTCTCCAGCAGGCGCCCGGAAAAAGAATGAGCTGCCTCAGCAGGCGGTGTGCCTTAAGGAGAAGGTTCAGCGCGTGCCTGTGTTCGTCGAGCGCTGGCCACGAAAAACGCTTGATTGCCCACTTCGACGCACACTAGGTCCAGATGCCATTGGGAATCCCCCGGGATTCTCGGTGAGGCGCGGCGCTAACATGATGTTTCCCTGTCCTAGGGTCTACAGGCAAACTTGAACCTCGCGCTTGTGGAGTGGTTCCCAAACGTCATGCTGGCTGACAGGCAGGCGATCGTACTACCAGAGTGCCTGCCTGATGATGCTGCTGGAAAACGGTGGCGGGAGGGTTTACAGTCAGATACAGCCGAGCACCTTATGTCAGAACCTTTCGTGGAGAAGCAGACGGGGACCACTCAGCCAACGTCGATCATCACCTTCATGCTGGTGCGCTTCTCGCGATCCGCGAATTCGAACGCTTCCGGCGTCTGATCGAACGTGTACCGGTGGGTGACCAGCGCGTCGAGGTTCACCGCCCCGCTTTCCACGAGGGCGATGGCCGCGGGGTAGCAGTTGGCGTACCGGAAGACGCCCCGGATCGTCACTTCCCGGCTGGCCGCGGACACGATATCCAGGCTGACCTCGGGGTCCGGCGGCAGTCCCACCAGGACGGTCGAGCCTCCGGGGCGGGGCGCCGCGAGACTCAGGCGGGTGGTGGGCAGGCTTCCCGCTGTCTCAAACGCCACGTCCACGCCAGCATGTGACTCGGGCAGGTCTGAACGGGTAATCTCACGGATTCGCTGGGTGGGGTCCTCATGGCGGGCGTTGATCGTGTGCGTGGCGCCCACCTGACGGGCCAGGTCCAGCCGGAAGTCCTCCAGATCCACAGCGATCAGGGTGGTGGCGCCGGCGGCCTTGGCGGCTTGCAGCGTCGTGCATCCGATCGGGCCGGCACCGAAGACCGCAATGCTCTGCCCCGGCGTGACCGCTCCCTTGCGTGCCGCCCACACGCCCACCGCGAGCGGCTCGATCAATGCTCCCGCGTCATCACTCAGGCTGTCCGGCAACGGAAACACGAAATCATCCGGCCAGAGGACATGCTCTGACAGCGCGCCGTGAATGGGCGGCGTGGCCATGAAGGTCATGTCCGGGCAGAGGTTGTACTCGCCGCGTTTGCAGTAGGCGCAGCGCCGGCAGGGATAGCCGGGTTCCAGAGCGACCCGGTCGCCGGCCTTGACCCGGGTGACCTCTTCGCCCACCGCGTCGACGACGCCCATCACTTCATGGCCGAGAATTAGGGGCGCGTCCACCACGTACTGGCCGATCCTGCCGTGGGTGTAGTAGTGGATGTCACTGCCGCAGACCCCGATGCGGCGCACGCGCACGCGGACTTCGCGGGGACCAGGAACGCCGACGTCGCGGGTCTCCCAGCGCAGATCACGAATGCCGTGCAGCACACTGGTGCGGGAAGAACGGGCAGCACTGTGAGAGGCGAGATCAGACGAGGTCATGGTGTTTCCTCATGCACCGGTTTGCTCTGGCCTGCATCGGGGAGGTTGGTTGCGGTTTTGGGAGAAGTGAAAGCCGGCGACAAGGGCTGGACGGGTGCTGCTGCGTGCTGCTGAACCATGACCTGAATGGCCCCCAGGGCACCATGACTGTCCAAAGTATTTCGCGCGGTCAGGTACGCTTCGCGGAACCGGGCATTCTGCGCGAGGTCCCCGAAGATGTCCTGTAGTTCGAGAAAAGCTCCTGGGTGCTGGACGTCTCTGACAGCGCCGCCAGTGATGGATTCAGCGCGGGGATCAACCAGCGCGGGATAGTGTCCCTCATGCGCGGCGGCAATATACCGGCTCCAGGCAGCGACCACCAGCGCTGAGCGGTTCACGGAGCCACCTGCCGCCAGGCGCTCACGGACAACTGGAAGCAGAAATTTCGGAATGCGTTCGGAACCGTCCACCACCAGTCGGGCGAGGGTGTCCTGAATGGCAGTGCTGGCAAAACGGGCAATGAGCTGCTCCCGGTAGGCGGCGATGTCCACGCCCGGCACCGGGTGAAGGGTTGGCGTGGCTTCGTCAATCATGTAACCAAGCAGAAAGTCCACGAAAACGGGATCCTGGCAGACCTCGTGCGCGTAGGTGTATCCGGCCAGAAGGCCCAGTTGACCCATGGCCTGGTGGGTGGCGTTAAGCAGCCGGAGTTTCATCAGCTCGTACGGCTCTACGTCCTGCACAAGCTGCACTCCCACCTGTTCGAGGGGAGGGCGGCCCAGCGTGAAGGTATCTTCCAGAACCCACTGGGTGAAGGACTCGGCCACCACGGGCCAGGCGTCGTCAATCCCGTACTGGTCTGCTACGTCCTGCTGGATCTGGGGGGTGGTGACCGGCGTGATGCGGTCCACCATCGAATTGGGGAACGCGACTCCCTGTGAGATCCATTCCGCCAGCTCCGGGTTTTTCAGGCGGGCAAAGCTGATGAAGGCCCGGGCGGTGACATGGCCGTTGCCCTGCATGTTGTCGCAGGACATCACCGTAAAGGGGAGAAGGCCGCGTTCCCGCCGCCGGCGCAGGCCCTCGGTGATAAACCCGAAGACAGTGCGGGGAACAGCGCCCTCGGTCAGGTCGTGCTGAAGCTCCGGTGTGGAGGGATCGAATTCGCCGGTGGCGTTGTTGGTGCCGTACCCCCCTTCTGTAATGGTCAGGGAGACAATTTTCGTGGCCGGATCAGCCAGTTTCTCCAGCACCGCTTCTGGACTGTCCGGCGCATACAGGTACTCGCGGATGGCGCCGATGACACACGCTTCTGAGTGTCCTTCCGGCGAGCGGGTGACGAGGGTATACAGGTTGTCCTGGGCCGCAAAGACGTCCCGCATGCGGGCGTCACCTGGCAGCAGACCGACGCCGCAGATGGCCCATTCGGAGCCGGCCCCGGTGTTCAGCAGGCGGTCGAGGTACATGGCCTGGTGAGCGCGGTGAAAGGCGCCTACCCCGAAGTGAACGATGCCGGACGTCAGTTGTGAGGGATCGTACTGGGGGACAGCGACGTTGCGGTTGAGGGTAGCAAGCGTGGAGGCGTTCAGTTTGACCGTCATAAAATCTCCGGACTCCGTCGAACGTGAGAACGTCGGATCTGGCCAGGGGCCAGGGGCATGTTATGGATGTGGGAAAGAAGGTGGTTGGCCAGGGAGCTCCGGGGATCAGCTTCCCTGGCCCTCAGCGGGCACAGGACGCGGCCTTACTTCACGGCGCCGAAGCTCAGACCACGGACCAGCTGACGCTGGGCGACCCAGCCGAAAATCAGCACCGGCAGCACCGTCAGGACGGCCGCAGCGCTCAGCTGCGCCCAGAACAGACCCATGCTGGTTTTGAACGAACCGATAAACACACTCAGGGGCGCCGCATCGGAACTCGTCAGGTTCAGCGCGAAGAACACCTCGTTCCACGCGAAGATCAGGCACAACAGCGCGGTAGCGGCCATGCCAGGAGTCGAGAGCGGCAGGGCAATCCGGAAGAACTCCTGGCCCACGGTGGCGCCGTCCACCTTCGCGGCCTCATAGATCGCGAAGGGGATCTCGGTCATGTACGAGTGCATCATCCACACGACCAGCGGCAGGTTCATGGTGGTGTACATCAGGATCAGGCCGGGCAGGGTGTCGAGCAGCTGCAGGTTACGGAACAGCAGGAACAGCGGCACGATCACGCCGACAGCTGGCATGAACTTCGTGCTCAGCATCCAGGTCAGCACGCCCTGGGCGCGGCGGGTCGGGTACACCGCAAGCGCAAAGGCGGCCGGCAGGCCCAGGATGAACGCCAGGATGGTCGAACCGACCGCAGCAACCAAGCTGTTCTTCAGTGCGGGAAGGTAGCCGGGCAGGGCCCGTTCGAAGTTGTCGAAGATAGGCGTGAAGCTGAATACTGGCGGCGCGGCGAATGCCTGCGCTTCCGTTTTGAAGGCGGCCATGAACATCCACACCAGCGGGAACAGGAAGGCCGCGGCGAGCAGGTACGTCAGGACCGTCAGCAGGATATTGCGCACGCGGTGGCGATCGCTGACGTTACGGATAAAGGGTGAAGCGGTCATGTCAGCCTCCCCGGCTGCTGGTCGAGCGGTTGATGAGTTTGAGCAGGTACACGGCCAGGATGTTGGTGAGGATGACCGTGATGACCCCTGCAGCGCTCGCCAGGCCGATGTTGTACTCGGCAAAGGCCTTCTGGTAGATGAAATAAGGCAAATTTGTGGTGGCCACGCCAGGGCCTCCGGAGGTGGAGCCGTAGATCTCACCGTACACCTGAAGCAGCGCGATGGTTTCCATCAGCACGACCACCTGGATAGCCTGCATCCAGTGCGGCAGCACGATGTGCCGGAATTCCTGCATGGGGCTGGCGCCGTCGAGCCGGGCAGCTTCGATCTGGTCGTCCGGCAGGCTCTGGAGGCCGGTGAGCAGGATCAGCATGGCGAAGGGCGTCCACTCCCAGGTGACCATGGCGATCACGCTGGCCATCGGGTACTGCGCGAGCCAGTCGACCGGCTGACCTCCCAGGCTGGCGACCACCCAGGAGAAGAAGCCGAACACCGGGTTGAGCAGCATGTTCTTCCAGATGACAGCGGTGACGATCGGCATCACCAGGAAGGAGCTGATCATCAGGGTGCGCAGCAGGGCCCGTCCGGCAAACTGCCGGTTGAGCAGCAGCGCCAGCGCTCCGCCCAGAATCAGGGTCAGCAGCAGGCTGCCGCCGGCAAGTAGCACGGTGTTGCCCAGGATGCGCAGGTTCTGTGGATCGGTCAGCAGCGTGACGTAGTTCTGTACACCAATGAACGGCCGGCTGCTGGGATCGACGAGGTTATACCTGAAGAACGAGTAGTACACCGTCATGAAGAACGGCACCTGGGTGGTCAGAATCAGATACAGCATCGCCGGCCAGATCAGCACGGAGGGAGTAAGGCGCAGACCGCGCTTGGGAGCCGGCGACGTGGTGGTCACGGTTGTAGGGGGCGTGATAGCCGTCATGGATAGGTCTCCTGCTCGGGGCGTGACAACAGCGGGGAGGAGGGGGCGAGGACGTGTGCCCTGCCTCCCTCCTCCCACAGCAGGGTGCGCCGGAGGTTACTTCTGGTAGCCGCCTTCCTTGGCCACCCGCTGGGCTGCTTCCTGGGCCTGCTTCAGGGCCTGGTCGACAGTGGTCTGGCCGCTGATGGCGCCGGCGAGGTACTGGCCCACCTGGGTGCCCAGTGCCTGGAATTCGGGGATAGCAACGTACTGGATGCCGGTGTAAGGCACTGGATCCTTGGTGGCCTTGTTCACGTCGGCCTTGCTGATGGAGCTCAGCACCTGAGCGCTGAATGCTCCAGCGGCCTTCTTGTAGTTGGCGTTGTTGTAGGTGCTGGTGCGGGTGCCGGGAGGCACGCTGGCCCAGGTGCCCTTGGTCTTGGCGACCAGGGCGATGTACTCCTGGCTGGTGGCCCAGGTGATGAACTTGAACGCGGCGTCCTCCTGTTTGGTGCTCTTGGGAATGGCCAGGTTCCAGCTCCAGTACCACGCATTGCCGCGCGGAGTGGTGCCCACAGGTGCGGCGGCGAAGCCAACCGACTTGGTGATCTTGCTGCTGCTGGGGTCGCTCAGGAAGCCGGCGGCCACGGTGGCGTCCACCCACATACCGCATTTGCCCTGGCTCATCAGGGTGAGGTTCTCGGTAAAGCCGTTGGACGTAGCGCCGGGAGGGCCATACTTGCGGATGGTGTCCACGTAGAAGGTCATGGCGTTTTTCCAGGCCGGAGAGTTCAGCTGAGCATTCCAGTTCTGGTCAAACCAGCGGCCGCCAAACGTGTTGACTACGGTGGAAAACACAGCCATGTTCTCGCCCCAACCAGGCAGACCACGCAGGCAGATGCCGTATACGCCCTTGGAGGGATTGTGGATTTTGGCGGCGAAGCTCTGAATCTGTTTCCAGGTAGGGTTGGCGGGCATGGTCAGGCCAGCGGCCTTGAAGAGGTCCTTGTTGTAGAAGGTCATGGAGCTCTCGGCGTAGAAGGGTACGGCGTACAGCTGTCCCTTAACAGTCAGTGCGCCGCGCACCCCTGGCAGGACGTCATTCAGCTTGTAGCTGCTGGCAATGGCCGGGTTTTTACTGAACAGCGGGGTCAGCGGCTTGAGCCAGCCGTTCTTGGCCCAGATCGGCACTTCGTAGGCCCCCACGGTGGCAATATCGAAGGAACCGGCGCCGCTCGCCACATCCAGGGTGATCTTCTGGCGCAGTTCGTTTTCGGGCAGCACCACCCATTTCACGTTGATATCCGGGTACTTCTTGTTGAACTCAGGGGTGAGTTTCTGCATGGTCACCATGTCCGGGTTATTGACCGTGGCGATGGTGATGGTTGCTGCCTGAGCACTGGCGAACAATGAGAGGCTGAGCAGGGCAATTCTCTTCATGGGGAAACCTCCGGGAACCGCGCAGGGCGGCAGGCGAACGGACGATCGGCATGGCGTCGCTTCGTGCTAGGGGAGGGCGGATTCCCTCTTCTTTTTGAATGGTCTCGTGGCCATCATTGAAACACACTCCTGACGCTGATGTCTACCTGTCACCAAATTTGACTCAGTGCAGTGATGAACTCGTGGCCATCAATTCGCACATCTTGCGACCCTGTTTGCGCCTAAAATGGCCCCGTGGCCACCATCCAAGACGTCGCTCGCCTCGCTGGCGTCTCTCCTACCACCGCCAAACGAGCCCTGCGGGAACCCGACAAACTTACGCCGGACACCCTGGCCCGGGTTCAAGCCGCCGTCCAGACACTGGCATACGAGCCGGATCAACGTGCTGGCAGTCTTCGGGGAGGTCAGAGCCGAACCATCGGCCTGACCGTGGCCAGCATCGTGGAACCTTTCTTTGCTGAATTCGCGCGGACCGTCAGCCGGACCCTGGGCGAGGCCGGGTACACGATTATCATCAGCGAAATCGAATACACCGCCGCCCGTGAAGTCAAAGAACTTCAGCGGCTGTACGGGCAGCGTGTTGCCGGCATCCTGCTCCGACCCGGCTACGGGCCAGAAAGCCGCGCTTACATCCACCGCCTCGTATCCAAAGGCGTTCACATCCTGGAATACGACTATGTCCCCCCAGGCAGCCCGTATCCCCACGTCAACGTCGATCACGTGGGCGCCATAAGGCAGGCTGTGCAGTACCTGCACTCGCTTGGGCACCGGCACATCGCCGCTCTTGGCACCTACCACCCTCTGATTCATCCCGAGACTCGCAGTCAGTCTTTTCCTGCAATCATGGCCGAACTGGGCCTGACGGTCCTCCCGGAATATCAGCGCGTCACCCTCCTCACCGAGGAGACGGCCTTTCGCCTCACCCACGAACTGATGGCCCTGCCCACCCCACCCACCGCCATCATCGCCCTGGCCGGCACTCAGGGTATCGGCGCCTTCCGCGCCATCCGGGAGCGCGGCTGGAAGATTCCGGACGACATCAGCCTGGTGACGTTTGACAACTACTCCTGGACGTCCCTGGTCACCCCTCCGGTCACAGTTATCGAGCAGCCGGTTCACGATATGGCTGTCACAGCTGCCCGGAACATGATCGCCCTTCTGGAAGGCCACACCGTGACCAGCCAGGTGTTCCCCGCCAACCTGATACCCCGGCAGAGCTGCGCTCCTCCGCGCAGCGCGATCTCCAGCAAAGTCGGGTAGGCAGACGCAGGTGGAGGGGTAGACCCAGTTCCTGAGAACCAGATAGAAGTTTGCGCCATTCCCTCAACGACGCACTGGCTGGCCGAGGTGTGACGCGCCTCATCTTTTACGTGCGCGGCCAAAAGCAGGCGAGCAGGCTGAGTCGCGAGCGGCGCTGGAAAAAGGTCATTGCAGCGCACTTCAGCAGTGGACAAAGCCCTGAGCCAACAAAGTAGCGGGCTTCCCACCACGCCCTGATTCGAGCCCAGCACCTTGTCCTGCCAGCGGGTGCACGCCGAGCCGTAACTCGCTGTCGTCTTCTATTGCTACAAGCGACGAGGCGAGCTCCGGATTACTCTTCATGCTATGAACCTTGAGCCTGAGTCGCCCCACAGTGATCGCATCCTGGAAGATGACAGTCGTGCCCTGCCAGCGTTCCGCTCACCGGATCAGGGACCGTTCGCCCCGCAAGAGAGATCCAGCTATCAACTCGAATTTCAGGAAGAGTTCGAGGGCGCAACACTCAGTGAACATCGTTGGCTTCCCTTTTATCTCCCGCACTGGAGTGCGCGGGAGAAATCTTCTGCCCGCTATACCCTTCCAGGAAAAGGGCTCCACCTTCATATCGAGCGGGATCAGGAGCCGTGGCTGCCTGACATTGACGGAGCGCTGCGCGTGTCCTGCCTGCAGACAGGGAGTTTCTCAGGGCCGGTGGGAAGCTGCATCGGGCAGCACCGGTTTCACCCGGACCTCCGCGTCCGTGAAGAGCAGCCGACCCTGCAGTTGTACGCGCCACTCTATGGGTATTTTGAGACGAGATTTCAGGCAGTTCCGATTCCAGGTTACATGGTGGCTCTCTGGATGATCGGCGTGGAGACGCAGCCGCATGAATCCGGCGAAATCTGTATCTGTGAAGTCTTTGGTCAGGACATGACGGCTGAGACAGCACAAGTCCGGTATGGTGTGCATCCGTTCGGAGACACGTCCCTGTACGATGAGTTCTACACGGAGACCTTCCAGATGGACGCCTCGCAGTTTCACACCTATGCGGTGGACTGGAAACCGGATAGTCTGACGTTTTTCGTGGATGGCGTAGCAGTGAGGACCATCCATCAGTCACCGAGCTACCCGATGCAGTTCATGCTGACGTTGTATGAGCTGCCGCATCAGCTTACCGAAGCCTCGGTGGATGCGCCGTGGCCCCGCACAGCGCACATCGACTACGTCCGGGGGTACCGCCGCCGGGGCCAGTGAAGGAAGGGCGCGCAGCGGTTATCCAGACCCGCTGGGAGCAGGTAAAGGCCGGGCAAGCTGATGTCCGCGACAAGGCTCAGGATCACAGGCAGCCTGGGGCACACCTCACGCACTGCCTGGTCCTGCTGGCATCGCATCAAACCCGGGTAGGGTCAATTCTGCGGTCCGCTTGCCCTGAGAACTCTCCCGCTCAGCGCACTGGTGATCAAGCACAGGCCTGGCGCACAGCAGACACCGTGCGCTGGTGCAACACTGGGGGCACTTATGTCAGAAGCTGTCCAATCCTCACGTCTCGGTACCGACCGCCATGACTCCGACAATCCTGGAGGCTGGGCGTGCCTCAGTACGATAAGAACCTTCCCCGAAGAAGTGTCCGTCGGCAAAAGCCAGACCATAAAAGACAGGATGGACCTCACCGCACTGTTCGAAAATCTCAGCAGCCACCTCACGTATGGAGAGGGCACGGCTCAAAGGCTGGCACCGGTGGTCCTTTCCTCCCAGTTCAGAGGCGGCCCGTCCGTCCCTCCCCACGCTAAAGTCGACCAGTCCGCGTGAGCACGGTCCCGGTCAGGTCGGCCGCCTCCCGAGAGCGTTCTGTGGGGTATGCCTGCGCGCTCATTACCGTGGTGATCTGGTCGGGGTTCATCCTGGTATCGCGCCTGGGCGCGCAGGGCACCCTGTCGGCCTTTGACGTGGCCGCCCTGCGGTTCGGCGTGTCCGGCCTGGTCATGCTGCCGTACCTGCTGCGGCATGGCACCGGTGGATTGACCCTGCTCCAGGTCGCCGCTCTCGGAGTGACTGCGGGGTTGGGGTACGCCCTGCTCGCGTACTCGGGGTTTCATTTTGCGCCCGCAGCGCACGCGGCAGTGTTTATGCCAGGTATGCTTCCATTCTTCACTGCTGCGCTGGCGTGGTGGTTGCTCGGAGAGCGCTGGACACGCGGCCGCCTGCTGGGTCTGGCCGTTGTGGCGGCAGGCGTTGCGCTGCTTGTGGCGGACGAACTCGGACGCGGCGGCACCACCTGGCGGGGCGACCTGTTGTTTTTAAGTGCGTCGGTCTCGTGGGCTGTTTTCGGAGTACTTGCGCGTCGGTGGCGGGTGCAACCCCTTCAGGCGACGGCGGTGATTGGGGTGTTCTGCCTGGTGACGTACTGGCCGCCGTACCTGCTGTCCGGGCACTCGAATCTGCTTGAAGCCCCTCTCGCAGAGGTCGTCATACAGGGGGTGTATCAGGGCCTGCTTGCGGTCGTGGTCGCGCTGATCACCTACACCCGCGCGCTTCAGATCCTGGGCCCCAACCTCACCACGACGATCACGTCTCTTACGCCCGCTCTCGCGGCGCTTTCGGCTGTGCCCCTGCTCGGGGAAGAATTGTCTGCGCTCGCCGTGCTGGGCGTAATGATTGTCACCCTGGGCGTGCTCGTGAGCGTCATTCGTCCAAGATCAACGCCGACGGCTCAGGTATCAGATGAAGATTGAAATCAGAAGGCAGTCTTCGGTGACATGGTGCCGAATGCTGCCTCCAAAGCTACGCTCTCCGGCCATCTGCTACCCACAAGAACCAGCCGGATTTTGAACCAATAAAGATCATTTAGCGGGAGTGTTGACCACAACTACACGTCATCCAAGGGGAGGCAGGTCGTCACCAGTTACTTCCTTTTTTACGCCTGCACTTTGGGAGCCCCGCTGAACGACAGGCTGGCCGGTTCCCTCGACCGGACGGCGCCACGGGGCCTCCCCTTCTGCAATGAAGGAGCCTCTACACTGCGTTATGACTAACCCCCGCGATGACCACAGAGCCGCAGAGCTCCTGGACGTGACTGAGAACGCCTCTTTTAACTCCGCCCGTCGACATGTGGGCGCAGCAGGCTTTGTGCAGCGGGACGTGCTCGAGCAGATCATCAGCGCAGGCAAGGAGCAGATCGGTGTCACCAGGTCCCTGCGGCAGGTCATTGACGTGACCCAAGCGCAGTTGCGCGACCTTGCTGGGGGAGGAAGCTCTCCTGAAGCGCAGCTGCACATTGCGACCCTCCAGGGCATCATTGCTTCCAGTCAGGAGCAGAAGAAGACCGCCACTGACCTGCGGGAAGCCATTCAACGTACCCTCGAAAACGTACGGGGGACCCCTCTGGAGGATGTCAGCGGCACCCTGCTGCATACCCTGAGTGCTGTGGTACAGCGGCAGATGGAGCAGCTCCAGGATCTCATTACCACCGCGCTTCAGGAAGCAGATACGGCCGGCCAGGTGGCCCAGCTCCAGCAGGTCAGCACAGAAGCCCACGCCCGGCAGATACAGACAGAGCATGAACAGGCGGAACGTGATCTGGCACAACTCGAAGTTCTGGGCAGCGAAGCGCTGGACCGCGTGCGGGAACTGGAAGAAAGCGGCCGGACGCATGCCGTTCAGCGTGCCGATCTCGAGCAGAAGGCTGATTCCACCCGGTCGCTGATTTCGGCCCTGGAGCGCGAGGAAGGCGAGAACCTGGCGCAGTTGACTCGTCTGGAGCAGGAGCGAGTGGTGTCAGCGGAGGTTCAGCATGCTCTTGAAGTTCAGGTTGTGGAGAGCAAGGCGCGGTTAGAGACCACCCCATTGCATGAATCCCAGGAGTAGACGCGCAACTGTTATCGGCGCTTTATCCTCAAGTGCATGCCCGCTCCCTACCATTACCTGCTGGTGGACGATGATCCCACTGACCGCCTGCTGGCTGAAGAAGCCTTCAATCACCTCAGTTCCTCATGTACCCTCAGCTGCGCCGCAAGTGGCGAGGATGCACTCCGGCAGTTGAGGAATGGGGAAGTTCGTCCGGACGTCATTCTGCTGGACATCAATATGCCTGGCCTCACGGGGTTCCAGGTTCTGGAGCAGCTGAAACAGGAGCCGTCCTTGCGCACTATTCCGGTTGTGATGCTGTCCACCTCCAAGGCAAACGCGGATATCACGCAGGCCTATAACCTGAACGCGAGCTCCTACCTCGTAAAATCAAGTGGGTTCGACGCTTTCGTGCAGCAGGCGGAAGCCTTTCTGAGCTACTGGCAGGCCAACCGCGTGCCCATGCCCTGAGCGACCAGAGGGGACAGGCGGTAATTCATGTGGCGCGGTTTGATAGGCCCATCAGGATTCAGTCGGATACTCTCGTTGCAACTGGTGGATCAATTCAAGCACCTGTTCGCGGTCGATGGTGATGCTTTGTGCAGGTGCGCCATACGGCTGAATCGTCACATAGAGGCCCCCGGTCGTCGGACATACACAGAGCCGGCCATGGTCTGCGTGGTAAACGGTCGTGGGCACGCAAGGCTCGGTGGGAGACGAGAGCAGGGTCATTGTCCGGTCAGCGTAAGGCGTCGGTGCGGACTCATAGGAGAGAGCTGTCCCAAGGCCCTCTTCATGAGCTGGGGGACGTCGTTCAGCAGTGCTTAATCAGGTGTAGGACCGACCAATGGTCGTACTCTCGGGACGACGTTTCCCTGGCAGTCCGGCTGGACAATCCACCGCACCTCCGTCACTTGGCGTCCTACGACGGGGAGATCCCACCGTCCCACATGGAAGAGCCGCTGCTGTAAAAATTCTCCTGTTCGGAAGTACCTGCAGTCTTCCTGCTGGAGGTGTTCGAGTAACATCGGTCTGACTTGCCAGATGTGCCCAGACGGACCCGTGCAAGACCCCGTACCCCTGAACCATGGTGTCTTTCCCCCAGCACGTTGCTGGCCGGCAGGACGGGCCCGCGGATCTCGAAGCCCGCGTATACTTCAACCCGTTCAGTACACCTCGCGTTTCCTTGGGCGGCAGGCCGAATGACAGAAGAGGAGTTGCTGGCTTCACGCCCAGCCGGGTCAGGAACGACAGGGCCACGTCGAACGCCCAATCCCGTTCTGCTGAGAGTCCTCCCAAGTCGTCGCGTAGTGGACGCATGCCCGGGGGTGGGACGGCGGTACCTCAGCTGTAACCTCGTACGGCTGCCCCGGCCAGGGATAGGCCCGTCTACGGTGCAGCCACTCCAGGCCATGCTGACGTCTCCTGAATCCTGCTCTAGTTGCCAGTTCTTCCTGTCGTACACCCCGCTCTGGTGCTCAAGCGTGGGATTCAGCATGGAGTGCTGCAATATGGCGAGCGGGACCCGCATAATGTGTGCTTCGCCAGAACATGCATCTGCTTACGCTGCGTCTCGGTGTACGACCGGGAGCCGGGTTGTTGACTTACAACGGCCAGCTTGAGGATGTTTTCCTCTTTGTAGTACTGCAGGATCTTGACCGTAAGTCTGGTGAGTTTCGCAAACCGGCCGATGCTTCACGCCGTCGGCTTATGTGTCTCGCGCGCCATGCTGCTCGCGTGATTTGCGAGCAGCATGTGTCGTTACATCGGCGGCAATGCCGGAACAAGCACTCAGGAAGTGTACTTAGGAAGCAAGCACATGTCTCAACGAGGTCAAGAAATTTCATTTCAGGTGGACGGGAAGTTAGGGGAATACAAGCACTGCACAGTGGGTTGATCCGTGACGCACTGAAGTTCAAGGTGAAAGCGTCCTTGATTGACATCCGTTATCCCTCCTGCTGCCCACCCCAGACCTTCCATCAGCAGAAGAGCCAGAAAGGGAAATTCGCTTCCCTCGAATCGAGTGTGTTCACCTGCTCACGACCTGCCCCGTGCTGGAGAGGCGGGTTAAGTGCAGACCCGTTCTCCAGCACGGGGCAGTGCCTGGCTGTCCAGCAGCACGTTTGTTTAAGTGCCTCTGGCTTTGCTCAGGGGGAAAAGCCCGCCGGCCTGCTACGTGGAGGCCGGCCAACCTAAAGTTCTGATGAACGCAACGACTTGATATTTTTGGGCACCCTAACTATTTTATTTGCAGTTATTAACTGTCGGCTTTTGAAATCTTTAAATCATTCTTCTGTGGCTCCATCTGCCAGCCGTACCTGGCAGATGTATGGAGCGCACACCCCATCTGGAGAACACCATGACCCCAGGAACGTTTCATCACCACACCCTCAACCCAAGAGTCAATTTTGAGACAGTCGTCAACACTGCCTCCCTTCTGTTTTTTGTTGTTCTGCGCTGTGCATATGGGTTGGCATGGATCATGGCGGGCGTGACTAAGGAAACGGAGAAGCACTGGTGGAGTGAGCCGGGACTTTTTCTGCGTCAGTACCTTTTAGAAGCCCTCGACAAGCCAAACGTTGTTGAACCTTATAAGCACTTCCTGAGAATCGTGGTCATGGAAAATCTCCTGATTTTTAATTATACGATTCCGGTGGTGCAAGTCATTGCAGGCGCTTTGATTATGATTGGCTTGTTTACTCTACCAATGTTGTTTGTCTGCCTGTTTATGCATATTAATTTTGTTCTCTCTGGTAACATGAATGAAATCAGTCTATTTCTGTATACTGCTGTCTTTGTGCTTTTTATCGGGTGGAGCAAGACCATCAGCATGAGTGTGGATGCCCGCCTCAAGAGCACTCGCTTGCGGCGTCAGGGCACACAGTTGGCTCCTGCTGGCGTCGCCGACAGTGAAATTGCCGTCAATATGCGGGCATAGGGAGAGGAGAGCAGGACCCCGGTCCTGCCTCTCTTTGATGCATCGTAAAGCGCTGGTACTGAGCTACCATAGGGAAGTGCGCGAGAGACTTACCCCGCAGTCGGAAGATTGCCTGAAAGCTATTTATCTTCTTTCTCGGGAGGGGAAAGCGGGCACACAGGATATTGCCCAGTCGCTTGGGATCACTTCAGCCTCCGTAACGGGAATGCTCAAACGTCTGGCCGAGCTCCAACTGGTGAGTTATCAGGCGTATAAAGGCGTCCAGCTGACAGCTGCTGGGGAATCGGTCGCACTGGAAATTCTACGCCATCACCGGATAATCGAAGCATATTTACATCATTCGCTCGGCGTTCCCCTCGAAGAGCTGCATCAGGAAGCAGACCGTCTGGAGCATCATATTTCAGAATCCCTCGAGGCGCGTCTGTTCGCTGCGCTGGGTGCACCCACACACGACCCACATGGTGATCCCATTCCTTCGCTGACAGGAGTCATGCCGCGTGAAGCCAGACGTTCACTGATGGACGTCCGGGCAGGTGAAACCGTACGTGTCGGACGGCTGGCTCAAAATGACCCCTCACGTCTGGCGGCCCTGGCCAGCTTGGGAGTGGTACCGGGAACCGACCTGGAAGTGCTGGAAGTCGATTCCCTTGGTGTAATCCGCGTTCAGCTCCCTGACAGTGACTCCTTCGCCCTGGGGACAACTGTGGCTGAAGGCATCTGGGTGGAGGATGAAGTCGCCTCAGCCCTCAAGGAAACACCAGCTACGTTGTAAAGCTTGTGTTTCATGACGCCCATTGTGCTCGTCACCGCAGGCCTCCAGTCAGTTGTCACTTGCTATAGACACAGGCCATGCGAAATGCCTGTGAGGACATGCAGGGAATAGAAGAAGGGTTGCATCTATGCAACTTCGTGTGAACCGACCAGCTCATACCGTTATCGGGTAAGCCGCTCCAGATCGTCCTGGTCGCCTTTTTTGTATCAGCCCAGTTTCAAGCTCAAGCAGAGTGCTGCTGCCTCACCTGCTCATGCGTATAGCACTGACGGCTGCACAACAAAGCCGGTGCAGCTATTTTCAGACCCGGTCTGGCACCAGCACCAGGCCTTCCGTTGCTGTAGTTGGCTTCAGGAACACACCATCCCTCTCATCGCAAAGCCACACACAGTGAGAAATGCTGCCGTATTGGTTGGTTGTCATTGGCGCTTCGGCGGGAGGAACCAAACCCCTCATGGACCTGGTGGCCAATCTCCCTGCCGATTTTCCAGCAGCTGTCTGCCTCACCACTCACATCCCGCCCTACACCCCCAGCCATCTCCCTGAGATTCTCGGCCGATC
The DNA here is from genome assembly GCF_000020685.1 of Deinococcus deserti VCD115. NCBI lineage: Bacteria > Thermotogati > Deinococcota > Deinococci > Deinococcales > Deinococcaceae > Deinococcus > Deinococcus deserti. The sequence continues at coordinate 279,231 of NC_012528.1, read as the reverse complement.
CGGGCTCCTTCCTGTAGTTCATGCTCAGGACGGCGAACCCATCCAGCCGGGCCGGATTTACTGCGCCGTTCCTGACCACCACCTGCTGCTTCAGGACGAGTGCCTGGGAGTCAAGAAGGGCCCGAAGGAGAACCGGGTGCGCCCAGCAGTAGACACGCTGTTTCGCTCAGCTGCCTATAGTGCGGGACCCGGTGTCATTGGGGTCGTTCTCAGCGGCATGCTTGATGACGGGACCTCAGGACTGTGGACCATCAAGCAGTTCGGCGGTATCGCTATCGTACAGGACCCCGAGGATGCAGAACATAGTTCGATGCCAGCCAGTGCACTGAACCAGGTCGAGGTCGATCACACCGTGCGAGGTCAGGACCTGGGCGACCTGCTGGTACAGCTTGTCGCTGAACCTCTTCCATATGCTGCAGGGGTGGACATCGATCCGGCCACCCAGCACCGGGTCAAAACAGAAGTAAAAATCGCGTTGAGTGATCATGCGTTCCGGAAGGGCGTGATGGAGTTCGGGAAAGTGACGCCACAGACCTGTCCGGAGTGCGGCGGTGTGCTGGTGCAGATCAAGGAAGGGGGCTTTACGCGCTACCGTTGTCACACCGGTCATGCCTACACGGGAGACACACTGCTGGTGGGTGTGACTGAGCACGTTGAGGAAACCCTCTGGCGGACGATGCGCACCATGGAAGAGGCGGTCATGCTGCTGGAAAACACAGGTCGCGAGTTCGCCCAGGCGGGTGATCAGCGGCTGGCCGAAGCGTATAAGCGGAAAGCCAGGGACCTGGAGGAACGGAGCGTTCTTATTTTCAGGGACGTAACGGAGAATGAACGGCTGAGTGTGGACACTCTGAAAAATGAAGTTCAACACCGGAACCCGTGATCAATCTGAGTCTTTGCTGAGGGCAAAACGTTGCGGACTGGCGTTTCCTGGTGAAAAACCTTGTTCCAGACGATCAAAAAACATTTTCCTCCTGAGAGCTTCAGAAAGGCGGTTCCAACTGATCCCAGGAGGCAAACCCTTGGCGACTGATTCACACGTTTTTTAGCACTAATCTCTGTTAGTACGAAACGACCTGGGAACAACCTGCTACATGCCCTCCTCAAGTGCGGCACCTCTGTGTGGCCGACCCTCCTGTACCTCACGCCCAGTTGCCCACGGTAGTGACGCGGAATGTCGCGTCACTACCGGGAATGCAGTTGCACACCTGTGGTCACTGAGCGGGAGCTGCCCGGTCGGACCGCTGCGCGAATGCAGCCCCGACCAGGATCAGCAGACCGCCCAGTACCTGTGACACTGCGAGCACCTCGCCAAGCAGCAACGTCGCAAATGCAACGGCCCACAGCGGATCTGTACTCGCCAGCAAACTGACCCGCGCTGCCCCTATGCGGCGCACGGCACCCGCCAGCGCCGGCAACGCGACCAGCGTGGGAATCAGGATCATCGCGAGAATGACCCCCCAGTGCTCCAGCATGACCGGTACGGCCAGTTGTCCTGTCACGCCGCCCATCAGCATGAACGTTGCAGTGCACACCAGGGTCACGTGCGCGGTCAGGGTGAGCGGGGGCACGTCACGCGCTACGCGGCCACTCGCAAACAGATAAGCGCCGTACAGCGCGCCGGAGAGCCCTCCGAACAGCAGTCCCAGCACGTCACCGTCTGCCGCACCCGGCATGCCGATCACGACTGTGAGGCCCAGCAGCGTGCAGGCCAAGGCCCCGAGCTGCCACCGTGTGGGCCGGACGCGTGCCATGACCCCGTACAGAATCACGAAGGCCGGCGCCACATACACCAGCAGCGCGGATGTGCTCGCAGTGATACGCGTCAGTGCCATGAAGTACGCGACGGTGGTGCCGGCATAGAGAACGCCCAGGAGCAGCAGGGTGACACGCTCACGCCTGGAGACCTTGAACGAGCCGAGGGCAAGGAGCAGCAGCGTCGTGAGCCCGAACCGCCAGGTGAGCAGCGTGGGTGTGCTGAGCGAAAGGCCCATTGCCAGTTTGCCCCACACTCCCAGCGTCCCTGATGCGGCGGCGGACACCAGTGCCAGTCCGATCCCGGACACCTCCTCGCGGTGATTCGTGCTGACCGGAGAGATTGGGACGGAGTGGGCCTGAGTCATACCTGCAGCGTAGTGCCCTCCACCTGGCGGTGTCTTGCGTGAAAGCCCTCCACCGCCTGCGGATTTTGGCACAACGGTTGGCCTTTTTTCCAGCTCTGTGCAACAGTCGGGTATGAATGATCCTCGGCGCTGGTTGCAGCCGGCTCCAGACGGCAGCTGGCCGATAGAGGTGCTTCTGGATGAGGTGCCTGATCTGATCTTTTACGTGAAGGACGTGCAGGGGCGGTACGTCAGCGTGAATGAAACGCTGCGAAGACGTTGCGGCGCACAGCACAAGCGCGATGTGCTCGGGCGGACTGCTGCGGAGGTATTTACCGGTGAGCCGGGCCACCGGTTTAACGAACAGGACGACTATGCGATGCGTCATCGCCGCGAGTTGCGGGACGTGCTGGAAATGTACGTCGGACCGCAGGGGGAAGCCCTGTGGTGTCTGACACATAAGTTGCCGGTGGTAAACGACGATGGTGTGGTCGTGGGCCTCGCGGGGGTCTCGCGGGATGTACCGCCGCTCAGTGAACGTCACGCGGACTTTGCACGGGTCGCGCAGGCACTGGCGTTTATGCATGCCCATTTTGCGCGGCCTCTGCGAACGTCAGCACTTGCGGCGCAGGTCGGGTTGTCTGAGGACAGTTTTGAACGGCTGATGCGGAGGGTCTGCCACATGACCCCCAAGCAGTTTCTGCTGCGGGTGCGTTTTGACGCCGCCCTTCGCCTGCTGCGCGAGAGCCGCCGCTCGGTCGCCGATATTGCTCACGAATGCGGTTACAGCGACCACAGCGCCTTCAGCCGGAAGTTCCGGGCTATGACGGGCTTCACACCTCAGGAATACCGTCACCGCCTCCAGCACGCTGGCCGGGATGATTAGCTGGGGAACCATGGACCTGACAAGTGAACGGGGCGTGGAGTACCTCTCTACCTTATTACTGATCTGTGCGTTTATTCGTAGCATTGGCAGCCCAGAGGCATCCTGTATGGCGATATTTCTGCCATCAGTCACACGACCTGTGCTCGGACGAGTAGCGGCTACCCCTGCCATGGCTTAGCGTCTGCTCAATGTCGCATTTCATCGCCCGCCCCAGGCGGCATGATGAGTCGCGTGCCGAGAAAGGAACTCTCTGAGGAGAAGCGTAATCCGGAAGCGCGTGACTGCCGCACTTCTTTGAAACTATCCCTGACATACTTCCTGGCTGTAACTCACGTACTGGTCTCACTCGCCTTGGCTGGCGGCGTTGGAGTCTTGACCCATAAGAGCCTGCCGCCGTTCACTCAACGTTGGGAGCTGTACGGAGGCGTCAGCTCCTATCAGCTGTACCTGGAGCGCGGAACAGTGGATGGACGTTTCCGTTGGTGCATCACCGAGCAGACGCGTTTTCACTGTGTGCCGTACGAGTCCACCTTTCTTGGGTTCACTCCCCGCTTGCAATACCTGGCTGACGAGCGACTTGCCATCAACGGGTTGGTGAACGGCCAGTACCACACCATCATTTTGAACCGGGACTTGAGGGTGGTTGAGATCCGACCGCTTGGAACTGTCATCGGGAAGGCTACTTTCTCCTATAAGCGTGGGCAACGGGGAGTGACCCGCCATGAGAAAGGCAAGCGACACGAGGTCCTCATCAAAAGCCTGGATGGAATGCCCCACGACAACGTCATGGCGGTTCTTCCGTTCCGTGATGCGCCTGCAGTGATCACTGGGGGCGGTTGGGTTCATACAGCGAAACAGGCAGTTCGGCTGACAGATGAGGTCATCACTGATGTCGAGCCAGATCAGGATGGCTTCGTGATGGCCAGCCGAACCAAGCTGTTTCTTCACAGAGGTGCGCTCATGAGAAAAGCAGTGCGCTCTGTCTCGACTCCAGGCCTTCAAAGTTTCTGTGTCGCCCAGGACTATGTGGTTTACGCCACCCCAACGGCACTTATGGCTGTCCACAAGTCAAGCCTGACCGTGCAAAAGATTCGAGACGGTAAAGTACGTTCACTGGCGTGCAATCCAACGCTCAGCAGATTCGTCGCCAACTTTGTTCACGGAGCAGTGCAGTTTGACCTGAGTTCTCCTTAAAGCTTGATAAACACTCCGGGCATCTACTGCATCTCCCATTTCGTATGTCATCTGACCCCAAATAAGGGGAAGTTTGCCATCAGTCCACCCTTCGCCAAAGGTATTTATTACACGTTCTCCCCTTTCAGAGATTCAATCTTTGCCCTTGCTGAATCACTGGTTCGGCGGTCATATTCGCACCATTGAAGAGAGCAAGAAGAAGCGGCTTCACAGGATGGAGGATCAAAATCTGATGTCCCACACAGTCACGTTCATCTCTCGTGCATGCGCGCGAAACCTGGGCGGCGCCTCATAGAGGTGACCAGACACCACCACATATCCGACCTCGCCAGTCACCACAAGGCGCGCCAGGCTACCAGAGCCGGCTGCCAGCCAGCCGTGAGTGCTTGCTACACCAAGCCCCATCCCCAACATCGTTAGACGGCGCCATCCACGGCGCGTACGCTGACGAAGGAATGACGATGAAAAAGCCTGTAAAAATCGCCGCCATCAGTGCAGCCCTACTTCTTGGTAGCGCTGGGATTGCCGCGGTCGCCGGTCAGCAGACCCAGAAAGATATCCAGGCCCAGCTCAGCCGCACGCAAAAAGCCCTGAATGATTCCGGCATGGCCACGGTTGTCAGCGGTCCCTTCCAGGGCAATGCCTTCGGAGGCACGCAGACCACCACTATCACGGTGTTGCCTGAAAGCGAAGATCCTTTGGTCATCACGCTCAACAGCCGGGTTTATAGCGGACCCTTTCCGCAAGGCAAACGATTCGGTGCGGCCACTGTCATCACCAACGTTTTGTTTGAGCCTGACCTTCAGGCGCAACTCGATAAAGCGTTTGGTGGCAAGAAAATCGAATTGAACACGCTTGTCCAGTTCGGTGGTACCAGCACGACCACCTTTAAAGTGCCGGGAGGGACCCTTACCGATGAAGGCACCACGGTGGCGTGGCAGCCGGCCGGAGGGACCGTACGTGCTGCTGGCAACCAGGTTTTCACGGCCGGGGAGTGGCCCGGCGCGCAGGTCACGGGCGAGGAACTGAGGATGAACTTCGGCCGGGTTCAGTGGGACCTGAAGGCTGCCCAAGCGGCTGACAATCTCGGTGATGGTATGGGAAACATCACTCTGGCGGAACTCAAGGTCAGTGGTGCTGATGGTGCTGACTTCGCCTTGAAGGGGCTGAATGTCCGTACCGAAAGCAGAGGAAGCGCCACTACGTTCGACAGCATGGTCTCCTACGGTATCAAGGCCCTGACTGTTGGCGGAAAGGACATTGAGGACATCAAGCTCAACCTCACATTGAAGAACCTTGACCGTAGCGCCCTGGTCAAACTCAATGAGGCGACCCGCGGTGGCAAGACGCTGAGTGACCGCACTATCGACGGCATTGTCAGCGAAATGCTAGGAGCCAAGCCCGCTCTGGTTCTTGATCGGCTCTCCGTGGGAACTGGACAGGACGAAGTGCGCTTGAACGGGCTGATCGGCATGAAGGCGCCTGCGGGCACAGACTGGACGCGTGTGAGCGAAAATCCTGAACTGTTGATGGGCCTTCTGCACGTCAAAGTGCACGGCGAGGCGGAAAGGGCCGCCCTTATTGACCTGCTGAGTACGGTTGCGCCCAGCCCGGAAATGGCCCCTGAACTGATCAACATGGGCGAGAAGAGCGGCATGCTTATCAAAGAAGGAAGCCGGATCGTCACGGACGTCTCGCTCAGTGAGCATGGCCTGATGGTCAACGGTCAACCTCTTCAGTAACCCTCTGCCCGGAGTGCAGAGTGCAGCCCGCATGTCACCAGCGGGCTGCTTACGTGACTCGTGCCGTGCGCTCCCATGAGTGATATTCGATCATTGCCCTGATGGACGTACCTTCAGGGCATGGCCGCGTGATATTCCGACTACGTCGTCAGGTGGGTCACGCGTTCGTCAACGTTTGTCGTCAGGCGCTTTCTTTCTGGTAGGTCGGCCAGAGTTTGCGCCTGTCCACCACTTTCCATGGTGTGGTGATGAGGTGCAGCGACGCCATGTTAAGGCGGCTGATTATTGACGCCGTTCTATGGTGTTTCAGCTCCGATTTTCTTTGCTGGAGGTACACCAGTCTGAATCACTTTTTCATCGACTCATGACCAAGATGAAACTGGGGAGTCTCATCGGCCCCGACGTGAGCATCATGATTGTGCTGCTTTTGAGTATCGCTGCGCTATCCTTACCTGAGGTGACACTGTCAGCTGACGCGACACTTCTTTCCCCGGACTCTACGGCTGCGATTGGTGAGGACGGCAGCTTCTTTTGGGTCAAGCAGTCAAGTAAGGATCGTTTCAACCTGATGGAGGTAAGGGGCCTTTTTCCCTGGCTGCTCCTGCATCAATAACAGCGTCCAGGCGTATCTGCCCAGGCGAGTGATGGAAACGTAAGTTGCTGCTGCGTAGAGTGCAGGTCCGGATTGAACTGTTCGAACATGACGCCTTTAAACGCATTTCTACAGGTTCGTGATGGAAACAAGACAAACTTATAAATAATAAAGATCCACTGATAGAATGGCAGTGGTGCCTTTGTTGTTGAATGACCCAACACCCTGTCGAGGGTGATGGGTTGAACATATGACCAGTAAGTTAAATGTGACACTATTATTAATAAACTGAAATGTATGAAAAAAAGTATGATGCTTGTTTGCTTTATGGCACTTAGTCTTGCCGACGCACAAAGTCAAGTCACTGTCGGCCTTGTTCTTGACGCCGGCGGCAAAAACGATCGCAGTTTCAATCAGGCCGCATACGAAGGTGCACTTCGTGCCAAGCGCGACTTTGGCGTGGACATTGAAATCTTCGAGCCTGCCAAGAATGGCGACTTGAACCCAGGCATCAACAAGTTTAGCAAGGCAGGCAAAAACCTGATTATTGGCGTGGGTTTTGTTGCCAATGCTGGCATTACCGCTGCCGCCAAGGCCTACCCCAAGAGCAACTTTGCCGTGGTGGACGATCTGCCCGAGGGAGACAACACCACTGGACTGCGTTTCCGTGAGCAGGAAGGCAGCTTTCTGGTCGGCTACCTTGCCGCGCGCACCAGCAGCACCGGCGTGGTCGGATTTGTCGGAGGCATGAACGTTCCAGTCATCAAGAAATTCGAAGCAGGGTTCAAAGCCGGCGTGAAGTTCAGCTGCCCCGACTGCAAGGTGCTGGTTCAGTATGTGGGTGATACGCCCGCTGCCTGGAACAACCCCGCCAAGGCCAAAACCATCGCGGGCAGCATGAAAGCCCAGGGTGCCGACATTATCTTCGCCGCGGCCGGCGGCAGCGGTAAAGGCGTCATCGACTACGTCAACAAGACCCAGTGCCTCAAGCGCACCGACCTGCCCAAAGACCTGGCCTTCAAGCACAACCAGTACGCCGGCGTTGCCAAAAGCGCCGGGTACAAGGCTGCCTGCGCCGGCGACACCCGCCCAATGTTCTTTATCGGGGTAGACAGTAACCAGAACCACCTGGGAGACACCGATACCAAGAGTAAAACCCTGAACCATGGCCTGACCAGTATGGTCAAGCGTGTGGACAACGCGGTCTATGCCCAGATCCGTGACATGGTGCACGGCGAGCCCTGGCGCAAAGGCGACCGCAACTTCAGCCTGGAAAACGACGGCGTCGAATATGCCCTGGACAGCTACAACCGCGCTCTGGTGCCCGCTACTCTTCAGAAGCAGCTCCAGACCGTGCAACGCCTGATTCTCAACGGAACCATCAAGGTGCCCAAGGAATAATTCCCGCCTGATTTATTCCAGAACAGGGCGTTGCACCCGGTGGAGCCTCACGGCACGCCGGGTGCAACGCCCTCTCTGCCTAGGTTCCACTCACCAGCACATGTACGGCGCGGGACTTAACGCGCGTGGCTGGGTCACGCCGATGCGAAGTCTCTCCTGCCGGAATCCTCGGACCTGTTCGGCACAGCGTGGCACACCTGGAACATGCCGAGCTTCTCGTACCTGCTGAAGGTCGGGGAAGCGTCGCTTGAGAAGGTTCTGAGGCATATCGTCCAGGACAACTATCCAGAAGCTGCCGAGGATGAGCTGTATGTCGCACGCAAGGCCCTAGGGAAGACAGCCCACGAGGTGCTGGTGCCTTACCACCAGGCCAGCCGGATTTACGGCATTCACCGACAGAGAGGCAGTTGAGCGTGCCGTATCAGACCCTCCTGCTGGAGAGCAGTAGACGTTCGATGACCTGCGCCACGCCCTCTTCATCGTTGCTTCCCGTGACTTCGTCTGCAACGCGCCGGAGGTCCGGGTGCGCGTTGCAGACAGCTACCCCTTGGCCCGCCCAACGTCGCGTTCGGCATGGGCGGCGCACTGCTTCAGCAGGTAGACCGCGACACGCAGCGCGTGGCGTATAAACTTTCTGCCGAGCTGTTCAGCGACGGGACGTTCATTGGGGTGTAGAAAGACCCTGTCACCGACCCCGGAAAACGCAGCAAGGATGGCGTTCTGGATGTAACACTCGAACAGGAACGGTACGTCACCAGGCAATACCAGACCTTCGAAACGGATTTTCCTGGCTCCGCGATGCGCCCTTGTAACCCTGTTTAGGGCCTGAATCAGCGCAGCTGCATCACCTGTAGGTCGATAAAAATGGAGTCGGTATGGCTAGATACCGACTCCACCACAGTTTAGGCCGTCGTCGCGTTATCCGCACCCTCTGGCGTTGGGGCAGAAAGCATTTCAGCGACCAGAAGAGTTGCCGACACCAGAAGGTGACAGATGCGTTCCTCGTCGCGCTTCTCCTGTCGCGGTATGTCTTCAAACATCCGTACCCGTCTATCTGGTGGAACATCCTGGGCGAAGATCGTCCGAACCTTCCCAGTTACACCCAGGCGTTCACACGCGGCCAACGTCTCCTGGAGCATCTTGAGGCTCTCGTCAGTCCACCTTTGCCCTGTACAGAAGTTGTGGTGGACTCAATGCCACTGCCAGTGTGTCGTCCGAAACGAGGGAAACGCTGCGCATTTCCTGGTGCGCGGTGGGGTTTCGGGACCCAGGGCGATTTCTTCGGCTTCAAACTCCACGCCTGGGTCTCACCCGCTGGCCAGGTGATGCAGTACCTCATCCGACCAGCCAACCTGCACGACACGACCGTCGCCTACGAGCTTAACCGACGCTGGGTAGACTTCGCTGGACCCCAAATAATCGGGGATAAGGGGTACTGCGCGCTGGGGTTCATCTACCCACCCAAGAAAAACACGCGCTACGACACCGGGTGGCGGGAAAACCGCCACCCGAGATTACGCAAACGCATCGAGACCGTGTTTTCTCAATTGGTCGAGTCTCAGATCCGCTCTGTGCAAACCAAAACCCTAACCTCATTGCGCTTCCGCGTCGTCCTGGCGATACTCGCCCACAACCTCATGCAACCCTAAACGGGGTGTATACCGCGACGGTGACCTGCTGATCGAAGAGGACCTTGAAACTATCCGCGCGCGGGCGGAACAGGCCAGATAGTCTCAAAAGCGCCAGTCATTCTCTTCTCACTGGCCGCAAGGACCGCGCCTGTCTGTATCGCTATTTTCCCCTCTTCAATTTCGGGGCGTCGTGTGAAAATCACTACCCGCCGGTGGCGGTCGAGTCCTCCACCAGGCTGTCGTACGCCAACGTCGCGGCGAGGGCCATCAGCAGGGGTGGCGCGTCGCCCGTGAGGCTGACGTCCGCGCCAATCCTCGCTCCGCCCAGCCGTCCTTTCACCCCATCTGCGGTGATCGTCAGCATCACATCAAAGCCACTCATAAGTCCGCCGCAACGCCCGGCGACACTGCTGCCGCTGGCTGTCAGGTCGACGTTCCTGCCCAGGATTCCGCCTCCCAAGCGGCCGGACAGGGTGTGATTGCCCAGTGCCAGATTGACGTCGTGACCAATCGTCGGGCCACCGAGCCGTCCTCTCACCTGGGTTCTCGTGATCTGAAGGACCAGATCACGGCCAATATGCACACCGCCAACCCGCCCCTTAAGCTCGGTAGGAGTTCCGCCGAGGTTCACGTCATAGCCCTGAGAGCGGCCCCCTACCCGGCCGGTTATGGTCGTCATGTGAACAGTGTTTCATAAGCGGCTCAGGAGGTTTCAGTGAAGTGAGACACGAGCAGACGCCGAGGCCAAGCACTTCCAGGGGATAGATCAGTTCGTCTGAACCCTTATGCCGATTCGTCGAACTCCTAACTTTTTTACGGATTGCAGCAGATGTTATGAAGGTCTGACCTAGAGGCTGCATCGAGTCAACAATTCCTTCTTTGCACGGCACGGGAGGACTGACGATGGCTTCCAATTGCGCCAAGAGGCTTGGCCACCTTGTTCCCAACAATCCCTCTGATATCTCTTCCTGACCGCAGTTCATTGGCTGCTGGCCAGCGTGATTGTTGACCAGCACTAAATCCGGGAGTATACCTGTAGACGAACCACAACACATCTGAGTTTTCGTTTGCACTTGGGGCCAGCGCGCTCCTTCGGTACATGGATTGAGGAGGTTTCGATGAAACGCCTGGGCTTTTCACTTTCGCTACTGTTGCTGGCCAGTCTGGCAGGGGCACAGAAAACCACTCTCACCATCGAAAGCTGGCGCAACGACGACCTCAAGGTCTGGCGCGACAGCATCATTCCAGCATTCCAGAAAGCTCACCCGAACATTCAGGTGGTTTTTGCCCCCAGTGCGCCCGCCGAATACAACGCTGTCCTTGATGCAAAACTCAAAGCCGGCACGGCCGGAGACCTGATCACCTGCCGGCCTTTCGACAAGAGTCTTGACCTTTACAAGGCCAAACAGGTCATCAGCCTCAACGGCCTGAAAGGCCTGAATAACTTTGATCCGGTCGCCAAGGCGGCGTGGTCCACCGATGATGGCAAGACCACCTTCTGTGTCCCCATGGCGTCTGTCATTCACGGATTCATCTATAACAAGGCCCTGTTCAGGGAGCTGGGCCTGAGCGTTCCAAAAACCGAGGCTGCTTTTCTCAGCACGCTGGCCAAAATTAAAGCGAATGGCAAGTACGCTCCACTGGTGATGGGGACCAAAGACCAGTGGGAAGCAGCGACCGTGGGCTATCAGAACATCGGTCCCACAGCATGGGACGGCGAGAAAGGTCGCAAGGGACTGATCTCCGGCACCGCTCAGTACAACAAAGGCGGATTTCTGCAGGCCTTTACCTCCCTGGCCAGCTGGAAGCCATACCTGCCCAACGGCTACCAGGCCCTGGCCTACCCGGACGCACAGAACCTGTTTGCTCAGGGACGTGGCGTGATCTACCCGGCCGGGAGCTGGGACATCGGCACCTTCAGGCAGATGAATCCCAAGCTCGAGATGGGCGCCTTTGCTCCGTACTCCATCAATGGCAAGAAATGCGTGATTGACGACCACCCCGATATCGGCATGGGCATCAACGCCGCCAGCAAAAACCAGGAGGCGGCCAAGACATTCCTGAACTGGGTGGCTTCGGACGCTTTTGCGACCCTGTATGCCAACGCGCTGCCGGGCTTCTTTCCGCTGGCAAACGTGAAGTACACCGTCAAGGACCCGGTTGCACAGGAGTTCCTGAAGTGGCGTACCCAGTGCGCCAAGAGCTTCCGCTCGTCGTATCAGATCCTCTCGCGCAACGCCAATCCGAACAATGAGAACGACCTCTGGAACGTCAGTGCGCAGCTTCTGAACGGCAGTATGACCCCGAAAGCTGCGGCCGACCTGGTCCAGAAAAACCTGGGTTCCTGGTACGCACCGCAGAAGGGCAAATAAAGCAGCCACCCCCGTGGCGAGGGCCTGGAGCCGCGGATGTGAGATCAACCCACGGTGCTTGCCCTGCCTGGAAGGAATCGTAGTCCGTTTCCCTCTTCGTTACTGAACTAAGGCCCGAACCGGTATTCACTGGTCGGGCCTTTTCCTGAACCTGAAGGATGCCTGCATGACCGACAGATCCCTGCCGCGCGTACGAACACGCCGTCCCTTTCCCTGGCACGTGGTGGTGTTTTTGGCTCCCGCCCTGCTGATCTACACCCTTGTCATGATCTACCCGATCCTGTCCTCGTTATGGCTTTCGCTGAACAACAGATCACCGGACGGGTCGGCGGTGTTTGTGGGGCTGAGCAACTATCAGAAACTCCTGGGATCGGAGCTGTACGCACAGCCCATGTGGAACGCGCTGAAAAATAACTTTGTGTTTTTCGCGGTGCACATGCTGGTCCAGAATCCGGTGGGGCTGCTGCTGGCCGTGCTGCTCAGCTTCCGCCTGCGGGGCAGCGCAGTGTACCGGACCCTGCTGTTCACTCCGACAATTCTGTCCGTGGTGATTATCGGTTTTGCCTGGAAACTGATTCTGAATCCGGCGTGGGGCGTGCAAAGGGCGCTGCTGACGCCACTCAACCTGCAGGAGTTCGACCTGCCGTGGCTGGGCCTGCCGGCCACGGCGCTCCCGACTCTTTCCCTGATCAGTGTCTGGCAGAACATTGGCATTCCGATGCTGCTGTTTCTGGCTGCTCTGGTGCGAATTCCGGAGGAGCTGTACGAGGCGGCGCGGCTGGATGGGGCCGGCGCCTGGACGATTTTCCGGCGCATCCAGCTGCCACTTATTCTCCCGACTGTAGGCATCGTCAGCGTGTTGACCTTCGTGGGAAATTTCAATGCCTTCGACCTGATCTATTCCACCCAGGGTGCGCTGGCAGGGCCGAACTTTGCGTCCGACATCCTGGGAACGCTGTTCTACCGGACGTTCTTCGGATACCAGCTGCAGTCCGGTGACCCCTACATGGGCGCTGCCGTAGCGGGTGTGATGCTGGTTGTGATCCTCGCCGGGTTGCTGATCTACCTGACGGCGTGGCAACGCAGGATCACCGAGGTTCAGCTGTGAGCGCGTCCACTGCGCCACTGCTCAACCGGCGCGGGCAGGTGCTCGGGCACCTTGTGCTGATGTTCTACACCCTGCTGGCCATCCTTCCGACACTGCTGATCATCGTCAACTCCTTCAAGGACCGCCTGGCCATCTTCTCGGATCCCTTTGCCCTGCCCACCGCCAGCACCTTTACCCTTGACGGCTATCACACGCTGGCCAGCTCAGCCAACTTCTCACTCTTCTTCCTGAACAGCCTGCTGGTCACGCTGGGATCGCTCGCCCTGATTCTGCTGCTCAGCAGCATGGCGGCGTTCGCCCTCAGCGAATACCGGTTCCGGCTCAATACTCTGCTGGGCCTGTACCTGGCGGTGGGGATCATGGTTCCGATCCGCCTGGGGACCATCGGCATTCTGAACCTGATGGTCAGTCTTCACCTCGTCAATACCCTCTGGGCCCTGATTCTGGTGTACACGGCGCAGGGCATTCCACTGGCCGTCTTCGTGCTCACGTCCTTCATGCGCGGGGTTCCGCGCGACCTGAAAGAAGCGGCCCGCATTGACGGCGCCAGCGAGTACCGCATCTATGGCATGACGCTTCCTCTTATCAGGCCAGCGCTGGGCGCGGTCACGGCGATCAGTATGATTCCGATCTGGAACGACCTGTGGTTTCCTCTGATTCTCGCTCCTGGAGAAAAAACCAAGACCATTGTGCTCGGAGCAAGCGCCTTCCTGGGGCAGTTCGTCAACGACTACAACGCCGTCCTGGCGGCCCTGACGCTGGCCATTGTGCCTGTGGTGGTGCTGTACATCATCTTCTCGCGTCAGCTGGTCAGTGGCATTACCGGAGGTGCCCTGAAATGAGTGGCCTGAGTGTCGGACTGATTGGCACAGGCCTGATGGGACGAACCCACGCCCAGGGATGGCAGACCCGCCCGGGCGTCCTCACCTGTGTATATGCCCCAGACGAGCGCGCGCGCACGTTCGCCCGTGAGTTCAACCTGCGTCCCTGTGCCAGCACAGAAGAACTCCTGGACCGGGTCGACATTGTGGACCTGTGCACCCCCACCCCCACCCACCCCGACCTGGCCGTGCAGGCGGCGCGGGCAGGCCGGCACGTCATCTGTGAGAAGCCTCTGGCGCTGACCCTCGCCGAGGCGGACAGGATCATGGCCGCCTGCCGGACTGCCGGAGTGAGGCTCTTTGTCGCGCACGTCCTGAGATTCTTCCCGCAGTACCGCGCAGCCTGGGATCAGGTGCAGGCAGGAAATATCGGTATTCCCCGGGTGCTGCGGCTCAGCCGTGTCAGTTCGCCTCCTGCTCCCGGAAGCTGGCTGCTGGACGAAGCCCAGAGCGGAGGCGTGCCCCTGGACCTGATGATCCATGATCTTGACTTTGCGCGCTGGGTGGCGGGCGAGGTGAATACGGTCTACGCCGCGGGCCGCCACCACGGCGGGCGCACGATGGTCCAGGTGACGCTCTCGCACATCAGCGGAGCCATCAGCCTGATCGAAGGCGGGTGGGCGGCGCCCGCGGGGGTTTTCCGCACTGCGCTGGACCTGGCCGGCACGCGAGGCGTCATCGAGTGGAGTTCCGACGCTCCGGCGGCGCTGCGCAGGCATGGGCCACAGCCGGAGCCGCGGCAGTTGGGCGCGGCTCTTCCGGCCCTGGCGGGCGATCCCTACGCCGCCGAACTCTTGCATGCCTATCAGGCTATTGAAGAGGGTCTGCCGTTCCTGGTGGAGCCAGAGGACGCCCGCGCTGCCCTGGCCCTGAGTCACGCGGTCCGGCGCAGCCTGGCCAGTGGTCAGGCCGTTGGGATGGAGGACGCATAATGCCCACCCGCATCGCCCTTCTGGGGGCCGCACATGTTCATGCCGACGCCTACGCAGCGTGGCTGACTGGTTGTAAGCACGTCGAGCTTCTAGGGTTCAGTGAGGATTCCCCTCACCTCGCCGCAGAATTCGCGGCCCGGACCGGGCTGCGTCATCTGCCTCTCGCGCAGTTGTTGGAGTCCGGTCCGGACGGCGTGATCGTATGCAGTGAAACGGCGCGGCACCGTTTTCTGGTCGAGGCTGCTGCGCAGGCAGGCGCACACGTTCTGTGCGAGAAACCCATCGCCCTCACTCTGGATGACGCCCGCGCCATGAATCAGGCCTGCTTGCAGGCAGGAGTCGAGTTCCGCACCGCCTTCCCGGTGCGCTTCTCTCCGGAGGTACAGAACCTGCGGCACATGGTGCTGACCGGTGGTCTGGGACAGATACTCGCCTATGGTGGCGTGAATCACAGCGTCTGCCCCGACCGGGAGCGCCAGTGGTTCAGTGATCCGCTGATGGCGGGTGGCGGCGCAGGAATGGATCATATCGTTCACCTGGCCGATCTGTTTCATCTGTTCGGCGAGCAGGTGGAGACGGTATATGCCCGGCTTGTGCCGGTACCCGAGTGGGTTCTGCCGGAGCATGCCCGGGTGGACGCAGCTGCCCTGGTGACGCTGCGCTTTGCCTCTGGTGCCAGCGCCACCATAGATTCATCCTGGAGCCGCCCACGCACGTATCCGCGCTGGGGTCACCTCAAACTTGACGTCACCGGAACCCAGGGCCTGCAGACGCTGGACGTTTTTGCCGAGTCGCTTGCCATCACCAATTCGGAGGGCCGTCACTGGGCCGGGTATGGAACCGACCTGAACGCCCTGATGCTCCGTGATTTTCTGAACGTGTGTACGCTGCGGGAGCACTCGTCAGGAGCAGACTGGCACGCCGGGTACCAGGCCTTGCGTGTGGTTCTGGCCGCGTATCAGGCAGAAGCTGGAGCACAGGCGGTCCACCTCTGAATACCTTGGGGTTGGCCCTTCTGGCAACGCAGGAGGCAGCTGCACGCCGCGCGGGGCAGCCAGCTGGGAAGCCACAGGGCCGTACAACTGATTGAGCACAGGTTGCGGTGTTGCGGGCTCTGAATAGAAGCGGGAACCAGTGTGCAGGTCGTGGGGGCTGGAGGAAAAGGATTACGATACTTCTTCCAGCCACCCCAGGCTGAAAAACGCCTGTGACATCAGCACAAGCTCAATATCCTGGCGTGCCACTCGCCAACTGCCTGGCGGCCACACTCCAATAGGCAGGACGAGGGGGAACCGCAGTGGTGCAGGTGTGCGCTGGACTGTCAGCGTGCCACCCACTTCATGCGCCATATACCGCTTGAGTTCCTGCACGCCTTCGGGCACTGCTTCCCAGTTCCCCGGCACGATCACCAGCAGGCAAGGGCTCGGCGTGGACATACCAGCAGGCTAGCTGGACCCGGAGCAGGACATGATCTGCCAGGATTCAGGAAGGTTTACCCACAAGGGGGGGTAGGGTGGATTCTCCCTGCTGACAGGAGACGTGTACCTGGTGGAGGCAAACCGAAGTGCTGAGACTGGGGTGCACGGGACACTGGCGGCGCTTCGGCTCATGAAGCCCGCGCAAATGGCCCCTTAGAGGCGAGTCCATGGTGTGTGGGTGAGAGCCGCGCCGCTGGAGTCAGCGTCCAATTCCTGATTGCCCTGTCAGGAGGCGAGGGTGCTGCAGGCCATCCTGAGACACCATACAGAAGAAAGCGACCCGGAGGCCGCTTTGATTCCTCTATTCCATGGCGGTATTCACACCTCGTCAACCGCCCAGGCTGGGCCAGATTCCGGCCGTGCAGATCGCACTTCCGTCAGTTGTCCCCGTTGTTTGCTTATGCACCGCGTCAGCCTGCCATGATCACTTCTTCGGCAGGGCATCAACGGGGTACTGCATTCTCGCGGATGGGTTGGGGAGATTACGTTGATACACGGGAGTGGGCGTAACGTCACGGTCGACTTCCAGGTCGTCACTGACCGTCGGCCTATGACGTCCCGGTGGTGCTGACCTCATCAGGAGAAGCGACGGGCCGAACCCGGACACGGGTGATCTTGAGGCCCTGCACGTCTTCAGCCGTCAGATCGTGGCCCTGCACAAACACGGTGGTTCCTGCAGCCGGCACTGTCCCATACTCCCCGAGCAGCAGCCCTGCAATGGTCGTCGCGTCCTCACTGTGCAGATTCAGGCCATGGTCCTCACGCAGTTCGCTCAGCGTGACCTCGCCGTTCAGGATCAGCGAGCCGTCCGGGTTCGTCTGCACCCAGTCGGACGACCCCGCGTCTTCCTCCTCCATCACGTCCTCGATCAGGTCATCCATGGTGACGAAGCCAAGGGTGCCGCCGAACTCGTCGACCACCAGAGCTGCGTGCAGGCGTTCGCGCTTGAACAGCGCGAGCAGATGCTCGGCACTTGTGGACGCCGCGACGCTGGGCAGCGGACGGATCAGCCGGCCCAGTTGAGGCGACCCGCCCGATACGCGTGCGCGAATGAAGTCCTTGACGTGCAATACCCCGATGATTTCGTCGAGATTGTCCTCGTAGACGGGGTACCGGCTGCGCGGCGACCCGGCGATCCGTCGGGTGACCTCGTCAGGTGGTGCATGGATGGAAAGGGCCTCCAGACTGGAGCGGGGTGTCATCAGCTCCTGGGCCGTGCGGTCCTCAAGCGCAAAGATGTTCTGGATCAGGTCCCGCTGTACGCCGCCCAGCTGCCCACTTTC
Source organism: Deinococcus deserti VCD115 (assembly GCF_000020685.1). NCBI lineage: Bacteria > Thermotogati > Deinococcota > Deinococci > Deinococcales > Deinococcaceae > Deinococcus > Deinococcus deserti. The sequence continues at coordinate 261,629 of NC_012528.1, read as the reverse complement.
GGCACTTTCGTCCGTAATGATGCTGAGTTCCTTGCTGGTGTACAGGAACGCGTTTTTTCCCGGCTCCCGGATGCGCAGCGCCCGCATCAGCCCAAGGGCCAGAACGTTCAGGAGGATGATCAGGGGCCGGAAGAGAAAGCCGAAGACACGCATCAGTGGGTTGACCTGCAGGCTGACGGCTTCCGGCGCCTGCAAGGCGAGGGCTTTGGGAATCATTTCCCCGAACACCACGTGCATGAACGTGATCGCGCTCAGCGCAATGATGAACCCGGCCGTATGCGCCGCCGCATAAGAGAGACCCGCACCCTCGAACGGTCCATACAGCCAGCTGGCAATCACGGGCTCGCCGTACATGCCCAGCCCGATCGAGGCCAGCGTGATGCCCAACTGCGCAATGGCGATATAGCGGTCCTTCCCGGTTTCATCGTCGAAAACGGCCGTCAGCCAGCGCGCTGCTGGATTCCCGGTGTCTGCCAGTGTGTTCAGGCGGGACCGGCGGGAGGCCACCAGGGCGAACTCTGCAGCGACAAAAAGGCCATTGAGGACCACCAGGATCACGATCACCACGAGGGGGACGAAGACATCCTGCATCAGACCGTCCTCCCGGTGTCGCCGTCCGTGGTGCCTCTCGGCAGGATGAAACTCGCCCGCTGCACCGCCCGGCGGTCCATCGCCTCGACGCGCAGGGTCAGGTTTCGCACGCCAGCCTCGTCGCCTACCATCGGCAGCCGGCCCAGTTCGTGCCACATCAGGCCGCTGACGGTATCCACCTCATCGGTGGGCAAATCCAGCTCGAAGCGGTCATTGAGCAGGTCAATCAGCACGTCACCGCGGACCAGCACCCGGTCACCATCGACCGTAATGGGGTCCTCTTCGTGGTCGAACTCGTCTTGCATCTCCCCGAAAATCTCTTCCAGGGCGTCTTCCAGGGTGGCCATGCCGGCCACGCCACCGTACTCGTCCACGGCAATGGCAGCGTGCCTGGACGCTTCACGCAGCCGCCTCCAGAGTTCCGGAACCGGCATGCTCTCGGCCACGATCAACGGCGGGCGGGCCACATCACTGACCAGTCGACCCGGCTGGCTCTCACCTGCCAGGAACAGCTGACGCAGGTGGATGATGCCGGTCACATCATCAGGGGTGTCGCCGCTGACCGGGAAGCGGGTATACGGCGTGTTCGCCAGGCGTGCAAGCGCTTCTCTGACGGTAAGGTGCCCAGGCACGACGACGAGTTTGGTGCGCGGTGTCATGATCTCCCGGACGACCCGGTCTTCGACGTTCAGAACCCCCGCAACCATGTTGCGCTCACTGGCGTCGATCAGGCCTCCGCGGGCACTCTGCCGGTACAGGTCCTCAAGCTCTTCGGGGGAATGAACGTGAGCGTGGCTGTGGTCCACCTGGAGCTTCAAGGCCCGCATCAGGAAAAAGGCCGTGCCGTTAAAGAGGCTGATGAGTGGCCGGAACACGAAGAGGCTGAACTGTATGGGACGCAGGGTGGCCATGGCCAGCCGCTCCGGGTACCGCAGCGCGACTGTCTTGGGCAGCAATTCACCCAGAACCACCTGCAGGGCCGTGATCAACACCAGGACCAGCACAGTCGCCAGGACCGGACCACCCACCGGCCCGACGACGGGAGTCAGGAGGGGAATCAGCTGCGCCTGACCATACGCTCCCGCGACCAGGCTGCTGAGGGTGATCCCGATCTGACAGGCGGCAACATAGGTATCGAGGCGCTTGGGGTCTTTCAGAATGTCCAGCAGGTCCGCGGCTGTGCGGTGGCCACCCTCAGCGGCTTCCTGCACGCGGGAGCGCCGTGAGCCGACGGTAGCGAATTCTGCAGCCACATAGAGCGCATTCAGGGCCACCATCATCAGGATGACCAGAAACGGAAGCGCAGCCGTCAAGGCGCACCACCAGGCCTGATGGTGCGTACCAGAGGTGCAGGATTGTGAGTCGAACTCGGAGGTTCGGCGTTGTCGCTAACGGGCAACGGCATAGACGGTCACCATAGCGCAATGGTGCGTCGGAGGGTGGTCAGGTCTGAGCCGTCACCGAGATGTGCCGGCCCCGGTCGCCTTTCAGGCGTCCTGGAAACCTGCACCGCTTTGCCACCTGCCACGATGGTTGGGCTCTAGCTGAATATCGCAGAGCCCTGACTGCAGATTGAGTGCGCAGTACCTGAGGAGGCTGTCTACCCAGTTCCCCCCAATTTGGGTTTGGTGCTGAAGCGTTGGAGAGGGCCAGAAGATATCCGTTTTCACCGTTCGATAAATACAGTGATATGGAGGCTGCGCGGCAAAAAGATAATTCCTCTCACCAGTCCATTGATCATCCTGATGGAGATCGACCAGCGACCAGCAGAGTGACGCGCATTTCAGAAGTTCCGGACAAAAAAGCAGGCCACTATGAACGGGAATGACATCACAGCACTCGGCTTTACGGGCAAAGCCATCGGCCTTGCGTTGAATGCGGCCCGGCACCGGGAGACCGCAGGCCAAACAAACGATGAGATCAGAGCAGAACTCGGTCGCGTCCTGCACCGTCCTGAGGCGTTCATCAGGGACCCCCTCTACGCTGACCTCGGCCGGGAACTTCTGGGTCAAGCAGCCCGCTTTCCCGACACGCTCCGGGAGCGGCCTCTGTCCTATACCGAGTGGGGCTCTGAGTTGATCGACGAGAACACCCGCGCCCAGATGGACACCGCGATGCGTCTTCCAATCAGCGTCGCCGGCGCACTGATGCCGGACGCGCATGTCGGGTTCGGACTGCCTATAGGGGGTGTGCTCGCCACGGATCACGCCGTGATCCCTTACGCCGTTGGAGTCGATATCGGATGTGCGATGGCCCTGAGCGTGCTGCCGGTTGCCAACCTCTCGCGTGAAGACGAAGTTCGTCTCCTCCGTCGCAATACCCGCTTTGGTGCGGGGCATGCCTGGGAGCGCAAGCTGCGCCCAGACCACGCGGTGCTGGATGAAGATACCTGGCATGAGCTTCCCCTGCTCCGCCAGTTAAGGAACAAAGCGGCGGAGCAGCTCGGAACCAGTGGGTCAGGAAATCATTTCGTGGAGTTCGGTACCCTGACGCTTGAGGCCGCCGATCTGGGGTTGGCGCCGGGACAGTACATTGCCCTTCTGTCCCACTCCGGTTCGCGCGGTTTCGGCGCCCAGGTCGCTGGTCATTACACCCAGGTTGCGCAGAATCTTCATCCAGACCTTGACCCGGACGCCCGCAAGCTTGCCTGGCTGGACATGGACCGGGATGAGGGCCAGGCTTACTGGACCGCTATGAATCTCGCGGGTCGGTACGCGCTGGCCAATCATGAGGTGATTCACGCACGCATCGCACGAGCACTGGGAGTCAAACCCCTCGTGACTGTCCGCAACAGCCACAACCTGGCCTGGAAACAGCGGATGCCGGATGGACGCGAGGTCATTGTGCATCGCAAGGGGGCCACCCCCGCCGGACAGGGTCAGCTCGGGATTATTCCCGGGAGTATGGCTGACCCAGGGTATGTCGTTCGGGGGAAGGGCAATACCCAGGCTCTGGAGAGCGCGTCACACGGTTCAGGTCGCCTGCTGGGTCGCAAGCAGGCGGAACGCGAGCTGAGCCGAAGCGCTGTGAAGGAGTACCTGGAAGCGCGGGACGTCACGGTGATGGGCGGCGGTGTAGATGAGGCGCCCCAGGCGTATAAAAACATCGACAGGGTCATGGCCAGCCAGGCTGATCTGGTGGACGTGGTCGCCAGATTTATGCCCAGAGTCGTACGGATGGATACCGGCAGGCAGGACATTTAACGTGCACACGGCAGAAGGTGATGCAGGTTCTGGGCCAGCAGTGGAGAGGGGTTGAGGTCCCTGGGGGTGCCGGCGCTATGACGGCCTGCCCAGGTAAAAGTGTCGCTTGCGAAGCCCAGCTGGCTATTGGTGCTTGAGTGTTGTTCCTGCGGGCTGCTGCAAGGCGGCGTGCGCGAAACTGAGGACTGAGGAGTACTCTGTGCGGCCCTCCACTCTTCATCCAGAAGGCGATGGCCCGCTGCGATCAGTGCGGGCATCTGCCTCCTGAATCCCGCTTTTACTGGCTGCTTTCCGGGTCGGCCGACACTGCCTTCTTAGGTCCATTCAAGTCGAACGTCCTAAAAGTTTTCCAGACCGCATAAAGTACTGCCTGCTCTGCGTCGAGGGCAGTCCGGATGACCTGCATAGCGTCAGTGCTATCACGAACAGCGTGCATTGTCGGATTCGAACATCCTCTTCCATGGTTTGCAAGGCCCGAATATAAGGTCTGACACGCTCCTGACCCTTAGGACGTCGGGTTCCAGGACAGTCGGCAATGGCAACTGAAGTCGTGTGGAAACGCATCCGATTGCCTGGTTGTCTTAAGCTCCCCTGATTGTTGTGAGGGAGCAATTGCTGCTGGTACTCCAGCCTTGCGCTTTCCTTTCTGATCTCCAGCATGTGCTGCGTCAGAGGCAGGTGCATCATCGTCCCGCTGAAGCGCCCACCACCTGATTCGCCTGCCAGTACCGAAGGAACGACTTCACCTGCTCCAAAAACGCATCAAACCCTTTGGATTTCACCAGATACGAGCTCGCGTGCAGACGGTATGCCTGCTGGATGTCATCCTCTGCACCTGAAATGCTTAGCATCACCACCGGGATAGCCTTCAATGGCATCTGGTCTTTTAACAACTTCAGCAGCTGTAAGCCATTCATCTCAGGCATGTTGATGTCCAGCAGGATCACGTCCGGCAGTGAGAAACCGGATTCCAGGAGTTCAAGAGCTTCTCTTCCGCTTGACACACATGTGAGCGTGGATCTCGGTTGTAATTGTGCGAAAGCTTCCTGCGCCAGGAGTTGGTCTGTGGGGCTGTCATCTATCAACAGGTAGTGCTGTGGGATGGACATCGTACCGCAGAGTACAGACCGGGTCTCAAAAATTGCACAAGTGAGAGAGGTAAATGAAGTGACCACGATCAGATGGTTGAGGTTGTCGTCATTCGCGTACGCCGGGCACAGCGGCGGGGCGTCTGCCGGGACGGTCACGTCGTACCATAATGCACCGTATATGCGAGATTGGCTCACGTTCAGGAGTGCACAACGAATCGGCGGCAGGAGGGATCAACCGGCGGGGTACCTGCCGCGACCAAACCAGAGGTGAAGCCCGGGAAGATCGGTCCACGATGAAATCCTAAATAAGCGGCAGCCTGGAAGTGTGTGGAATGCGGATGTTTACCGCTCGGGGGAGGCCGGGGCCTATGTGTTGAACGTGTTCGTTTTCTGCGCAGTCTGCAAACGTCCTGTCAGCACAGTGCATAGGGCTCACATAACCTCGGTATGCCAGATTCAGGCCTCTCCAGCAGCAGTCTCCGTTGCGGCGACCTGGAGGGACACGTGGCTGGCCTGACGTTGTGGGGCTCTGCCCGCGCCCTACTGGAGAGTCTCTTACACGGCTTACACGGGCAGTCAATGCTTACCGATCGTGGCGGGTGCCGACCCTCAAATGCCCGGAGGGATCCCATCATGTCATAAGCTGGACTGCCCAGCCCGAGAGATGACGGGTCAGGCAGTCCAGCTTCAGTGGGCCTTACTTGATGAACGTAAGCGGGAGTTCCCGGGAGCCGTAGTAGGCGTCCATCTGCTTGCGGTCCCGCGTGCCACCGACACGGTTGTTGTAGGTCACGTGATAGTTCGAACCCACCATATAGATAACCGGTTGCAGTTCAGACTCGACCTTCATGAGCCGACCGCCGATAGCCAGGCGCTTGGCCGCGTTCAGTTCAGCGTCGCCCTGGTTGTAAAGCTTCGTCATCTCTGTCTCCTGTGGAGTCAGGCAGGTGCCCTTGGAGTTGTTGTTGTACATGTGCAGGGAACCGCCGCAGGGCACGACGTTATTCCCGAACGGCCAGATATTGTCGCCACCAGACAGGCCCAGCAGGATCGCATCGAAGGGGCGGCTCTCACCCTTGGCGGTCAGCTGGTTGACCAGGTTGTTGAAATCGATGGGCGTAAAGTTGACTTTCACACCCACTTTCTTGGCTTCGTCGGCGAAGACACGCCCGAGCTGCTCGCGTACGGTGTTACCGGCGTTGGTGCTGAGGTTGAATTCGAGCACCTTGCCGGCTTTGTCGACCAGGTAACCCTGCGCATTTTTCTTGGTGTAGCCCAATTGAGCGAGCAGCCTGGCGGCTTCGCGAGGGTTGTAGGGGTATTTCGGGGCTTTCGCCTTTTCTCCAGCGGCGATCTGCTGTTTGAAGATGGGATACACGCTGTAGTACGTCTCGGTGCCCAGGCCGCCCAGGGCGAGCTTCACCATAGCCTGACGGTTGGCGAGGTGGCTCATGGCGCGGCGGAAGCGGACATCGCGGAACAGCTTCTGCTTGGCGGGATTGCCAGCCCTGTTCCAGTTGAAGACGATCCACGAGCTGTCGGCCTGCGGGCTGACGTTGGGGATAAGGGTGGCTTTGAGGTTGCCCGCGCTGATGGCCTTCTGGATCTGGGCCAGTTCATCGGCCTTGCTGGGCCCGAAGGTATCGATCTGCCCGGCGAGGTACGCGGCCAGAGCCGCGTTCAGGTCAGCAGTAATGCGCGAGGAGTACCGGTCAAGGTAAGGCAGGGCATTGCCCCGGCTGTCCTTGTTCCACTCGCCCCAATAGGTGTTCTTCTTCAGGACAGCGCGTTCCCCGGCCTGGTAGCTGTCCAGCGTCCAGGCACCGGGTGAGACAATCTCGTCGGCTGGCGTGCCCAGCGTCCACATCTTCTTGATGGCCGCGGCTCCACCACTGCGATATGTCTTGCCGAAGACATGGTCTGGCCAGGGCGCATAGGTCATGCGCGAGTAGGCTCCGGCACTCACCTGCGGGAAGTCGAACTGAAGGGTGTACGTATCGAGCTTCTTGACCGTAATAGGCTTGTCGTTGATGAAGAAGGTGTCGCGACTGTTGCTGCCGACCTTGTCGTCCTTATGAATGGTGGCAGTCGTGACCCAGTCATCGGCGGTGATCGGCTGGCCATCGCTGAATTTCATGCCCTTGCGGATCTTGACCACGAAACGCTTGTTTCCATTGCTGACGGTAGGTTTTCCCTCAGCCATGTAGGGGATGAACTCGTCGTTGCGGGGGTCCTGCGTGAACAGGCCGCTGGTCCGGAGGGTCATCAGGTCGGTGAGACTGTCGGCTTCAGCGGTGGTGAAAGGGTTGATGGTCTTATAGTCCGAGATCGTGTAACTGCGGAATTCCCCGCCGCGCTTGTTGGCCGTGTTCGGTTCACCAGTCCAGGCAGCAGGCCACACGAAGGGAGCCGCAGTAGCAGAGGTGACGGTCATGGCGAGTACAACAAAGAGAGCTTTTTTCATGTTGGGCCTCGGGGGAAACGAGTGATGTTCGTAGGCTTCGACGCCGGATACGAACCGGTGCTTGGTAACTGGAAGCTTATTCCCTGTGCGTTTAAGCTTTAAGCAGGGTCAAAGATACGCAAGGACTCCGTCTTCTATTGTTACATGAGGCGGTTTTCCTTGAACAGGAAATGAATGATGAACATACTGTCTAAAGCAGAAATCCTGATGGTTATGTGACTGGGATCCTGTTCTACTTGAATGTCGGCTTTCCAAGGCAATGTGAAGCGAATAAACCACTTTTTCACGTCACGTGATCTGTTATTGCTTTGAAAAGCATGAGCACTTTAAAACCGGAAGAAATGAGTCACAGTAAATCACTGTGAGGATGACTGATGATCGCGGCTCCTCTCCAGATCAGGAGCGGGCAACGGAACGTCGTCTTGTGCAGTCTTTTTGTGGTAAGGCCACCCGCGAGTCCACCCCTCATGAGAATTTGCCGACCATGCTGAGATTGATCCAGGCAGGTCATGCCTGTTGGATTGGAATGGCCTAAATTCGCTTTTGGCAGGAACGCGGCTTCTGGGATCTCACCGCGCAGAGCTTAGGCGGTCACAAGCACCTCTAACATCGTCCTGACGAAGGATGCTTTCATGGTTGCTGACGGTGAACGCCCCGCTCGTCGCGACGACGGCTGGCAACCCTTTTCCTCAAGAAAAAAGGAGAGTTGTCATTGGCTCTCCTTTTTCTAGGACAGTCCTGTCAAGGAGCACTGCTCATCGACATAACAGGGCTCATCGGGCGAATCAGGAACGCCGAATTTAACCGCGACTCTCCCGCAGCACGCAACCGGTGCGGCGTGCTGTGCCACTGAAGGAGATCGATGTGGACGTACTCGCTGCGGGCCGTTTCGCCCTGCGGGGTCACGCTGATGAGGTGGCCAAAATTCTGGCCGTGGACGTCAGCAAACGCACCGGGATACACAGAAAGCTGGCGGCGGACCTTGGTGCTGTGCGCGCATGGCCTGGAGGCACTGAAATTCCATGGCTATATCGACCTGGCCCGGCGTGCTGCAGATGATGGAGTGAATATGATCATCGCCCTGAAGTTCTGATCAGATGTGTTACGCAAGGTCCGGACTTCAGGAGTCGAACGGTGAACTTGTCATAAACCATTAGGTCATAAAGGGTCGTGGTGCGCATCATCCGGGATCAGAAGCCATGAAGGTGAGGAGGAAGGTGGGCATTGGGGGCAAGTGAAGCTAAGCACGTACATTCTGCTGTGCATCCAAACGTCGATTTCCTGCGTTTCTACTGATGCAAGGCCGCTCATATGTACTGGCCAGTTCTCTCAGCAAGGAGCCCGACATGCGCTGTTTCTCCAGACCTTTCACTCTGCCCTTAATGCGATTGCGAACTTCTTGGCCACCTGCGCGCATCACTGCGTTGATTCCTTACAGTAAGGGTATGGCTTTCGATGATTGAAACGGATGGACTCGCAGCGCAGGTTGGGTGGCGGGTTGACTCTGGCTCGCCGGGCACGCGTGGCTCGGTTTAATGGAGTCCAGTGAGGAGGCCGCGCTGCTGGGTCGCCTGCAGCAGGGAGACGAAGCGGCTCTCGCTGCACTGTATAGCGGCATGGGGAGCAAAGTCTTCTCACTGGCGCTTCAGCTGCTGGGAAGCCGCGAGGAGGCAGAGGAGGTGATGCAGGACACGTTTCTGAAAGTGTATCGTCAGGCACGCACGTACCGCGCTGACCTGGGATCACCGCGCGCTTTCGTCTATACCATCGCGCGCAACGACTGCATGTCCCGTCTGCGGGCGAGGCGTGCCCGTCCACAAAAGGCCGACTGGGACGTGCATGAACTGGACTCGCCTCTGCCGTCAGCCTCGGTGGACGGCCACCTGGGCGCCGTGGTGACCCAGGCGCTCGCGCAGCTCGAGCCATTGGACCGTCAACTGCTGCACGACTCCTTCTACGCCGGGTACACTCACCTGGAACTGGCCGAACGCTCAAAGTTACCACTGGGCACGGTGAAAAGCCGGGTACGGCGGGCCCTGTTGGCTCTGGAGCGCTTTCTGGAGCAGCCATGACCGGGTCTCCTGACCGGCTGGAAGAGTACGTGCTTGGTACGCTCAGTCCGGACGAACAATCTCAGGTTGAGGCTGAGCTGGAACATTCGCCCGCTGGACGCGCTCAGGTGCGTGCGCTGCGAGAGGCGCTGGTGGCCCTTGCGGAAGCGGCGCCCGTACACCCGGCCCCGTCCGGAAGCTGGGCGGCCATTGAGTCCCGGTTGCGCACGCAGACGCCGCTCATATCGCAGAGACGCAGGTCGGCGTGGCCGTTCCCGCAGGGCTGGCTGGCGGTGGCGTGTACGACGCTGCTCGTCGGTGGGGCACTAGGAGGCCTGAGGACCTACGACATGTATCAGCAGACTGCCGGAGACCGCGCCCTCCTTGTCGCTTTTCTGGCACATCCTGAGGTCCGCCGCCTCCCACTCCGCGCTGGCGGTGAGACGATCGGCAGCGTCCTGATGAGAGGCCAGCGGGCGCTCTTCGTCGTGAGCCGGACTTTACCGCCCGGGCAGGCGTATCAGGCCTGGGGCCACACTCAGGCCGACTGGCAACCCGGCGGTCGTGAGCGGCTGGTCTCCCTGCGGGTATCGCGCGACGGGGTCTTTGAGGTGGAAACGAAGCGTTTCGTGGCCCTGTACCTCAGTCGTGAACCGGGCGGTGGCAGCGTCCAACCCAGCCGCGCACTCAGCCGGGTAAACCTTGCGGCCGCCCCAACACCTGACAGGCTCACGGTCAGTCAGCCCCTCGACGGAACGGTCGTGACCACCCACCAGGTCATCGTGAGCGGCACCGCGCCCAGTGACGTCACGACCATCGCCTATCGCCTGAATTCGGGATCCCTCCGGTCGTCCGCGGTGGCTGAAGGCCGTTTCACGTTCACTGTACTCGGCCTGAAGTCAGGAGAAAACCGCATTGAGGTGCGGGCCGGGTCGGCACAAACGGCCGTCCGGATAACCGTCCGGTAAACGGTGTCCGGTCGTCAGGTGGCTATGCTGAGGTCTGGGGGCCTGTCAATGGAAAATAGGATTCGACCACAACTCGTCTTACGACGTGGGCTGTGCCGGCTGGCAACCGCGCTATTGCTGGTGACGGCCCAGGCGGCGCCGCACACCACACCGACCGGTCTGCTGGTGATCAGTAAGCCGGCGAGGCCTGTGGTGGCGAGCGACCCCCCATCCGGCCGCGTGTTCCGAACCCCCCCCGATCTCTCGGCGGCCCAACTGGCCTTCACCATTGATGGTGCTCCACAGAGTCTGGAATACGTAGACTTCAACTCGGCGGGCGACGCCTTCATCACCTTTGACGACGGTCCCAGCTTAGTGGCTCCAGGTGGTTTCCTGAAGATCAGGAACCTGGCCGGACGCGCTGCAGGGCGTTTCGACGCGGCGCGTGATCAATGGGTCAGTGGTCCACGCTCAGGACTCAAGCAGCCCAAGGACATCGTGGTGTCACCCCGGGCCGGGTTGGTGATCATCGCGGATTTCGGCGACGCCACACTCAAAGTATTCGCTGGCGGCGCCCGGGGTGATATAGCGCCGCGCTTCATCACCCCGGACCTGGGCCGGACGTCCGCCGGACCGCGCCGCCCGTGGGGTCTGGCGTACGACGAGTCGGCAGATCGCCTGATCGTGGGCGCAACTGACGGAACGCTGGTCGTCTTTGACCGGTACCTGGCGGGCCGGGGGCTAGGCTCCTACCGCGTTATCGTGCCCACCATGCAGGGGCAGCGGGCCGCAGCCAATCTGCACGACCTGGTCTACCTTCCGGCCCAGGACACCGTGTTGATGGTCGATGTGGGGGCGGCCATCGACCGGGACCAATCCAACTTCGATAGCGACGGGGCAATTCTGGTGCTTTCAGGCATCCGGCAACTCACAGGCGAGGCTCCTGTCCGGTTGCGGATAAGCGGGCCCAAGTCACTGCTGGGCAATCCGGTCGGGGTGGCGTTCGATGGTTCTGCCCTTTTCGTGGCGGACCGGGCGCGCCACACGCTGATGCGATTCGATGGACTACTGAAATTAAAAGGCAGGCGCGATCTGGCACCGAGCGCTGCTGTCACGGTCGTTGCGCCGGAATCAGTCATGCTGATCCCACCAGCCACCCGCTGACTGGCGTCCGGCACCTGACGTCCCGGGTGTACCCGGGGAATGCCTTGCCGGCAGATACCGCGCTCCAGCGATGGACGAACGAAAAGCCGCGTTCCGCTGGAATGCCCTGCTTCACCTGATCTTTACGTATGACTGGATGCATCTCAAGCGGCCCGCGGTGCGTTTCTAGGAGTGGAGAAGATCAGCGTTTCCTCTGGCCCCTCAGGACGGGCGGCCAGAAGACTCCGGAACAGGCCGTCCATTCCATTTGCTTCAAGGAGGACCCTTATGCAACAGCTTCGTTTTCTGTCCATTCCCATGGTTATCGCCCTCGCCGCCTGCGGGACCGCATCTGTCCCTGACGGTGGGATGGCTGACAGGAAGACGGCGCCAGCGCCGCTGATGGCCGCATCGTTCGGTGGTGGCGATTGGGGCAGTGGGTCCTGGAACGACGGCGGTTCGTGGAGCGGCGGGAGCAACATGATGTACGCCACCACGGCATCGAACCGTCTGCTGCGCTTTTCTGCGTCTACTCCCGGCGACGTGCAGGCTCAGCCGATTACAGGCCTGGCTCCCGGTGAGCGGGTGCTGGGTATTGATTTTCGCCCCGCCAATGGTCGGCTCTATGCGCTGGGCTCGACCAGCCGCATCTACACCATCGACCTCGCAAGTGGCGCCGCGACACCAGTCGGTGCTCCCTTCACGCCGGTGCTCGAAGGAACGTCTTTCGGGTTTGACTTTAACCCGGTGGTCGACCGCATCCGCGTAGTGAGTAACACGGGCCAGGATCTGCGGGTACATCCCGATACCGGCGCTGTCGCAGGCGTGGACGGCCGCCTGGCTTACGCTGCCGGAGACCGCAATCAAGGGCGGAAACCCGATGTGGTGGCTGCCGCCTACACGAACCCGGTTGCTGGGGCCACCCAGACCAATTTGTACTTGCTTGACGCCAGCCTTGAGCTGCTCGCCGAGCAGGGCAACCCATCGGCCACACCGCCCGTCTCGCCCAACACCGGGCAATTGTTTTCCAAAAGCAGTCTAAGAGTAGACGTCTCTACCCTCGCCGGCTTCGACATTGACAGTTCGCGCAACGCCTACGCGGTTTTCACCCCACAGGGCAGCCGCTCCTCGGAGCTGTACTCCGTGTCCATATACCGGGGTAGTGCCTCAAGGGTAGGAACTATCGGGAGCGGTGAGACAGTGACCGGGCTGGCGATTCCCATCGGCTCATCGTCGAACGACCGGTAGGAGATTATTGACCCTTGCCCAGGCCCTGCTGCTCTGTGCTAATGGCCCAGCCGTCCAGGTGACGCACGCCCAACCCGGCTCGCGGACCGTTCGAAGTCACGCTCTCCCCTTCCTGCGCCAACACACGCCCAGGCAGGATGCCAGGAGGATTCCAACGAGATTATTGAAGGCAACGTATTTCGGCTCAATCAATGCGGAGGTCACGCCTGGTTGAGCTTGGGCTGACGCTAAACTCAGCACATTGAGGCCAACAGGGAAGGGACGTTGCGTAAGGAAGCCAGCATGGACTCCAGGTTCTCTCCGGAGCTCACGCTGGCTTCCTTGCATTTATGGCCTGGACAACTCGGTCGGTCGATCCTGCAGCGGGTCACCAAGCGTAGCTGCGTACGTTCGCGGCTGCGTACTGATCGAGTGCGAGGCGTAGGCCACGGCGGCCGCCATGCTGTTCTGAAGTGACCTGCCGTCGTACTGGGCGGCCAAAAATGCCGCATTGAACGTGTCACCCGCACCGATCGTGTCCACCACCTGCACCTGCGGGGCACTTACTTCCACCTGTTGACTCCCAACCCACGCCGCTGCTCCCCAAGGTCCACGTTTGATAATCAGCGTAGCGTCCTGTGCCAGTTGCTCCAGAAGTACCATTCCTGCCGCATACACATCATCCGTCTCGGCCAGAGCCGTCGCTTCAAGCTCATTGATCAGCAGCAGGTCGGTTTTTCCGAGCCATGACCGGACCATGGCCCTGACCTCGGGCGTCCAACCGGGAGGCGGCCAACCGGTATCCAGGGCCACCCGGACCCCGCGTGCACGCGCGTACGACAGCAACTGGTCATATTCAGGCAACCACAACGCCATCAGGAACCCCGCTGTAAACAGGGCGGTGCTTCCTGGCCCTGCCCGGTCCAGGGCCCGGTAGACGCGCTCGGGCGGATCGTCGCCCAGGTGACCCATGTGCGTGAAGAACGTCCGGTCGCCGTCGGGGTGGGTGATCCCGACACATAACCCTGTCGGGCTGGCGCTCTGATGCCAATCGCACAGCACACCCGTAAATTTTTCGCGCAGCCACGGCCCGAACGCGTCGTTTCCATACCCGCCCACGAGAACGCTGGGAACGCTCAGGGCCTCCAGAGCGAGCGCGGTGTTGCCGCCACCGCCCCCGACCCGCAGGTCGCTGTGGTCCAGGATCACTTCTGTGCCCGGAGTGGGCCACGGCGCTTGAGGACCGACCAGCAGGTCGATATTGACGCCGCCAATCACCAGCAGGTGTGGGGTGATCATTCGGTCCGGGTCACTTTCGACGACCGCACCGGCTCTCCCACACGCTCGACGCGCTGGCCAGCAACCGCGAGCAGCAGCTTCTGGAGAGGCTCGCAGAGTGCCGCAGCCGCCGCAAGGCCCTGATGACGGCCCGCACTGATCGTTATCCGACCCGGCTGCGGGGCCTCACCTGAAACGTCCAGAACCACCGGGACTACACCGGCCTCCTGACACGCCCGGATCAGGCTGTCAATCAGCTCTCTATGTGCAGCGTCTCTCAAGAAAATCATTCCGAGATCTGCTTTCACGGCCTCCATGGGCCCATGGCGCAGCTGCCCGCCTTCCAGCGCAAAGGCCGGAACGTGGGCGAGTTCCAGGATCCCGAGGGCGCCCACCTCGGCCACACCCTGGAGCCCTCCCCGGGCGCTGAACACAAAGGACCTGGCAAGACGCAGGTGATCAACTGCCGCCGTGACGTCCGGCGACATCGCTGCCTTGACCACAGCGCGAAAATCCTCCTGTGCATCTCCCAGTGCTTTTGCAATCGTTGAGTGGAGGGCGAGGGTGAGCAGGTACGAGCGCGTTGCGGCAAATCCCTGCTCACTACCTCCAGCCGCCACCAGGCAAGGCACGGCGCAGGCCAGCAGGCTGTCAGGATTGAGCGTCAGACCAAAGTAGTCCTCGCCCTGCCGGCCCAGGTGCAGGTAACGCTCGGCCTCAACGGACCCGCCGGACTGTGAGGTCAGCAGCACGGTGCGTGGCCGCTCTGGAAGGGGAACGTACAACGCTTCACTCAACGGCATCGCAAAGGCTTCGATGCCGAGTGCGCGCAGCGCAGCCGTCGCCACCAGGTTGGCGTGATGGCTCGCTCCCATCCCAAGCAGCAGGACCTGCCCGGTCCGCCGGATACTGCCGGCCACCTGCCTGGCCATCTCGCGGTTACTGTCCAGGGTGTCCAGCGCGTCGCGGAACTGGCGTTCGCGTTCACGCTCAATAAGTTGCAGACCGGTACATTCATGGGTGAGGTTCATCAGAATCATCCTTTGACACCTCCAGCAGTCAGGCCTTTCATCAGGCCACGCTGAAGAGCAAATGCAATAAGCACGGGGGGAAGGGCTGCAAGAACGCCAGCCGCGGCAATCAGGCCGAAGTCGGCTGACCTGCCGGCTGTAAAGTCCGAAATCGCGACCGGAAGCGTCTTCGCCTGAATATTGCTGGTGAAGAGCAGAGCGTAGAAGAACTCGTCCCAGGCCAGCAGGATGGAGAAAATCGTTGAGGTCACGATGCCTGGCAGGGCCAGAGGCATCGTCAGCCGCGTCAGAATGCCCCACCGGCTCAGACCGTCGATGGCACCGGACTCCTCAATATCGACGGGGACACCGTCAAAGTTGGCTTTCAGCAGCCACGTGGTGAAGGGCATCACGATGGTGCAGTACACCAGGATCAGCCCCCAGACATTGTTGAGCAGCCCAGCCCGCGCGAGGATGGCGTACAGCGGCAGGACCAGCGCGACAGGCGGCATCATGTACGTGGCGATGGTCGCGTACAGCAGCCCGGATCGTCCCTGCGGGAGGCGCGAAAAGCTGTAGGCAGCCGGAATGCCCACCAGGAGGGCGAGAAAGGTGGTCACGAGAGCCACGAAGGCGCTGTTTCGCAACGCATACAGGAACGTTTCCCCCGGCGAGTTCGGCGTCACGGTGAGCAGGCTCGCGTAACGGGACAGATCCAGCTGTGCCGGGAACCATCGCAGCGGCAGGGTGGTGAGGTCATTGGTGGAGCTGACACTGGTCATCAGCAGCCACAGAACAGGGCCCAGGATGCTCAGGACGAACACGCCCACCCCGAGATAGGTCAGGACCTGCGCGGTCCAGCGGTTACGTTTGATGCTGGGCGCCCGGCGGCCAGTGCTTTGGCGAATGGCAGGAGAAGAAACGGACGGCACTCGGGTCATGTTCGGGCTCCCTGGGCCTGACGGCGAAGAAGCCACATATACGCGCCGATCAGCAGCATGCTGATCAGCACCACGATGTAGGCGTAGGAAGCGCCGCTGCCGGCCCGCAGATAGGTAAACGACTCCTGATACACATGGAAGCTGGCGGTTTTGGTGGAGTCCGCGGGACCACCGCGGGTCATGACAAAGACAATGTCGAAGACCTTGAACGCTTCGATCGTGCGCAGCACCAGCGCCACGCTCAGGGGACCCACAATGTCCGGGAACGTGATGCGCCAGAACCGCGTCCACGCATTGGCGCCGTCCAGAGACGCGGCCTCATAGACATCGTCCGGCACTCCTTGAAGTGCGGCCAACGCGATCAGGGCAACAATCGGGTAATTCTTCCAGACGTCCGCCAGGATCACCATATTCATGGCGAGGCCAGGCTCACCCAGCCATGACTGGTAGGTGTTCAGCACGTTGGTCTGCGTCAGTAGGGCATTGAACGCACCGAACTCCGGATTGAAAATCCAGCGCCACATGACGGCGTTGACGATGGTCGGTATGGCCCAGGGCAGGATCAGGAGTGCGCGAACGAACTTCCGCCCGCGGAATTGCTGGTGAAGCAGCAGGGCCACCAGGACGCCCAGGATCATTTCCAACCCCACGGAAACGCTCGTGAAGTACGCACTGTTCCACAAGGAGGCCAGGAACTCGGGGTTGGTCAGCGCCTGGGTGTAATTCTCCCAACCGACCCAGCGGGGCGGGACCTTGACGGCCGTCAGGATGCCGGCTGTAAAGCTGAGGTAGAGCGTGCGAACGAGGGGATAACCGACGATCAGGAGAATGATCGTGAGCAGAGGAGCCAGCATAAGCCAGGCCGTGCGGTTGTCCGCCGGCCGGCCCTGGGCTCCCCGTCCTCTGAACGCCAGGACAGGGAGCCTCATGTCAGCGCAGGCGGGCCGCGGTCTTCGCGGCGTCGTTCAGCGCAGCCTGTGGGGTCTTGCGGCCCAGCAGCGCTTCCTGAATGGCTTTCTGCAAGGTCACGGACAGCTCCTGGTAGCGCGTGATGGTCGGGCGGGGGTACATCAGGGGCAGCGCCGTGTTGGCCGCTTTAATCAGCTGCTGCTGTCCCTGGGCGACTTTCGGGTCGGTGTAGGACGTTTTCCAGATCGGGAGGCTGAGTTTGGCGTATTTGTTCTGGGTGGGCTGCGAAGTCAGGAAGGAGATGTACTTCCACGCGTCATCCGCCTTCTGGCTGTTGCCGCTGATACCCAGCGCCATGGAGCCGTTCATGGCGCTGGCCTTGCTGATGCCGGCCGCACCGGGAGCGGCGACGACACCGACCTTTCCGGCGACCTTCGACTCTTTCGGGTCGTTCGCCATGTTGTACATGTAGGTCCAGTTCAGGGCGAAGGCGGCCTGTCCGCTAGAAAACACGCGCCGGACGTCTTCTTCCAGGTACTCTTTCGAATTCGGGTTGCTGAGACCGCGCTTGACGGAATCGGTCATATAGGTCAGAGCCTTAAGCCCGCCACCAGAGTTGAACGCAGGCGTACCACCTTTATAGAACTGGCCTCCAAAGGCGGATACGAGCGTCGTGTAGTCGCAGATCAGCGCTTCCGCCTGAGCCCAGCTCCAGACGATGGGATACTGCGTGATTTTCTTTTTCTTGAGGATGTCGGCCTGCTGGAGGAGTTCTTCCCACGTCCGCGGCGGTGCCTTGATGCCGGCCTGTTTGAGCATGTCGGTGTTGTAGTACAGGTACTTCGTGTCGAGAATCCACGGCATGCCGTAGCGCTTGTTGTCGTACTCCACGGTGGTCCAGGCACCCTTGATCACCCGGTCTGTGGAGGCCTTGGGGATGCGGTTGGTGACATCCTGCAAAAAGCCGTTCTGCGCGAACTCGGCGGGCCAGATAACGTCGAAGAGCACGACGTCGTAGCCGTTTGAGCCGGAGGCCTGTGAGGCCACGATCTTGTCGTGCAGCGCTTCGTAGGCAACAAATTCGATATTGACTTTCAGGTTCGGGTTTTTGGCCTCGAATTCCTTGGTCATGTTGCGGATGTCCTGTTCGCTGTAGGCCGCCTGTTTCATCAGCAGGGCGTTCAGCGTCACGGGAGCAGCCGATGCGGCCGTGGTCATGGCGAGAGAGAGCAGGGCTAACGTGCGGTGGATTCGGTTCATTTCAGCCTCCAGAGGCGTCACGAGAGGGCGTAGGGACGGGGGCCGGCGTAGGGTGAGTGGTAAATAACTGCTCGGCGTGCGAGGCGACGGCCATCGTGAGGGCGCCCAGCACTGGACCTTCGGCCGCAACGAGGCTTTCGCAGACGGGAATCCGGTCAGGGAGAAGCTGGCGCAGTCGATGAATCAGGTCTGAATTTGGGTCGGGATTGGCCTGATACACCACCAGTTGGGAAAGATTGAGGGTGACCGCGTTGCCACTGACCAGGTAGGCGATGGCGATGTCCTGTTCCCGAGGCGGAAGGTGTTCGATGGGCACGGGCTCGCCGTTGAGGGGCCAGTAGGCCAGCGCAAGTTCGCCGGCTTGCCCGTCATCGCCCTGAAACAGCCGTCCATCAAGAACCAGCCCCATGCCGATGCCGGAATCGCGAGTCACCAGGACGCCGAAATTGGTGTGGCCGCGGGCACAACCGTAAGCCCGTTCGGCGACGGCCGCGAGGTTCGCATCGTTGTCTGCCAGGAGGGTGATGCCTCGAGCAGTGCAGTGGTTGATGATGTGTGGCAGATCCAGTTCTGGAAGACTATTAGGCTCCAGAAGTTTGAGGGTGATCGGATTGACCGGTGCAGGCACGGAAAGCGCGATGTGTCCTACCGGTCCATGTGGCATTGTCTGAGCAAGTTCGTCGATGGCGTTCAGCAGTGACTCAGTGACATAAGCAGGTTCCGCGGGGAGAGTGCGTTGGCTCCGGGCTTCACCGCGGAGGTTGGAGGTCACGACGCTGAGACACTTGGGCTGAACGTCGATCCCGGCCACCGTGCTGAGCTGAGGATGAAAATCCAGGATTCCGGCTGGGCGACCGGCATTCCCTCCTGTTTTTCCAATTTCCACCAGCAGTTGAGCGTCCAGCAATTCATTGATGATGGCGTTGACGGTGACGCTGGAGAGTCCGCTGTTTTGTGCAAGGGCCGTTTTAGACAGAGGCCCGTGCTGAAACAGCAGCTGGAGGAGCGCGGTGCGGTTTTTCCTGCGCAGTGGATTGGGGTTGGTCAAGGACCCTCCAGAACAAGCGAATTAGTTAATGAAGTTACTTAAATAATAGAGGACGGATCATCCAAGCGCAAGGTGTGCGCTCTTCTTCGCATCGCACTTCGAAGTCCGTTCGCTCCCTCTCTGCTCAGACGACAGCAGAGAAAGGACGAACCGAGAAATGTAGGGCAGGATACAAGAACTACCGTGACGTGTGCCCGGGCGATTATTCGCCACCCCACCCCTTCCGGCGCCAGCACACGCCCAGGCAGAGTGCCAGCAGTAAGGGCCGTTGCCCCCACCCATGATCAGACGCATGATCCTGGCCGGCGCAAAGGATGCCCTGCTGACTGAAGTGGCGGCGCCGCTCCCGGAGTACCGATGGGCGCCTCCATATGTCTCCCGCAGGACCCTGCAACAGGGAAACGGACAATACGAGAGCCGGCCCGGCCGGGTTGTGGTTCTGCTGGGCCATAGGGAACACTCCTGAAGACCCCCAGGGAGGTCACCAGGGTCAACCGTTCCGTGTCAGGGGGAGCCTCGCGGTGCCAGTGGTATGCACGGTTCGTTCACCATAACGGGTCCGGAGGCGTGAAAGTACGTCTGGCGTGAACATCTGACCGCGGTGTCAGAACGTCTCCCGAGAGGATGAGGACACCTGCTGTGACTCGACCACTACCCGGCTCCTGCTCTTCCCTGCTGCCCGGGCCACGCAATACACGTCAGCCATTAGTCAGAGGGCGCGGTCGGCGGTTGCGGCCTGGCCGTCCACGGGGTGCGGGCTGAGGGAATCCCCGGTGGGCCCTGAATCAGGCGGTCAGCGACATACCCCGTCACGAACGCATAGATCCCTTTGTGCAGCAGGTCGATCACCTGCTCGTCCACCGGCCACGTCCAGGGTGGCGCGCCAACCCCGGTGCTGTTCTCAAGGCTCTGGTCGTTCAGCAGCCGCAGATTCATGTACATGAACGACCCGACCGGGCCGCGCAGCCCACGCTGCGCCATGGTGGCGCGCGCCATGCCCAGCAGAACGCCCTGCCCCCAGTGCATGGCCCAGTTCAGCCACAACCGTTCCTCGTCAGGACGGTGCCTCAGCCCGAACAGACGTTCGGCGGTGTGTGCGGGCACGTACGAGTTGGGGCGGCGCGTGAACTGCTGCTCCAGCTTCTCGGCAACCGTCATGGCGGCCACGCCGGCCGCTCCTGCGATCAGGCCTTTCACCAGGGTATGCATGGGGTGCTCCTTGGACCTAACGGGCCGGGGTGAGTCTTTCGGGTGTCAGATTTCCTGGTGACTGATGCGGGTGGGCACGCCTGCTGGTCCGATGATGTTCGACCGGTCCGGTTCCCGCCTGCTGAGACAAGCATCACCTGGCCTGGCAAACCTTAAGCCAGCAACCTGTCGGGCGTACAGACCCGGTTGGTCTGCCAGTAGTTCAGGAAGGCTTCAATCTGCTCCAGAAAAGCGTCAAAACGCGCTGACTTCACTAAGAACGCACTCGCAAACAGGCGGTACGCACGGTTGACATCTCCTCCGGCACTGGACGTGGACAACATCACCACCGGAATCGTCCGCAGCCGGGGATCCCGCTTGATCGCTTCCAGGACCTCGAAGCCGTCCATGCCCGGCATGTTGATGTCCAGCAGCACCACATCCGGCTGGGTCGTACCTGCATTCAGGATCTGTAAGGCCTGCTGGCCACTCTGCACCCACGTCAGGCAGTGTCCGGGGCCCAGCAGCTCGAACGCTTCCTGCACCAGGAGGTGGTCGGCCGGGTTGTCGTCCACCAGCAGGTAATGGCAGGGGGTCGGCATGGCTTCAACCGCCTCCGAAAGCCAGGAAGGCAGGGGTACTCAACGGTCTTTCGGGTGTTCTTTTCGCCATTTCTGTTCGTCCTTCAGAACCTGGTACTCCAGCAGGCGGGACAGGTAAGCCACCTTGTGCTCCTCAAGCTGCTGCTGACGGTTCCTGAGCTCCTCGAGGTGCGTCTCGAGCCTCGGGGTGCTGTACTTTGCGCCGACCATCCAGTCACGATCCGGCATCCTCTGGTGTCCTCACGTCCTTCCCAGGCTTCGACCGCCAGGGATGGCTAGGCCTCATTCTGAGGTGCCCGGTATCGGGGGTACGACACCGGAGCTCTAGGGTTCTCACTGCGGGCTTTGATCGTCGCGGCCACCATCATCGCCATGTGCACCAGTAGCGACGCATCCAGATCATTCGCGGAATGTGGCACCCGGTCAAAAATGCACACCGTGCCGAGCCGGTACCCGTCCACAATGATCGGAGCTCCGGCATAAAACCGCAGCTCCTCGTCTCCCGTGACCAGGGAGTGGGAATGACATCTCCAGTCCTGCGTCAGGTCTGGCAACACCAGGGGGCTGTCCGATTCCAGGGTGTACTGACACAACGACTCTGTGACCGGCATCTCCCGCACGTCCGTGCCGACATTGGCCTTGATGAATTGCCGCTGACCATCCAGGAAGGTGATCAGGGCAATCGGCACGCCATAGAGCCGGGCCAGCCCTTCGACGATCAGGTCGTAGGAGCGCTCCTGTGCGGTGTTCATGAGCCGGCAGCGCTCGAGCAGCGTGAGGCGTTGTTCTTCGTGGACGGCAGCGTTGGTGATTGAAGAGGGCATGGTGAGCTCCTTCACGGAACGGCATAGGAGAACAAATAGGCCTCATCAGGCCCCTGAAGATGTAGCGGAAGACTGGCCTCGAACCAGTCAGGGCACCCGCCTGCTCTCCCGCTCGCACGTCCGTTTTTGCGAAGGTGGACGTCACCCTTCATGCGGGCATTCTCCTCCTCAACGTTCCAGAACGAATGACCAGCCGGGAAAACGAAATTGGATCAACCCTGGGACTGTCGGAGAATCTGCTGAAGATTCTTTATAAACCACAGGTGGTGTGCCACAGACTCCAACTCCAGCAAGAATTGCACCTGTTTGCCGAAGCCGAGAGGCCGCCCGACCGCCCGTGGGTCCATGTCAACCCTGCAGGTGAGGGCATCAATCGGAATCTTGTTTGGTCCGGTCAGAGGGATACCTTGCCCGAGCTGTGGGAGGACACCAACGTTCATGCAGTAACGCCATACCTCAGGGTGTCCCAACGACATCAACGTGAGCGCCAGTAAATTGAAGCACAGTAATTTTGCGTTTGCTGCCCGTGTCGAGAAGCGCAGCCGCACTGTCCCGGCCAAGGTTTGGGTCGCCCGTATTTATGAAGCCTTATTCGAACGCCATGTACGCCGCGAACCAGGACGCGACCTGCCCTTCGTGCAGCTGTGCCCAGACTGACCAAACGTCGCGCACCCACGCCTCTGCCACCTGCGCGCGCACTTGAGCGTCACCAGCGTTCTGCACGTCGGCCACCGTCAAGACCGAAGCAAACGACGGCGGCGTCAACCAGTGAAAGCGTTCGTGTTTGTGTCCTTTCGTCTGCTGTCCTGGGCGTTGACGCAACCGTTGGGCTTGATCGGGAGCGTACCCACGCACCAGCACGCCGTACAGCACCATCAAGTGAACTGCCACCGAATTGATCGCTTGGTTGGACGGCGTGCCCGGGTGCTGAACTGCGTACGCGTCCACCAGCAGCGCCTCCCAGGACGCGTTCGTGGGTAGATGCTGTGCACTTCCGAGGGCAGTGAAAGCCGCCCAGCAGGCAGGACTGGAGGTCATGTAGCGATGAATGGGACCCTCCACACGAGGCAACACCGCGCCGCAGCCCACGCACGCTTCCATCGAGGGCGCATCCATGGTCACGCGGGCGGTCGTGCCTGGCTTTCGAGCGCGTCGGCCAAAGCAACCTGAAATCCGGCCTGATTGGAAAGTCCAAGCGGCGTGTACCCCCAGTCACGCGCGGCTTCATCGCCATACATTGCCGCGAGGACGGTTGGTTGATGGCTGCTCTCCAAGAGCGGCGCCAGCACCGCTCGGGAATATGCCAACTCCTCGGCGTTGAATTCAAGCGTGCGCTCCGCGAAGACGGCCGCAGCGCCTTCTTGGCGCATCATGCCGAGCAGCGTGCACGGATCGCCGTGACACGCCGCGAGCGCGGCGCGTTGAGCGCACTCCAATACGGTCTGCCGCAACGCGGCGCGCTGCGGAACGGCGCTCGTCCACAGGCAGACGGTCACCCACCCGGATGTCTTCAACGCCTGCGCGGTGTGGAAGCGCATCGCGTCATTGATGTTCCGATTGGTCCAGCCGCCCGCCACGTCATCCAGCAAAGTCAGCCCGACCTTGACGGCGGCGTCGTACGCCACGTGGAGCAAGCGCGCGTTGGCTTCTTCGAGCGCAGCGCGGGCGGTTTCTTCTGCGTCGAGCGTTAGCCATTGGTCAAGGACGTTGAGGACGTGCGCTTTGGCCATGGGGTTCGCGAGGACCAAGGGCGGCAACCGGACGGCTTTGGCAGATTGTGCTCCATTGATGACGGTGTCGAGATATGCCTGAAAACGTCGGGCGTCCAGCGGTCGCGCGTACACGGAACGCAATTCATTCAGGGTAGGGACCAGCTCGAAGCGCATGCAGGGAGCCTACAAAGCATGTGTTGCGGCCACAACCGCCAAATCACCTACCGGTCCTCAGCGTACCTGTGGTGAGTTCGGCGTGGTGAACCAGTCCACGCGTCGCGAGTCACCCAGCACAACCATCCTGAGGGTCAGTAGTTGCAGTGAGGGAAGCCTGCTGGGAGTGTAAACGTGCAACGCCCCTGCTGCTGGGCCTTCAGATCGGCCATTCCGAACGCCCCGTTCAGCAGGGCAAGGGGTCGGGAAAAACCCCACGGACAGTGACCGGTCAGGGCCATGCGACCCTGTCTCAGTGGGTGTCGACAGCCCGTTGAGATCATCTCGAAGCGCAATGCCGCGTCACTGTGGTCCCACCACGGCCTGAGGCGTAGCAAACCCCAGAGCTTCGCGGATGTCGCGGTTCCTGCGCTGTGGCCCGCCAGCTGTTTTGGTCTGGGTGGCAGTCCAGGTGCGCCCGGCCCAGGTGCTCGGCGCAATTCCCAGCCTGGGCGATCAGGTTTTGCCCGACCCGCTCGCTCTCCGGGAGCAGGTCGTAGGAGTGCCTTCAGAGGAAGGCGGCCGACGGAAATGGGGACTGGGGAGGCACTGTCCGCCACGATCAGCGCTGTCCCTGAGCTGCTTGATCCACGTCCTCAAGAAACGTGATCAATCCTTCGAAGTACCGGTCCTGATTATCGTACAGAGCCATATGGCTGCCCTCAGGACAATGCAGGTACCGGCCGTTGGGGAGCTGTTGCGCCATCCACGCCATATGCGCCGGATCCATGGTGTCATGCTGAGCGCCGATCACCAGCGTCGGGACCATGAGGCTGCTCAGGTCAGCCGTGCGGTCCCAATCCGCGAGTTTGCCGCTGGCACCCAGTTCGCTGGGACCCTGAAGCGGAACATAGATAGAGGCATTGAGGTGTTTAAAGGTCCGGTTGACCGGATCGGGCCACTCGTCGACCGGCATCCGCAGCACATGATGGACATAGTGGTGCGGCACCAGCAGTTCCATATAACGGGGCTGATCGTGCTTCCCGGCCGCCTCCAGTTGCTGGATCTCGGCCAGCACCACCGGGTCCATGGCGGGCATCAGCACTTCGCGCGCGTACGTGTTGTACTGCGGAATGCTGGCCATCATGTTGGAGATCACGAGACCTTTGAGGTGCTGCGGATAACGCAAGGCGTACTCCAGGGCCAGAATGCCACCCCATGAGTGCCCTAATAAATAAAAGTTCTCGCTGGTCAGCCCCAGGGCCTGGCGCACCTGTTCCACTTCCTCAACGA
The DNA here is from genome assembly GCF_000020685.1 of Deinococcus deserti VCD115. Taxonomy (NCBI): domain Bacteria; kingdom Thermotogati; phylum Deinococcota; class Deinococci; order Deinococcales; family Deinococcaceae; genus Deinococcus; species Deinococcus deserti. The sequence continues at coordinate 236,694 of NC_012528.1, read as the reverse complement.
AGCGGGAGAGGTCCCACAGCTCAGGCTGGTCAGGCTGGTCGCTGTAGGCCGAACCAAGCTGATCGTAGTAGTAGTACTCGATGCCGGCAGCAGGCAGGAAACTGTCGAACGCCTCAAAGTATTCGTGTGTGGCTCCCGGCCCTCCGTGCAGGAGCAGGACTTTTATGGTCGGGTGGTTGCCGATGCGCTTGGTCCACACCCGGAAGGTGCCGTGCGGTGTCGTGATGGGGATCAGCTTGACGCCCCCGCTCAGCCGGTCGTCCCGGCCCGTGGTATCAAAGTATGAGGGCGTCGGTTGCTTGTTCGTCATACGATCCTCCTGTCTGAGTCGCGGCCGTGGTCGAGGTGACTGACTGTACCTTAGGCCTTTTGCTTCCTGAAATGACGGCCCCCGGCCTCCTGCTGCAGCTTCTACACACAACAACGATGGCCAGGGCTGCCGAGAGTAGCCAGCTGGGACCCCACCGCCTCCGTTCGCCATCCCAGCCGCGTTCTCTGATGTGCAGCGGCTGGTGCGCCGGGCGGCGGTTGCACGCGGACGCAAGAGCACGGGCCAATGCGAGCTGGAAGGATGGGAAGAACGGCACGTGAACCTGTCTGTCCTGCCTCTTAAGCCAATGCTCGCGCGGAAGCAGGAAAGGCAGGTAAGTGGCCGTTGGATCTGGCAGCGAGCTTGTTCCTGACGGAGAGGTACGCCCGGACATGCGGAATCATCCAGGGTGCACCGTCTGGTTCAGTGTTCAGGAGGCACGAGGGCGATGGCTTCTATGGCCACCAGCGAACCTTCCGGCCACCGCTCGCCCTGGACCGTAGAGCGGGCTCGGGCTTTGGCCGGGAAAAACGAGGCGTACACTTCGTTCATCTCCGCGAAGTCCTTCCACGCGTGGAGGAACACTGTGACTTTCACAACACTGCTGAGGTCTGCCCCAGCGGATTGCAGAATGAGGCTGATATTCCGCAATACCTGACTGGTCTGTTCACGAATTCCCCCGTCTACAATTCGTCCAGTCTCAGGGTCGAACGCGCCCTGGCCAGACACAAAGATAAGACCACCACCCCGGGTGGCGTGCGAGTACCGCCCAATCGAAATCGAGACTCAAGGAACAGAAATCACTTCGAATTCCATACCGTCCTCCATCAAGCGGGCCCATAACCGCTGCCGAAGGCTCCTCCTCGTTCTGCAGGCCATGTCCAGGTGATGCAATGAACTTGAAACAGACCGATGAAAGTCCGTGCTATGGAACGAGGCCGTCGAGATTCGGCGTCATGACGACACTTTCCTGTTCGCTCGGGTCAGTGCGTGCGCCCACAAAGAAAGCCGGCACAGGCGTGCGGTTTACGGCAACGTGGGGAATACCCGGCGGGATATAGAGATAATCGCCAGGATGCGCAAGGTGACGATGCTCCAGGGCGTTCCCGATCCAAAGCTCTACTTCCTCACCGCTGACCAGATAGAACGCGGATTCATGCTGTTCGTGGACATGCGCTTTGGTGCGGCCGCCAGGCGGAATGGTGACCGCCCCCAACCACAGCGCCCGTGAGCCAACGCTTGTGGCACTGATCCCAGGCGTGTAGTCCAGTCCCTGCTTACCCCGGTACGCCTGTTGTCCATGAACGACCACGTGAATATCACCGGCATCGCTGACACTCATGGTGCTCCTCACCCGTCCACAGTGACGTCCCTCCTGTTCGTCTGAACCGGGACATCAACACAGTGAAACAACATCATCGTAACATGAGGGTTGGGTGGGGAGAACGCTGGTGCAGCCGGTGTCGTCGCTGGTCGTGACGCGCGGCGGGCCGCTGGTCACGGTGGAGACAACGTATCAGGGCGGGCATCACGGGGAGCGGCGTTGAGTTGGTGGGCGTGGACTGGTTTTGGATTTTGGTGCAGCGCCAGGTCGGTCTCGTGTGTCGGCCTCACGCCAGGCGGTCAGTTGCTTTACAGGGCAGTGGGCGCACCTCTCACAGGTGAGGTTGAGGAGGGCCCCTGCCCCACGGGGACCAGAGTGAGCACGACCACTTCTGCAGGGCACGCCAGACGGAACGGCACCCCTGTGACCCCAAGCCCCTGTGACACAAAACCCAGCGCATGTCCTTCCGGGGGAGTCGCTGGCGTGCCCTCTGCTGGGGATTGCACCACGTGCGGCCCCCGCACCCACCCCCTCAACACGTTGAGGAGGGTCGAGCGGCGTTTGAGGGAGCCGAACAGGGGAAGCCGGACCTGCCCGCCGTGCGTATGCCCACTCAGCGTCAGGTGAACCCGCGCCGGCACCTGCGTGAGGTAATCGGGATTGTGTGACAGCAGTACCACAGCCCCTCCCGTATGCCCTCGGAGCGCCGCATCCAGATCCTGCGTGCCAAACCACCAGTCGTCGACGCCCGCCACATACAGGTCCTCACGCACCTGAACGCCCGTATTGTTGATCAGTCGCACGCCGTGGAGTCGCAATTGCTCGGCGAATGATATTCGCGTGGCGTTGGTGTTCAGGCTGGTCCAATCGTGGTTGCCCCACACGCCGTAGACACCCAGCGGCGCACGAAGGCGGGCGAGTTCCGCCATCAGTTTTCGGTGCCGCCGGCTTCCGACGCCGCTGTCGAGGAAATCACCGGTGATGACAATCAGGTCCGGCTCCTGCTTTAAAACCGCGTCAACCCAGCGTGCGACGGTGGCCCGGCCGACGAATAAACCATAATGCAGGTCGCTCAATTGAACGATCCGGACAGGCCGGGACAGTCCAGGCACCGACAGCTGGTGCTTGGAGATGACGAAGCGGTATGCGTTGGCCACTCCCAGGGTACCGAGGGTCAGAATGCTCCAGCCGAGAGTGCCGAGGACGCGACTTGATCGCATGAGTCTCAGCTTACGGGCCCATGGCATCACATCTGGGCGTGCATGAACGAAATCACCTGAGGTGCACAGCTTGGCGGAAGAATCGTGCGGTCGCACTTCAGCAATGCCAACATGTGCGCCCGGCTTAAACTTGAACCATCGTTTCCTGTGTACAGCGGCGTCAGCGAAGCCATTCAGGATGTTGAGAAACAAATACACAGGAATCTCGGAGACGCGCCTTTGTCAGGCGATGCCTGCCGGTTCTCCTTAAATCCATACAGACCTAATCGCCGCGCAGAGCGGTCAGAAAGGTGCCGGCGTTGAAACCAGTTCAGAGGACGCTATGCAGACGTTCCTTGAGGTGGAGGTCGAGGAGGTGTTCACCCCATTCGACATGGGCGAAGCCGTCTTCGCCCATGTCAATCACGAGGCGTTGTTTCATGGTCGGGCCATGCTCCTGCCGTAGACGCGGCGGGTCTGACGCACCTCCAGGTCGAGTGGGGCCAGGTGCTGGCGCTTCCGGGATGGGGATGCGTTGTGCTTCCCCCACTACCTACCGCCCCATTTTATTTATTGATCACGATCAGGCCAGCTTTACGTGCTGATACTCCCCTTGGAGAAGGCCACGTCACACCGAATCTGCTCCAGCGGCCGTGCGATCAGGCAGGACGGAGCTGGCGCCGGCCACAAGCCGAATTGGTGATCACTAACCTGCCATGAACCGGTTGAGCCATGCGCGTGTATGCTCGACGACCCAGCGGTGACGGGTCGTGTGCTGCTGAAATCGACACCACGCCTGTTGAAGCGGGAGCAGGTAACGCGGTTGGGGCGTGCGGTGACCGTAAACGTGCAGCGGTTGAGTGAACTCCCGCTGCATCGACCGGAGCCGGAAGTGCGCGCAGCTGACTGAAAACCTTTGCGCAAGCGGGCCTCCCCTCTGCCTGCGACCGATGAATGCCCCCCGCTACACAGCGCGGCGTTCACGTGCTACACCTGTTGCACACATCACACCAGCGGGCCGGTCATTCATCGAGAGCCCAGCGCTTTCCCTCGGCATCTTCCCGAGGACAGCAAAAAGGAGTTCGCATGCGTCACGTCGCTCTACTGGCCCTCGCCCTGCTTGTGACCGCCTGTGGCACGACGCCCGACACCACCCGCACGGTGTTGAGCACTCAGGCGCTGAGTCCGACGTCGCTGGGTGCGCGATACACCGACTCGACCGGCTCTGCCACCGGCACGACTCACATCACATTCCGCGTGTACTCCGCGAACGCTTCCCGCATGGAAGTCAACCTTTACGCGCAGCGCGCCGGGGCGGACGAGAAAGTCCGGTACACCCTCACGAAAAACACGACCACGAACGTATGGTCGGTCACGGTGCCAGTCAGCACCCTCAGCAGCACCTACGGCATCACCGGCCCCGTGTACTACGGCTACCGTGCCTGGGGCCCGAACTGGCCGTACAGCAGCAGCTGGACCAAAGGGTCCACGGCTGGATTTGTCAGCGACGTGGACTCGTCAGGAAACCGCTTTAACCCCAACAAGCTGCTCATTGATCCATACGCACTCGAAATCAGCCACGACCCCATCAGTCCAGCCAGCGGTAACTACAGCAACGCAGTGTATGCGTCGGGCGCCACACACCGCGCCAAGGACTCCGGACGGGTGGCGTCGAAAGGCATCGTGCTGGCCTCAGATACCACGAGCTTCGGTACCAAGCCGACCCGCGCGCTGAAAGACGACGTGATCTACGAAGTGCACCTGCGCGGCCTGACCCGGGGGGATTCGGGAGTGTCGTGTGCCGGCACTTACGCAGGCGCGGCAGCCCGGGCATCTGCCCTTCAGGCCCTTGGCGTCACGGCCGTGGAATTCCTGCCCGTACAGGAAACGGACAATGACGCCAACGACGCGACCGATACCGCCACGGGCCGCTCCAGTACCAGCACCAGCGGGGACAACTACTGGGGGTACATGACGGTAAATTACTTTGCGCCAGATCGCCGGTACAGCTGTGATCAGAGCGCCGGCGGCCCCACCAAGGAATTCAAGGCGATGGTCAAGGCGTACCACGACCGGGGCATCAAGGTGTTTGTGGACGTCGTGTATAACCACACGGCCGAGGGAGGTACCTGGTCCGGTACGGATGCCACCACATCCACGCTGTACTCGTGGCGTGGACTGGACAACGCCACGTACTACTCCCTGACTTCTGACCGGCAGTTTTTCTGGGACAATACCGGCATCGGTGCGAATTACAACACCTTCAACCCGGCCGCCCAGAACCTGATCGTGAATTCCCTGAACTACTGGCGCACTGAGCTGGGTGTGGACGGATTCCGGTTCGATTTGGCGTCGGTGCTGGGCAACACCTGTACGCACGGCTGCTTTAACTACGACAAGCTGAACAGCAGCACCGCCCTGAACCGCATTGTCCGTGATCTCAGTCCACGCCCGGAGGCTGGCGGCGCCGGTACCGACCTGATTGCTGAACCGTGGGCGATCGGCGGAAATTCTTATCAGGTCGGGAACTTCCCCGCCGGCTGGTCGGAATGGAACGGCATTTACCGTGACACGCTCCGCAAGGATCAGAACGGCCTGGGTGTGGAGAGCGTCACGCCGGGTCAACTCGCCACACGCTTCGCCGGGTCGAGCGATCTGTACGGCGACGACGGACGCAAGCCGTGGAATTCCGTGAATTTCATGGTGGCCCACGACGGCTTCACGTTAAAGGACTTGTACGCCTGCAACAGCAAGAACAACTCACAGGCGTGGCCGTACGGCCCGTCAGACGGTGGAGAGGACAGCAATCACAGTTGGGACCAGGCCGGAGTAGCCGCCGACCAGCGGAAAGCTGCCCGAAACGGCATGGCGTTCCTGATGCTGAATGCTGGGACGCCGATGTTCAACGGCGGTGACGAAACACTGCGGTCGGTGCAGTGCAACAACAATGCGTACAACCTGGACTCCAGCGGAAACTGGCTGAACCCGACGCTGACGACCGATCAGACGAACTTCAAATCGTTTACGCAAAACATGATTTCATTCCGGAGGGGCCACCCGGCACTCCGGCCCGCGAACTTCTACTCCTCGTCAGACACCAACGGGAACGTGATGGAGCAGATCCGCTGGTTCAAGCCTGATGGTACCGTCGCGGACAGCGGCTACTTTGGGAATGCGGACAATCATGCTCTGGCGTACCGGATCGACGGCACGGAGTTCGGGGACACCGCGAGCGCCATCTACGTGGCGTATAACGGCTGGTCCGGAGGCGTAGATTTCAAGCTGCCGTGGCCTGGCAGCGGCAAAAGCTGGTACCGGGTGACGGACACCTGCCCGTGGGCCGAGGGGGCCACCCAGGTGGACCTGAATGCTGCAGCGAATGTCGGCGGCGAGTACGCTACATACAGCGTGTGCGGTCGGGGCCTCCTGGTTCTTGTTGCCCGCTGACGCCTGTTTCCGGCATGCCCTGGGCTTTATGGCAACGGAGAACGCCGGGCTCCTTGGAGGCCAGAAGCAGTCCACCGGCTGACCCGGCCAGGTCCTGTAAGAGATCTAGAGCCGGCCATCACAAAAAGTCAGGTCAGCCGGCAGGCACGGCTGCCGGGGTAGGGTGTGCCTTCAGTTGCGCGGCGATGTCGGTGTGCAATTGGAGGTAATCCTGGTGGAACTGACGGATGCCTTCGGTGAGTTTCTCACCGGCCATCTGGTTGTCTACCAGTGCCCAGCGGAACGCGGCTTCGGTAAGTGGTTCCTGCGCATCTTCGGTTCGCTGCGTGGGTGCATTGAGCTGCCGATGCAGCGGGCCGTGGTCCGCGTCGAGTTCCGCCAGCAGCGTGGGACTTACGGTAAGGCGGTCGCATCCCGCGAGCGCTTCGACCTGCGCGGCATTCCGGAATGAGGCGCCCATCACCACCGTGCGGTAGCCGTGCGTTTTGAAGTGCGTGTAGATGGTCCGGACGCTGCGTACGCCCGGGTCCTCATCTACCGGGTAGGCGTCTCGCCCTTCGGCCTTCTTGTACCAATCGGTGATCCGGCCCACGAACGGTGAGATCAGGAACGCGCCGGCCTGCGCACAAGCGATGGCCTGCTCCAGGCTGAACACCAGCGTGAGGTTGCAGCGGATGCCTTCACGTTCGAGCACCTCGGCCGCGCGGATGCCTTCCCAGGTGGCAGCCAGCTTGATCAGCACCCGTTCGCGGCCCACGCCCTGCGTCTCGTACAGGGCGATCAGGCGGCGCGCCTTGGTGACCATGGCGTCCGTATCGAACGACAGTTGCGCGTCGACTTCCGTGCTGACGTCGCCCGGCACCAGCCGGGTGAGTTCTACCCCGATGCGCACGGCCAGCTTGTCCAGCACGACTTCGATGTCGTCGCCGTCCCGCGCAGCCTGGGCCACCACCTCACGCACCAGGGCAGCGGACTCCGGCTGTTGTGCGGTTTTCAGGATGAGTGAGGGATTCGTGGTGCAGTCACGTGGACGGAACTGCGCGATGGCGGTGAGGTCCCCGGTGTCGGCGACCACCACCGAATGGGTCCGGAGTTGTTCGAGTTTGCTCGTCATGCTTCCTGCCCTCCTGCGCGGAGCATAACCCGCCGCGCGGCCTGAGCATGGTGTTACTCGGGTGCAGGCTGCCGAGGGTGTGCAGGCAGACGCAGCAGAGGTGTTCCCAACTGCGTGCTTCAATCCACGCGGGTGCAGAATTGCGCTTTGTAACGGTCCGCAGGCTGGTGTACCTCGACCAGGGCCAGGCGGCGGTCCGTGGTAGGAATGGGCCGGAAGAGGTACAGACGGCTTCCCGGGTCGCTGAGCAGGTCGACGTCGCCGTTCGCGAGGATTCTGTAGGTGCCCTTGTAGCCTTTCTGGTTGACGTACTTCTCTCCGAAAGTCAAGTCGCCCCAGGCGCCATTCGCGGACAGGCGGTACTTGGAGGCGTTCGCGTAACTGCGGATCTGCGCTGCGGCTGGATCGACTGGAGCTTGCGATACCGGGCCGGCCACCGAGAGTTCCGGTGCGCCGCCGCTCAGGCACACGTAGTCGCCCGCCAAAGCCGCGCCAGTGGTGCGCTGAGGAACTGGTGCCGGAGCCTGAACAACAACGGCAGGCTTGGGGGGACCAGGCACGGCGGGCTTGGCAGGCGCGGGCGTCTCGGGTTTAACCGTTACTTTGGCTTTGAGCTGGCACCAGCCCAGCACGACGCTTTCATTGTCACCGTACAGCACGCCCACATAGCGGGTCTGCTTTTCAGTCAACAGGAACGACAGCCAGTAGCTTTCCTCGTCCTCCTCCTCGTCAAGCCCTTTGAAGCTGATGGCACGAGCTTTCAGTTGCGCGGCAAGGTTGTCGCTGATCTGCTCGGCAAGGTCCGCATCGTTCCAGGCGAGGTATTCGCTGGTCTGGCAACCGCTGCCCTGCCCGGCGGCCACAGTGTTCAGCAGCAGGCCGAATTCTCGGGTGGCGGCAGGGTCAGTGACGCGCACGGCACCGGGCGTAAGCGGCAGGCGCAGCAGGCTCGATGAGCCCGTCGGGCCGGGTTGGGCGAGCGCGAAGGTGCACAGCACCAGGGTGAGCAGAGGGGCGGGGGTTTTCATGATTGAAACCGTCCTTGAATGGAATGTCCTCAAAGAAAGGTACGGGATGTGGATCCGACCTCGTGCCTCAGCAGCATTCAGGGCCCGTCTTAGGGTGCCGTCCTTGGATGTGATGATCACAGCATACTGGATGATCTCTAACGGCGTACTCACCGACGCTACGTGTGAGAGGCTCGGAAAGTGAATGGATGCGGCCTGTTTCTCGGTGCGCCGGTGCAGGCGTGATGGTAGGAAAGGAAGAGAAGAACCTTAACCTCTTTGCAGCGCCACCGCACTGTACCTTCCCCCCTTCTGTCCCCCACCCGCACCAGCACATGCCCAGGCAGGGTGCCAGGACGATCGCCGAAGGCGACGGACGCAAGCTCAGGCGCAACGCAGGAACTGCCTGAGTTCCCGCCTGCGTCTGGACTGACGCCGGATGCCGGCGCACCTGAGGAATCCAGGCTGTTCTCCCCTGTTGCGCGAGCCACAGAGGAGTGGAAAGGGGCGGAGAGAGCCGCCCAGCACCCTTGACGGCCGTACGGAAGCGACTGACCTTTCCGCAATGGACGAATCCGATGAGGCCACCGTCCTGATCAGATCCCTCAACCCCCTTGGGTTCCTGATCACCCGTGATTTCATTTCTTCCTTTACGATCAGGTCAGACCATCCGCCCTCCAGCCGACCTGCGGGAAATACTTTCACAACCAACCAAGGAGAACGACATGTCCATGACTCCTGGGGACCACACCTTCACCACCGACGGGCTGAATCTCGCATACCGGGTCGCGGGACGGGGGGAAGCCCTGGTCGTCCAGCCTCCCGGATGGGGGATCGGCGCGGGTCTGTACGAACGGTCGTTCGGGCCTCTGGAACGCCACTTCACCGTGGTCTACCTGCACCCGCGCGGAAGTGGTCGCTCGCAGAGCCCCTCCAATCCGGAGGACATCAATGTCGGGCGTTTTATAGAAGACCTTGACGCTCTGCGCAGCCACCTTGGGCTGGAGACGATCAGGTTGATCGGGCATTCCCACGGGGGATACATCGCGTTGAACTACGCTCTGCGGTACCCGCGGCACCTGTCCCACCTGGTGGTGGTAGACGCGCAGCTTGGCGTGAAAGAGCCGGGGGAGGACATGCAGCGGACCTTACCAGTCCTTGCGCTCGATCCCCGGTGTGCGGAGGCGGTCAAGGCGTTCAGTGGGCCTCTGGATCTCAAGACGGACGAGGACGTCAGCGTTTTCCTGCATAGAATCGCGCCCCTGTACTTCCGTGATCCGGAGGGTGAGGGGGCCGCCATGTTCCGGGAGTACGCGCGGTCGAACCGTATTTCGCTGGTCACAAGTCAGGCTGCGGGAGCTTCGGATGGGCGGTTTCTGGTGAGGGACCGGCTGGGGGAAATTACGGTGCCCACGCTGGTGCTGGTGGGGCGTCACGACTTTATCTGCTCGCCGGTTCAGGCTGACATCATTCATGACGGCATCCAGGGCTCGCAGCTCGAGGTGTTCGAGGACAGCGGGCACCTGCCATGGATGGAAGAGCCGGAACCGTATTTCGATACCGTGACTCAATTTCTGCATGGTGAGCGTCGGCTCGGCTCGGCAACGCACAGCGCCTGCTGATCCTGAGGCATCCCCACCCACCTCCCTCCTCTCCCGCTTCCCGCGCCAGCACACGCCCAAGCAGGGTGTCAGGGAGAATCCAGTCGGGCGGGGGTACGGGAAGAGAGCTGGCTTCAGGGCAGGAGGTGTTGATCCTGGCTTTGGTGCTTGTGTTTGAGCAGACAGAAGGGTGAAGGAGGAATGGTGGCTCTGGGAGCTCACCACCGAGCCTTTCGGCCACGTGAGCCCCAGTCACGTCTCGCCCACAAGGGTACGCCCGGTCTTCCAGCCACCCCGCGCTTCAAGAACAGTTTCCAGCGTTGAGAGGCATACTCGGCCGTATTCCATGATCCTGCCGTTTCCCGGACCGGCCCAGGATCTCCTGCGTCAGCCACCGGGCGACCCCGAGTTCATCCGGGCCGGAAACATGCTCGTCGATTACATCTGAAACGCCCGCGGCCAGCTGACCCACCCCGATCGACCGGCCTGCCCACCGCAGCATCTCCAGGTCATTCGGGCCATCCCCGAACGCGACGGTTTCTGAGCGGTGGATGCCGTACTCGTGAGCGATACGGGCGAGGGCATTTCCTTTGTGTCCTCCTGGGGCCATCACCTCCAGGTAGCGACCCTCCCAGAGGTAGTAGGCGTTTTCCGGAAAACGTTCGGCGAGTTCATCCTGCACCTGCCCGGCGTGCTCACTGATGAGAATGAATTTATGGGCGGGTTCCCCGTCGTAATCGCCGGCCGGCCGCAGGTCTCTTCCTTCCACACGTGCCTGGGCCCACTGGTCGGTGTCTGGATCACGGACGAACATTCGCTCGCGACCAGACAGGTAGAATTCAGCTTTAGAATCGTGGGTGAAGCGCTCCAGGAGGTAACTGACCGTCTCCGGCTCCAGATGCAACTCCACGTGGTGCTCGTCTCCGTGCCCATGCACGCGCGCACCGTTGCACGTGCCGTAATGGCACACCACCCCCAGAGCATCAAGTGCCATCCTGGCTCCGGTTCGGTGCCGGCCGGTCAGGATGGTGACCTGGTGGCCCTCCTGGCGTAGGGCCAGGATGGCGTCGCGGATGGCAGGAGGCAGGACATTTCCTTTGGTGACGATGGTGCCGTCAAGGTCAAAAGCAAATAGCATGACTGAGCTTAATCAGCCAGGATCAGCCCACTATCAGACCGGCCCGCCGAACTGGATTCCAGCCCCCGTGTGTATCCACACGCGACGCCAGTCATCCACTGGTGGTGGATGACTTCCCGCCTCTACCAGCCCCTCCTGCTGCGGGGACCAGTGTCAGTTCGGCCTGATCCAAAGCCAGCGGACCCAGAGCGGTCCTGAGGCTGGAACACAGGAAAGAGCAGGGCCATTGTCGCCCATCACACGGCGCCGGGTGTCATCACCCCGGCCGGTCTGTCAGGGCACGGTGACTTGCAAACAGCTGATGAACGGTGACTAAGGTGCCGGCAGAGGTGAACGTGACAACCGTTAAGGCCCTGCCGCATCAACCGAAGACGCTCCCACTGTATGTTCCGCAATTCCGAAGCTTCCTGGGGGCCATGGCTTACCTGCTTCCCGCGCTGCTGGTGTTCTCGCTGTTCACGTACTACCCTCTGGCACGCGTGATCTACCTGAGCTTCACCGATTCGGACATGCTCAAATCGAGCCCGTCGTTCATCGGCCTGCACAACTATCAGCAGATGGTAGGCAGCCGGGAGTTCTGGTCGAGCCTGTGGATCACCGCGCTGTTCGCCCTTGGTGTGACCATCCTGGAAGTCGTTCTGGGGATGGCGCTCGCCTTCCTGATGAGCGCCAGGACACGACTTCAGGGACTGCTGCGCGGCGCCGTCTTCACACCGGTGGTTGTGTCGATCGCCGCCACGGCCGTAGTGTGGCACTACCTGCTCAACCCTGCGTCAGGACCGGTCAATCGGCTGCTCGAGGCCATCGGTCTGCCGGGGCCGGGCTGGCTCAGCGATCCGAGAACTGCCCTTGCGTCAGTCATCCTGGTCGCAGTGTGGAAAGGTGTCGGCCTGCCAGCGGTGCTGTTCCTCTCGGGCCTGCAAGCCATCTCACGTGAGCTGGAAGAGGCCGCCGCCATCGACGGGGCCACCCGGGCGCAGATTGCCCGGCACGTCACGGTTCCCCTGCTCGCTCCCACCACCATGGTCGTGTTCTTTATCTCGCTGGTGGGCACCTTTCAGTCATACGGACTGGTCCTGCTGCTTACGCAGGGCGGACCGGCCGGCAGCACGAACCTACTCGGCTACCACATCTATCAGAACGCCTTCTCGTTCTTCCAGATGGGCTTCGCCAGCGCCCTGTCCGTGGCGTTGTTCCTGCTGCTGATGCTGCTGGGCTTTTTGCATCTGCGCGTCGCGGAACGGCGGGTGCATTACCAGTGAGAACGCCCTGGACGACCCGCGCAGCCCAGGAATTGCTGTCCCTGGTAGTGACCCTGGTGTTCCTGATGCCGCTGGTGTGGATGCTGCTGGCCGCCTTCAAAGGCCGGAAGGCGGTGTACACCGGCCCGCTGCTGCCTGAAACCTGGGTCTGGCAGAACTTCGTGGAGGCCTGGAACAGCGCTCCCTTCGGCCAGTACCTGCTGAACTCTCTGCTGATCGCCAGCCTCACGACCATCCTCGTGGTCATCACCAGCGCGCTGGCTGCCTTCGCGTTCGCCCGGCTGAATTTTCCTGGCAAGCCGGTGCTGTTCCTGTTTGCCCTGGGAACCCTGATGATTCCAGGTGACGCCCTGCTCATTCCTAATTTCATTACCATCCGCGAGTTCGGCTGGATCAACTCCTATCAGGCCCTGATCGCCCCGTTTGCAGCCAGTGCCTTCGGCGTGTTCCTGCTGCGCCAGGCCTTCCTTCGCACCCCTGCGGAGCTGGAGGAAGCCGCCCGGCTCGATGGCGCCACGGCCCTTCAATACCTGTGTTATGTCCTGCTTCCCGTCAACGGCGCGACCGTCAGCGCGCTGGGGGTCCTGACCTTTCTCGGCTCCTGGAACGCCCTGGTCTGGCCGCTTGTCGCCACCAACCGAGATGAATTCCGGACTGTCCAGGTGGGTCTCGCCAGCTTTTCGAACCTGGAAGGCAGCAACCTGCCGCTCGTCATGGCCGCGACCGTGATTGTCATTGCACCCGTGCTGATCGTGTACGCCCTCGCGCAGAAATGGTTCATCGAGAGTGCCGCGGCCAGCGGGCTCAAAGGCTAACGCTTCCTGGGCTCCTGCCCAAGCGAATGTTTTCCCTCTGCCGCCCTCTCCCCCCTCTGGAGGATTTACCCATGCACCGTACCCTGATCACCCTGTCCACCGTCCTGCTGCTTGGCAGCACCGCTTCAGCCAAAACCGAGGTCACCATGATGTACGGCCTGGGCGGTGAATTGGGCAAAGCCATCGAAAGCATGATCAAGGAGTTCAACGCATCTCAGAATGACGTGGTCGTACGCGGCGAGTTCGCCAACACCTACGAAGGTGTCGTCCAAAAAGCCCTCGCGGGCATCGCCGCAGGCCAGCCAGCGGCAGACATTCTCCAGCTGGAAGTGTCGTACGTTCCGCGCATCGCCGAGTCCGGCGCGCTGGCTAACCTGAAAACCATGCCTGGGTTTCAGAAGAGTTTCGACAACTTCTGGCCGGTCTTCAAAAAACAGGTGGGCCGCCCGGACGGCGCGGTGTATGCCATGCCCTGGAACAACAGCAACCCGGTGTTGTACTACAACCCGGCGCTGCTCAAGAAGGCTGGGCTCAGCAAACCTCCCCGCACCTACACCGAGTTGCGTGAAGCCTCCAAAAAGATCAAGGCAGCGACCGGCATGTCCGCCATCGCCCTGCCTTCATTCCCGTGGGTGCTGGAAGGCGCCATCTGGAGCAACGGCGGTGAGATGATCAAGGACGGCCGGCTCGCCCTGGACCAGCCGAAGGCGCGGGAAGTGATCGAGCACTGGGCGGGCTTCTTCCGCGACGGCACGGCCGTGCTGCAAGACAGCAACACCAATGCCGATTTCGCAGCCGGAAAAGTCGCTATGGTCATGAACAGTGTCGCCAGCCGGCCGTCGCTGACCGCGGCCGTGCCGTTCAAATTCGGGACGGCGCCTCTGCCGTACTACAAGAAGGCCGTGGTGCCGGTGGGTGGCGCGACCCTGGCGATCAGCAAGAACATCACCAAAGAGCGTCAGGCAGCCGCGTGGGCGTTTATCAACTGGCTGGCGCAGCCGCAGCAGCAGTTCACCTGGATCAAGAAAAGCAACTATGTTCCCGTGACCCGCGCGACTTCCGATCTGGCCGTGTTCCGCAAGTACATGGGCACCTCCGCGGGACTGGATCTGGGGTACCGCCAGCTGCCTTTTGCCCGCCCTCGCCCTTCCAGCGCGGGATACGTGCAGGGCACCCAGGAAATCATCAAGTCACTCGACCGAATCTTCTTGCAGAATGCGCCGGTTGAAGCGACCCTCAAGGACCTGGTCCAGCGCACCGCGCCCCTGTTCAAGGACAGCAAATAGGTTTCAGTCGTCCCCGGCGCGCCTCAGCAACGAGCGCGCTGGCTGCAAGGAGCCCATGACGACCATTGCCCCCACCTCAGAAAGCCTCCTGAGCGTCCGCGGTCAGGTTTCCCCTGTCCTCCACGTGCCGTATCTGTATCACGAATTTGAGGTACCGGACGGCGCCACGACCCTCACCGTCTCGTTGCGGTTTCATAAGAAGCGCCGCTGTCAGCTGTTCCTTTCGGTGTTCGGCCCCATGAACTACCGCGGCACTCGAATGAACCCTGGTGGCGTAGGGGACATTCACCTCGAGCTGACGTTTGGAGCGCACTCCGCTTCTCCCGGCGCCCTCGCGGGTCTCATCGAGCCTGGACGATGGCGTGCGCAGATTGACGTGGAAAGCACCGAGGAAACCGCAGAGTACTTTCTGACCGTAGCGGCCGGGTTCGGAGAGTCGCCAACCCAGACGTCTCCTGATCCGGTCACCGTGAACGGGCGTCCCGGGGCAGGGTGGTACCGGGGGGAGTTGCACGCCCATACGCACCACAGTGACGGTCGCCCCACACCGGGTGAGCTGGCCGGGGCCGCCCGGCGCGCTGGACTGGACTTCGTGGCCCTGACCGATCACTTCACTCCGGCGGGCTGGGCCGAGATCGACCACCATGCTGGTCCTGACCTGGCTGTGATTCACTCGCTGGAGCTGACCGGTCACCGCGGGCACGCCAACCTGCACGGGCTCAATGGGTGGGTCGATGTGTTCGTTGACGATCCCGCTAAGGAATGGACCGTCAACGACGTAGCCCGGGGCGTGCGGGATCAGGGCGGTGTGTTCTGCGTGAATCACGCTTTCTCGAACAGCCTCGGCTGGCAGTACCACGAGTTCGACTGGTCCCTGTGCGGGGCTTTCGAGATCTATCATCACCTTGAAGGCCCCAACAATGCCGCGCAACTAATCTTCTGGGACGGCCTGCTGCGTGCTGGCCACCGCATCACTGGAGTGGCCGGCACGGATTCGCACGATCCACTGGCCGGACGCCACCGTCTTGGTCAGGTCACCACCGTGATCAATGCCCGGAATCTGACGCCAGCCGGATTGATCGACGGGGTCCGGAAACATCGGGCCTACGTTTCACTCGGCCCAGAACTGACGTTTGCCGCCGAGTGTGGCGGAGAGCGGGCTGACATGGGCGGCGAACTGGTCCTGCCGGGCGGGCACGCGAGTCCGTGCCGTGTCCGGCTGCTGGTCGAAGTAGGCAACCTCGCCCATCCGACCCGACTGTTCGTCATGAAAAATGGCCTGTACCACACGCATCTCGACCTCGCGGCCAGTGCGGCACCCGTACAGCTCGAGGTGCTCGATCCCAATCCGGGACCAGGCTACTACCGGCTCGAAGCTTATGCACGAGCCCCGCAGAGCGGTTTCTCCGGGGGGCGGGAGTGGCAGAACACCCTGCTGCTCAGCAACCCCATTTTCATTCGAGGTGAATCATGACCATAACCGCACCCACGACCAGGCACGCGCGTTCTGTGCACACCCTCCCGCTTCTCGGTGCCGCTATGCCCAGTGCGCACCTGGCGGCGCACCGCGAATGGCTCTGGGAAGGCCGGGATCTGGAACTCCAGGACCCAGTATCCCACCTAGTACTCGACGGCGACTGGCGTACTCATGCGCAGAACATCCGCCGGGATCTGGACGGCTTTACCGGTAGGTTGGGCATTCATGGTCCGTTCTGGGGGTTGACGGTCATGGCCCAGGACCCGGCGGTCCGCCGCCTGACCAGCGCGCGCCTGCGGGGCGGTCTGGCGATGGCGTCAGAAATCGGGGCGACACATATGGTGGTACACAGCCCGTTCGATTTTTTCGGCCATCCGCTGGTGGCCCACACCGGCGTCACAGGACTTGACGATCAGCTTGAACAGGTGCATGAGACGCTACGCGAGGTGGTCGATGAGGCCCGCCAGATCGGCTGCATGCTGGTGATAGAGAACATTCGTGACCTGAACCCGGCGCCGCTGCTCGCCCTGGTGAGCTCGTTTGACAGTGGTACGGTGCAGATCAGCATCGACGTGGGCCACGCTGCCCTGATGCAGGCCAAGGGAGGGCCTTCCCCGGACCACTGGATCCGTGAAGCAGGTCGGCGGCTTGGACACGTGCATCTTCAGGACACTGACGGGCTGCTCGACCGGCACTGGAAGCCGGGGGACGGCAGCATCAACTGGCGCATGGTGTTTCGTGCCTTGCGGGAAGTTCAGGCCGATCCCCGCTTGATCCTGGAGCTCAAACCGGAGGAGATTACGGCCGGGCAGCAATGGCTGGTGCAAGAGGGGCTTGCCCGTTAGGGTTCCATTGATTGCGGTGAGAAACCAAAATCAGCCCACAGACTTTGTTTGAGGCATGCGTCCTGATGGGCTTGGCCCTTTGTATGCTAAGGGCATGTTCATCCAGGCCTGCCTCAACGGGAACCGGCGTCTGGATGAGCATCCGGCCGTGCCCATTGGCGCAAATGAACTCGCCCGGGACGCACAGGCAGCGCGAGTTGCCGGTGCCAGCGCCGTGCATATTCACCCTCGAGCAAGCTGCGGTCGCCCATCCCTCGACGCCAAGAGTGTCGCCAGCGCCGTGAGCGCCATTCGCCTGGTGTGCCCTGGCCTCCCCATTGGGGTCAGCACAACGCAGGAGATCGACGAGAACCTGAACCGTCGTGTCGGCACTATCTGCGCGTGGTCTGTCCTTCCTGACTTTGCGTCGGTCAACTTCTGGGAAGCCGGGGCTACGGAGATCGCGAGGTCACTGCGTGACCGTGGCGTTGGGATTGAGGCAGGGGTGTCCACACCGGCGGATGTCAACGCTTTTTTGAGCAGCGGGCTGCAAGGCAGGTGCGTCCGGGTGCTGATTGAAGTGCTTTGGGAGACCAATGTTGAAGCGGCACTCGTGACCGCTGATCACCTGTTGAGCCTGCTTTCTGCGGCGAACGTGGCTGAACCACGCCTGGTTCACGGCGAGGATGCGACAGCATGGCCATTGCTGCGCTGGGGATCGGCCCGGGGGCAGCAGGTCCGCATGGGTTTTGAGGATGTGCTCACCCTGCCTGGTGGAGGCTACACGTCGAGCAACACAGACCTGATACGGGCCGCATTCATGAACTGAACCACGCTCTGCAATTGAGCACAGCGCTGACATTCGGTCTCAAAGTCGTTAATGTTGGCAATGAGCGTCCCGGCGAGCATTCCCACTGTCAGGACTGCCGTCAACGCATCAAAGACGATGAGGACACTGCTTCACTGGTGAACAATTCTCAGGCCGCAGCCCGCCCGTCCGGTGGGCGCACCTTTGTACCGGAGCGCGGAGTCACCGCCGCCACGATGCTGCTGCTCTCCCGCGACCACCGTCCTAAGCACGACCAGGGAGGCTGAGGTCACCAGAATGATGATGGTGTTCAGGCTCAGACGGTTCCGGTGCGGGTCGCGCAGGTAGAGCGCGACTCCCAGCACTGCCAGGTATCCGAGACCGCCCAGGATAACAAGGGTGCTGGTGGTCAGCAGCACCAGAGGGTCCTCGGCGAAGCGGATCATGTTGTCCGGGTACAGCCCGAACCCCGCGTTGTTGAAGGCACTCACCGAATGAAACACGGCGAGGTGGACGCCGCGGTTCGAGCCGTCTTCACGAAGCGGAACATCAGCAGCAGTGCCCCGACAAGTTCGGCCGGAAGCGTGTACGCAAAGATGCCCGATCAGCCGGACTGGTCTCAGGTATCACGTACCAGCAGGAGATCCAGGATGCGGGGGCCGTGCACGCCCTCGACGCGGCTAAGCTCAATATCACTGGTGGCGCTCGGTCCACTGATCCACGTCAGGGGCTGACCGCGCTGCACCGCATGCTGGAGAAGCGCGACGGCCTCGGGGATGCTGTCCACCACCTGACGTTCGCGCACCAGACAAATGTGATGATCCGGTACCAGCGTCAGGGCACGCCGGCCCTGCCCGGACCCATGATCGAGGACCACGGTGCCTGTTTCCGCGATGCCCACAGCGGCGGCCGTGATGACAGCGTCGAAGGAGGTCAGGTCCGTCCCCCCAGTGTTGTCCCGGGTCACGCTGAGTCTGGTGGGCAGCCAGTCCTGAGGCAGATCGTGAGGCACGACCACACGCGCGCTCCCGCGGGCGGACAGCCGGTCGGAAATCACCTGTGGCAGTTGGTCGATGCTCAGCCGCATAACATTGGCCCGGTACTCCGCGGCGAACTTGGCGAACTGCTCCACAACAACATCGTGGGCGCGGTCTGAAGGTCGGAGAGGCGCACGCTTGAACGACTGGGATTCCTGGGCGCCGATGCGGTTGATCCGCGTCAGAATGTCGAGCCTGGCCTCACTGCTCATATGGGTCCCTGCTCGTCGGTTCGTTGCGGAGCAATGGGTTCCCCCTGGCTCGCCTGCGCGTTCCCGTCCGTCGCGTGAATCTCGGGCGCTGGCCGTGTCCGCCACCATTCCCGGAAGGATTGCCCAGCCAGCGGCGGCAGATCACGCGAGTCGGTCCAGCCGGCCAGCATTCCCGGCAGGGCATGAATGGCTCCGTGTTTCACCAGCGGGCCCTGACCCTTTCGCGCGAGTTTGAGGGCGCCCTCGAAACGGAACGGTTCACTCATCACCCAGGCAGCGGTCTTGAACGCCACTGCTTCGGAGTTCAGAGGTTTATCGTCGGTGATCTTTCCACGCAGGTACAACAGCACCTCGGGGATGTTGATTTTCACCGGACAGGCGTCGTAACACGCACCGCACAACGTGCTCGCCCACGGGAGGGTGTTGGCGTGCTTGTCCTCCAGGTGCAGCAGTTGCGGGGTGAGAATCGCGCCAATCGGACCGGGGTACACGCTGCCGTAAGCATGCCCGCCCGCGCGTTCATACACTGGGCAGACGTTCAGGCACGCCGAGCAGCGGATACAGCGCAGGGTCTGCCGGCCCACCTCGTCTGCAAGCACATCGGTGCGTCCGTTGTCGAGCAGCACCAGATGAAACTCCTGCGGACCATCACCTGAAGTCACGCCGGACCAGAAGCTGGTGTAGGGGTTCATCCGCTCGGCGGTGCTGCTCCTGGGCAGCAGGCGCATAAACACCGCGAGGTCCTCCCAGGTGGGCAGAACCTTCTCGATGCCCATCACGCTGATCAGCACGTCCGGCATGGTCAGGCACATGCGGCCGTTGCCCTCGGATTCCACGATGCACACCGTCCCGCTGTCTGCCACCGCAAAGTTCGCGCCACTGACGGCGACCTTCGTGGTCAGAAATTTCTCCCGCAGGTATACCCGGGCCGCTTCCGCCAGCACTTTCGGCTCATCGGTCAGTAATTCCGCGCCCAGCTTGCGGCGGAACAGATCCCGGATTTCCGCGCGGTTGCGGTGAATGGCTGGCACCAGAATATGGCTCGGGCGATCCTCAGCAAGCTGCACGATCAGTTCGGCGAGGTCCGTTTCGATGGCGTGAATGCCGTGCCGCTCCAGGGCGGCGTTCAGCTCGATCTCATCGGTGGAGATGCTCTTGACCTTGATGATCTCACGGGCCCCGTGGGACGCCGCAATTCCGGCAACCAGTTCGCGGGCCTCTTCCGCGTCACGAGCCCAGTGCACGTGCCCCCCGCGCGCCTTGACCGATGCTTCGAGCTCCAGCAGGTACTCGCTGAGGTTCGCCATGACGTGGTCCTTGATGGCGGCCCCCTCGTCCCGCAGCGCCTCCCAGTCCGGCAGCTCATCCACAGCCCGTTGCCGTTTGTCACGAATGGTGGTGGTGGCATGGCGCAGGTTCCGGCGCATCTGCGGGTTCGCGAGCGTCACCCGCGCCGCGTCCTGGAAGGGTTTGGCCGGTTTGATCCCACCGGCACTCATGCGAACACTTCCTGCTCGGTGCTGGCCAGAATTTCGGCGAGGTGCACGGTGCGGGTGCCGCTTTGCAGGCGGCTGAGGCCGCCCCCAATGTGCATCAGGCAGGAGTTATCTCCCGCCGTACACGCTTCGGCTTTCGTGCTCATCACGTTCTGTACCTTATCTGCCAGCATCGCCGTGCTGGTCTCGGCGTTCTTCACGCTGAACGTGCCCCCGAAACCGCAGCACTGCTCCACGGCGGGCAGTCCCACCAGACTTAGCCCCCGCACCTTCTGGAGCAGCCGCAGCGGTGCGTCCCCCACGCGCAGGACGCGCATGGCGTGGCAGGTCTGGTGGTACGTCACCCGGTGCGGGTAGTAGGCCCCGACATCCTCGATGCCTTGGTGCTTGACGAGAAACTCGCTTAGTTCAAACACCCGGGGGGCGAGGGCAGTGACCGCGTCCAGCAACTCCCGATCTCCTGCCCATTCGGCCGCTTTGGGGTACAGGTCACGGACCATACCGACGCAGGAACCACTCGGAGCCACGACCACGTCCGCGTCCTGGAATGTGTCTACGAAGTGCCGGACCAGGCCAAGCGCTTCGCCCTGATACCCGGAATTGAAATGCATCTGCCCGCAGCAGGTCTGCCGGTCGTTGAAATGCACCTCATGGCCGAGGCGCTCCAGCAACTTGACCGTGGCTTCGCCGGTGCGGGGAAACATGGCGTCATTCAGGCAGGTGATAAACAGGTCAATTCGCACGGGTTAAGCCTCAGAGGAAATGGGGAAAGTCAGGTGGAAGCGGCATGCCGGGTGGTCAGTTCGGCGAATATGGTGTGCTGCGTAACCGTTCGCTTTTTGACAGGTGTATAGGTAGTGAGGATTTCACAGATGCGGCTGACTTCCCGCATGCTGCCGCGTGGAATGCTGCCGCACGCTTCGGCCTGAACCAGCAGGTTCCCCAGCAGCGTTGCTTCCACTGGCCCGGCCACCACCGTGCGTCCAGAGATGTCCGCCAGCAGCTGGTTGAGAAAGCGGATCTGGGACCCGCCTCCCACCACATGCAAGGTGTGGATGGACTCACCGGTCACCTCCTCCAGCTGACTCAGCACCTCCGCGCAGCGGAAGGCCAGGCTTTCCAGTACGCACCGGGTGATTTCTGCGGGCGTGCTGGGGACCACCTGGCCGGTTTCCGCGCAGTACGCCTGGACCCGGGCGGGCATGTCCAGGCCTGGGGGCAGGAACCGGACGTCATCCGGGTCAATCAGTGGGCCATTGGCTTCGACCAACGCGGCTGCGCCGTACAGTTCAGCGAACGAGGGATTCCCCCAGGCGCGGGAGCATTCCTGCGCGATCCATAACCCCATCACGTTTTTCAGCAGGCGGGTCGTGCCGTGCACGCCCGCCTCGTTGGTCAGGTTGAGAGCGAGGGCCTGCGGGGTGATTACCGGGCGGTCCGTTTCGACGCCGACCAGGGACCAGGTGCCGCTGGAGAGGTAGGCCCAGCCCTTCCCGTCTGCCGGAACGGCCGCGACAGCACTGGCGGTGTCATGGGTTCCAGGGGCGATGACCCGGGTGCCGTGGAGGCCCGTGTCACGCGCCACATCAGGCTGCACCGCTCCCAGGTCAGTGCCGGGATGAACTACGTCAGGCAACAGGTGTGCAGGGATCCCGAAGGCGTTCAGGACTGGCTCGGACCATGCTGTCTGACGCGAGTCGTACAACTGCGTGGTGCTGGCATTGGTCATTTCTGTGACCTGCCGGCCTGTCAGCCAGTAATGCAGCAGGTCCGGGACCATCAACAGGGTGCGCGCCCGGTCCAGCTGCGTCGGCGCCTGCTGCCTGTGCGCGACCAGCTGAAAGGCTGTATTGAACGGAAGGAACTGAATGCCGGTAAATTCGTACACCGCGTCTCTGGGCAACACGCCGAGCAGCTGGTCCATCACGCCGTCCGTCCGTGCGTCGCGATAATGACGGACACCGTCAATCAGCAGGCCGTGTTCATCGATCAGCGCATAATCGACCGCCCAGGAGTCGACCCCCACACTGTCGATGGGTCCGTGACCCGCTGCGAGCCTGAGTCCATGCAGGATTTCCCGCCACAGGCCCAGCACATCCCAGTACAACCCGCCCTGCACGGGGATCCCGCCGTTTGGGAAGCGGTGAAGGACCTCCACGGTGAGCTTTCCGGCGTGCACGGTCCCCAGTGCCACCCGTCCGCTCGACGCGCCGAGGTCAATCGCGACGTGACGCTTCACGTCTGTCAGGGTGGCCTCAGCGGACATACGCGATCGGCACGCCACCATCGACGGTCAGGATGCCACCAGTCGTTTTGCTCGCTGCGGGCGTGGCGAAGTAGAACGTGGCTTCTGCGATGTCTTCAGGCAGGATGTTGACCTTGAGGGTGTTGCGCTGACGGTAGAAGTCCTCTAGCTGATCCTCACGGATGCCGTAGGTCGCGGCCCGCTCGGAGCGCCATTTCCCGTCCCAGATGGCCGAGCCGGACAGGACGCTGTCGGGCAGAACGCTGTTCACCCGGATGCCGTGAGCGCCGCCTTCTTCGGCAAGGCAGCGGGCCAGGTGGATTTCCGCCGCTTTGGCGGTACTGTACGCCGCGGCGTTCTTGCCGGCCGCCAGGCTGTTCTTGCTGCCGATGAACACCAGGTTCCCGCCGGTGTTCTGGGCCTTGAGTACCTTGAACGCTTCGCGGGCTACCAGAAAGTAACCGGTAGACAGGATGCTCTGGTTTTTATTCCACATCTCCAGGCTGGTCTCCTCGATGGGGGCGCTGGACGCGATGCCGGCGTTGTTTACGACGATATCCACGCCGCCGTACTGGAGAATGGCCGTCTGATACGCGGCTTGCACCTGTTCCTCGCTGGTGACGTTCATGCCGGTACTGGCCGCCCGCTGGTACCCGCGTTCCTGAATAATTTCCTGTGCGACCTGCTGGCCTCCCTCAGCGTTCAGGTCGGCAATCACGACGTGTGCACCGTCCTGTGCAAGGCGCCGCGCGATGGCGCGTCCGATGCCGCTGGCCGCGCCGGTCACGAGGGCCACGTGACCTTCCAGCACCTTCGGGGCGGGTTTCTGTGCGAGTTTGTACAGTTCGAGCGGCCAGTACTCCACCGCGTAGGATTCGGCGGCCGTAAGGCTGACGAACCCGCCGAGGCTGCTGGCACTCTTCATCACTTGAATGGCCCGCAGGTACAGTTGCCGGGAAACGTCCGCGCCCTGCGCGTCGGGTCCGCTGTTCACCATGCCGAGCCCGGGGATCAGCACCACGCGGGGGCTGGGCGTGAACATCACGTCGCCTGCGCCTTTGTTCTCTTCAAAGTACGCGGCGTACTCGGCTTTGAACTGCTCGACACCGTCCCTGGCGGCGGTGAGGAGGGCGTCCTTGCCCTGCTCGGGCGTCCAGTTCAGGAAGAGCGGGGTGCGTTTGGTGTGCACCAGATGATCCGGGCACGCCGCACCCACCTGAGACAGTTCCGCGGCAGCTTTGGAGTTTACGAACTCCATCACTTCCGGGCTGCGGTCTACGTTCAGGATCACGGGCCGGGCACCC
Source organism: Deinococcus deserti VCD115 (assembly GCF_000020685.1). NCBI lineage: Bacteria > Thermotogati > Deinococcota > Deinococci > Deinococcales > Deinococcaceae > Deinococcus > Deinococcus deserti. The sequence continues at coordinate 212,788 of NC_012528.1, read as the reverse complement.
TTCATCGCGCCGCGCAGGACGGGCAGCACTGCGGCAAGCAGGGTATTTGCTGCCTCTTCCGGCAGGCTGGCTACCCGCTGGCCTCCGAACGGCTGGGCTTCCTGACGGGCGTCCAGGTACGCCTGGGCTTCTCCGATGATGCGCAGGGTCGTTTCATAACTCTCCTTCGCGGTATCGCCCCAGGTGACCAGGCCATGCTTGCCCATAACGACCGCTTCCAGGTTCGGGTTGTTGCGTACGGCCGCGCCGATCTGCTGACTGAGGGTGAAGCCGGGGCGGATGTAGTCCACCCAGGCGGCCCGCTCGCCGTAGATCTCGCGCATGATGTCGGGGCCGTTCGGGGTGCAGGCAATGGCGATGATGGCGTCCGGGTGGGTGTGGTCCACGTGCTTGGCGGGCACGAAGGCGTGCAGCAATGTCTCGATGCTCTGGCGTGGACGACCGGGTTCGAAGGTGGTGCGTTCGAGGTACGCGGTCATGTCCTCGTCGGTCATCTCCGGACGGTCAAATAAGGGGAGCACCTCGTCGAGCTTCAGCCCCGCGAAGCCCTTCTCGGTGATGCTGGCGATGTCGGAGCCGCTGCCCTTCACCCACAGCACCGTCACGTCCCGGCCGAGGTGGTCTTTCTCGACGCTCTTGGTGCTGGTGTTCCCGCCGTAGATGTTCACCAGCGTGCGGTCGGCGCCGAGGAGGTTGGAGCGGTAGGTCAGCGCGGCCAGGCCGTCACTCTGCGGAGCTTCAGCGTCGTTCCAGCGGTTGGTGATGGTGGTCTTGGCTTGGGTGGTGGTCATGTGGTCCTCCGGGGAAGGGGTGTGAGAGGCCTGACCCAGCCGGATGGGAGGGCGGGTCTTCAGGGGCAGCAGGGTCAGCTCTTGACGGGAAATCCACCACCAGCGCTTGCGGTGCCGCGTTTCCGCGCGGCTCCCTGCTGGTACCCGCTGGCACGGTGCGTGGCGATGGGATCTTCGGGCAGGCCGCGTGCGCGCCGCCAGTCTGCGAGCAGGGGGCGGACGTCAGTGCGAAAGGCGTCGGTCAGCGTGCGGTGGGCCTCGAGGACATCGCCGGTCTGCTGCGCAGCTGCGAGGCGTTCCCGGTCGATCAGCAGGGATTTGGCGTACGCGTCCTGGCAGTTCAGAACACTCTGCACCATGGCTTCGACTTTCGGCTCGATGTTGTGGCTCTGGTCGATCATGTATGCAGTGTTCTGCGCGGTGGAACGCGTCAGGTCGTCTTCTGACCGCTGCGCCGCGACAAGTTCAGCGTAGATGCAAAACAGCTCGAATGGATTGGTGGTGCCAACGATCAGGTCATCGTCCGCGTAGCGGCGGGCATTGAAGTGGAAGCCTCCCAGCCGGCCCTCGTCGAGGAGGAACGCGACGATCTGCTCGATGTTCACGCTCTGCGCGTGGTGCCCCAGGTCGACGAGCACCTGAGCCTTCTCACCGATTGCCAGGCAGTGCGCGTACGCGGCGCCCCAGTCGAACAGGTCGGTGGCGTAGAAGGCAGGTTCGAACAGTTTGTATTCGACCAGCATGCGGCTGCCTTCCGGTAGCGCGTCATGCACCTGCGCGAGGGCTTCCCGAACGCGACGTTTCCGGGCGCGAAGATCGTCCTGGCCGGCGTAGTTGGTGCCGTCAGCGAACCACAGGCTCAGGTCACGGGAGCCAGTCTGCTTCATGATCGCCACGCAGTCCAGCAGGTGATCCACTGCCTGCGCGCGGACCCCAGCGTCCGGATGGGCGATGGATCCGAGTTTGTACGCATCGTCCTGAAAGACGTTCGGGTTGATGGCACCAAGAGCGACGCCGCGTCCTTCCGCAAACCGGCGCAGCTCGCTGTAGTCCGCCACTTCATCCCACGGAATGTGCAGGGCCACACTAGGCGCGATGCCAGTGAGGCGGTGAACTTCAGCGGCGTCTTCAATCTTCTCGTACACGTCACGGGCAGCGCCGGCAGAGGTGAACGTCTTGAAGCGGGTGCCGCTGTTACCGTACCCCCAGGAGGGTGTTTCGATGCGTTGCTGGTCGAGGGCCTGGAAGAGCGTACTGGTGTTCATGGTGTCTCCTGCGTCATGGTGAGCTGGATGTCGGCGGCTTCAAGGGCGCTCAGGGTTCGTTCGGAGGGCGTCTGGTCCGTGATCAGTACGTCAACTTCATCGAGGGTGGCGATGGTGGCCAGGGCGCGCCGCTCGAACTTGGTGCTGTCCAGCAGGGCGATGACGGTACCGGCGGACCGGATGAGCGTCTGCTTGGCGCCCACTTCCGGCAGGTGAGGGTCGGTGAAGCCGGTGTCGGGCGAGAAGGCCTTGGCGGAGAAGAAGACCTTGTCGGGGTGCAGGCGGGTCATGGTGTCCATGAAGAACGCGCCGACGAACGAACGGGCGGGAGCGTGGAAGTTTCCGCCGACCATCAGGAACGGCACGCCATTTGCGGCGAGAACGTTGGCGGCGTCGAGTCCGCTGACAATGGCGCTGACATTGCGGGCGTGCAGAAGGCGGGCGAGCGCCAGGGCGGTGGTGCTGGCGTCCAGGGCGACGACGTCCCCGTCCTCAATGAGGTTCAGGGCGGCGCGGGCGATGGCTTCTTTGGCTTCGGTGTTCTTGGTGGCGCGCAGCTGGTGAGCGACTTCCTCGCTGGTTTTCTCGACGATGCGCGCGCCGCCGTGGATACGTTCGAGGAGGCCCTGTTCGGCGAGCTGGTCGATGTCGCGCCGGACAGTCATCTCGTGAACTCCGAGCTCCGCGGACAGATCCTTGATTTTCACGACGCGGTCCGCCAGTGCGCGGCGCAGGATCTGGTGCTGGCGCTCACTGCTCACTTTTGGAGTGTCGGTGGTCATACCCAAATCTAACATCATTCGAACAGAAGATTACAAGCCCTTGTATTTTTCTGCTTGATCATGTTAGATAACTGTAACAACGTAACCAACCGAAAACCGGGAACCGCCCGCTGGAGAATCCATGCCCACACCTGCACCGCCGCTCCACCGTGTCTGCTTTCTGTTGCAGGTACGCCCTGACCGCCTCACCGAGTACAAGACTCACCATCAGGCCGTGTGGCCGGACATGCTCCAGGCCCTGCGCGAGACCGGCTGGCACAACTACTCCCTTTTTCTGCGCGGCGACGGACTTCTGGTGGGCTACTTCGAAACGCCAGACCTGGCTGCGGCCCAACAAGGCATGGCTGGGCGCGAAGTGAACGCCCGCTGGCAGGCCACCATGGCTCCCTACTTTGAAGCCCTCAATGGAAAAAACCCTGACGAAGGCTTCTTGCAACTTGAGGAGGTCTTCCACCTTGACTGACCAGCCCATCCTTGCCCTGCATCACGCCAGCAAAAGCTTCGGACCGGTCCAAGCGCTCGTGGACGTCAGCCTGGAGCTGTATGGCGGCGAAGCTCACGCGCTGCTCGGTGAGAATGGCGCCGGCAAAAGCACCCTGGTAAAGATCCTCGCCGGTGTTCACCGCGCCGACGGAGGGGAACTGCTGCTCGAAGGTCAGCCGCGCACCTTTTACAACACCGCTGAAGCGCGCGACGCCGGCATCGCCATCATTTACCAGGAACCGACCCTCTTCGCGGACCTCACAGTTGCTGAGAACGTCCTGATGGGACGCCAGCCTCTGAAAAGCGGCGGGCGCATCGACCGTCGGGCCATGCTTTCCACTGTTGGGGAGATTCTCCGCGACCTCGGCGTACCCCTCGATCCGGCCCGGCCCGTGCGGGGCCTGTCCATCGCCGATCAGCAGATCGTGGAGATCGCCAAAGCCCCTGTCCTTCCAGGCGCGCGTGCTGATCATGGACGAACCGACCGCAGCCCTGACCGGTCAGGAAACCGAACGGCTCTTCCGCGTTGTCCGCGCCCTGCGCGCCCGTGGGGCAGCCGTTCTGTTCATCACTCACCGGCTGGAGGAAGCCTTTGCGGAATGCCAGCGCTTCACAATCATGCGTGACGGCCGCTGGGTCAGCAGTGGACCTGCCCTGGAGTACACCATCGACAGCGTGGTCCGCGGCATGGTCGGCCGTGACGTCAGCGAGCTCTACCCCAAGATTCCCGTCACGCCAGGCGACATTGCCCTGGACGTCCGCGGCCTCACCCGCCGGGGCGTATTCCGGGATGTCAGCTTCCAGGTCCGGCGGGGAGAGATCGTCGGCCTGGCCGGCCTGGTGGGTGCCGGCCGCAGCGAAGTGGCCCGCGTCATCTTCGGCATCGACCCCCGGGACGCCGGAGAAGTTCGTGTCCAGGGACACCCGGTACCGGCCGGCAGCACCGGCGCCGCTATGCAGGCCGGGATTGGCCTGGTGCCGGAAGACCGCCGGCAGCAGGGCCTGGTGATGGACATGAGCATTGAACGCAACGCCACCCTGGCCATCCTCGGCCGCCTGCGCCGCGGCCCCCTGATGGACCGCGCGCGGGAATACCAGACGGCCAGCGACTGGACCAGCAAACTCCAGCTCAAAGCCCACCGCCTGACCGACGCGGTCAGCACGCTCTCCGGCGGGAATCAGCAGAAGGTCGTGCTGGCCAAATGGCTTGCCACTGGCCCAGCTGTCCTGATCGTGGATGAGCCCACCCGCGGAGTGGACGTCGGCGCCAAAGCGGAAGTGCACCGCACCCTCGCACAGCTCGCTGCCGAAGGACTCGCCGTGGTGATGATCAGTAGTGACCTTCCGGAGGTGCTGGGAATGGCAGACCGCATTCTGGTCATGCGTGAAGGCGAACTGGTGGGCGAACTGCCCCGTCAGGACGCCTCGGAAGAAGCCGTGATGTACCTCGCCACCGGCCAGGGCACTCCCACTCCCGCCCGGCAGACCGCCGTGGGTGGTGTGGCGTGATGACTGGACTGTCGACGCCTGGAACTGCCAGCACTCCTCCTCCGAACCTCCTGTCCCGGTTGTTCCGCGCCCGGGAAGCCAGCCTGATTCTGATCCTGCTGGCCCTGGTGGCGATGACCACGGCCATCAATCCCCGCTTTCTTACTCCGCAGAGCATGCGGGATCTGGCATTAAACGTCGCGATCATTGGCCTGGTCGTCGTCGGGCAGACCCTGGTCCTGCTGATGAAGCACGTTGACCTGAGCGTCAGCAGCACCCTCGGATTGACTGCGTTCCTCACCGGGTCGCTTTTTGTCGCGAACCCCAGCATGCCGATCGGGCTGGCGTTCGTGGCCGGCGTAGGCATCGGCGCACTGCTCGGCGCCGTAAACGGTTTGCTGGTCGCGTACGGGAAAGTGCCGGCCCTGGTCGCAACCCTCGGGACGCTGTACGTGTTCCGTGGCGTGGACTACGCTGTCGTTCAAGGTGGGCAGATTACGGCAAGCAACCTCCCGGCGGCGTTCAGTTCGTTCGCGAGCAGCAGTGTCCTGGGGGTGCCGTCCCTAGTCCTGCTGGTCCTCGTGGTCATGGCGCTGTTCAGCATCTACCTGAGGTCGTACCGCGCGGGCCGCGAGTATTACGCGGTCGGATCCAACGTGGAGGCCGCCTCCCTGGCCGGGATCAACGTCAGCCGGCGCGTCATGACTGGTTTCATCCTCTCGGGGGCCATCGCTGGGCTTGCGGGGGTGCTGTACCTCGCGCGGTACGGCACAGTCGACGCGGCCGCCGGCACCGGGCTGGAGTTGCAGGTGATCGCCGCAGCTGTCGTGGGCGGCGTGGCCATCACCGGCGGTGTCGGCACCATCGCTGGCGCCGGAATTGGCGCGCTGCTGCTCGGAGTGATTGGCAGCGCCCTGGTGGCCCTGCGCGCCCCGGCCTTCTGGCAGCAGGCCATCCAGGGCGCGCTGCTGCTGCTCGCCATCAGCATCGACATTGTTGTGGCGCGGCGTGCAGCCCGCGTCATGCAGGAAAGGAGCCACCGATGAGCGTCCCGAACCGGCCCAGACGCAGCCTGCTCGGCTGGGAATCCACCATCCTCGCGCTGGTCGTCGTGGCCCTGCTGATGGGCTCGGCCCTGCACGACGCATTTCTGACCGGCCCGAACCTGTCGAACCTCACCTCGAATCTGGTGGAGATCGCCCTAATCGCCCTCACCATGACCCTGGTCGTCATTGCGGCCGAAATTGACCTGTCCGTGGCGTCGATCGTCGGCATGTGCAGCGCCCTGCTGGGCGTCTTGTGGGCGGCGCAGGTACCGATGCCCCTCGCCATTCTCGCCACCCTCACCCTGGGGGCGCTCGCAGGCTTCCTGAACGGCTGGCTGGTCACCCGGCTCGGGCTGCCGTCGCTGGCGGTCACCATTGGCACCCTCGCGCTGTACCGGGGCCTCGCGTACGCGCTGCTGGGGGACCGCGCAGTGGCGGATTTTCCACCCTTCTGGACCAACCTGGGGTTCGGTCTGGTACCCGGCACGCAGATTCCGATTCCGGCCGTAGCGTTCGTGCTTCTCGCCATCATCACGGCCGTTGTCCTTCATGCCACACCGTTCGGCCGGTCCCTCTACGCGATCGGCGCAAACGAGGTTGCGGCGCGTTTCGCGGGCCTGCGGGTCGAACGCACCAAACTGCTGCTGTTCATCCTCTCCGGCCTGATGAGCGCCTTTGCAGCCGTGATCTACACCTTCCGCTTCTCCAGTGCCCGGGCGGACAACGCGGCTGGCCTGGAACTCGCCGTGATTGCCGCCGTACTGCTGGGCGGCGTCAGCATCTTCGGCGGACGGGGAAGCGTGATTGGCGTGATTGCCGCCGTGTTCCTGATTGGCATCATTCAGAACGCCCTGACCCTTGCTGACGTGCCGAATGAAATCCTGACCATCGTTACGGGTCTGCTGCTGATCCTCTCGGTCCTTGGGCCGAATCTAGCGGCGCGCTTTAAAACAGCACGACAGCAGCGGCTTAACACCCAGCCCCAAGGAGGCACGCTGTGAGCCCCTGAAGCCCCTGCACAGCGCGCCCTGCTTTCCACCTCACCCGCCCATCCGCTTCCCTTTGGAGGAACCATGAAACACCGCACTGTTCTGCTCGCCGCCCTGACCCTCACGCTCGGAGCCGCCGCCGTCGCGACCGCTCAGGGCACCCTCAAGAAAGGCATTACCATCGCCTTCCTGCCCAAACAGGTCAACAACCCGTACTTCACCACCGCCTGGAAAGGTGGCCAGGCTGCCATCAAGGAAATCGCCGGCGTCGGCAAGCAGGTCGGGCCGTCCGATGCGGGCGCGTCAAGCCAGGTCAGCTACATCAATACCCTGCTTGCCCAGCGGCAGAACGCCATCGTGGTGTCCGCCAGCGACACCAACGCCCTGGTGCCGTACCTCAAGCGCGCCATGCAGCAGGGAGTCAAAGTCGTTACGTACGACAGTGACGTCGCGGTTGGTGGCCGGCACGTGTTCGTCAGTCAGGCCAGCGCGGACACCATCGCCCGCGATCAGGTGAAGATCCTCGCTAAGCAGATCGGCAGCAAAGGTGAAATTGCCATCCTGTCGGCCACTCCGAACGCCACTAACCAGAACGCCTGGATCAAGGTCATGCAGGAAGAACTGCAAAAGCCTCAGTACAAGGACATGAAACTGGTCAAGATCGCGTACGGCAACGACGATGACCAGAAGTCCTTCACTGAAATGCAGGGCATGATGCAGGCCTACCCGAACCTCAAGGGCGTCATCTCCCCCACCACGGTCGGCATCAGCGCCGCCGCCCGCTACCTTTCCGGCAGCCCGTACAAAGGCAAAGTTGCCCTGACTGGTCTGGGCACCCCGAACCAGATGCGTGCCTTCGTGAAGAACGGAACTGTACAGGGCTTTGCCCTGTGGAACCCGGAAGAACTCGGGTACCTGGCCTCCTACGCCGCAGCTGCGCTCGTCAGCGGCCAGATCACGGGTAAGGAAGGCGAGAAGTTCAGCGCCGGGAAACTTGGGCAGCGCACCATCGGCAAAGATGGTGTGGTCATCCTCGGGCCCCTCACCGTGTTCGACAAAGCCAACATCGACAAGTTCAACTTCTGAGGTTTACTCCATAAGATGCGCCGCCATACCTTGGCGGCGCATCTTATGGGTACGGCCCGCATATGTTCTTCACCCGCGCCTCCTGCGGAATGTGTCCGGATATGAAGTGCTGGTCTCGCTTCAGCCCTGATCCGGGGTTCTTACTGACGGCCCTGCTGTGGGCGCAGTGAAGACGAGTGGTGACGCAGAAAGGACAGGAGAGGCGTTGCAAGTGAGGTGTTGCTGGTTCCCAGGCTGAACACGGAACCTGGTACGTCACGGAGCAGCAGGCCGATCCTTGTGCGGCTCGGCCCCGGGAGACCACCCTGTCCGGGCTGCCGCCGGTATTCATCGCGGTTGTCGAACTGGACCTATTACGGAATCAGGACGTGACCTTCGCCATGCGGCTGATGCAGGCAGGAACGCCTACAGAATTGAATGTATAACCGGGAGCATTTGATGCCTCAGAATTTTCCGCGCCAGAGGCGGAACTCAGCCGGCGGATCACCCGCACGCGACTCGACGGGCCGCGCCGTGCCCTTCAACCCGCAAGCGTGCTCTGATGCCGTCAGCCTTCCTGCGACGCCGCATCCTGGACCGGAGCTGTCAGGGTGCCCCCGGCAGGCCGCCCTTCCCCCTCCGGCCGGCCCATCGCCCACCAGACTGCCGGAGCACTCAGCAGCAGTACGCCTCCAGCCAACCACAGGGCGTCGCGCAGGCCGCCCAGGAAAGCGGCTTCGTCCTCACCAGGGTGAAGGGCAATGACCGCCCCCAGCAGGGCGATCCCCAGGGCGGCACCCACCTGACGCAGCGCGCTCAGGAGGCTGGAGGCCTGGCTCATCTGATCGCGCGGCGCGCTCGCCATCGCCGCTGTCGTGAGGGCCCCCAGGGACAGGCCCACCCCCAGCCCCATCACGGCGAAGTTCCACCACAAGTCCCACCCCGTCGTCCTCAAGGACACGCGCACCAGGACCAGCGTGGCCAGCCCGATCAGACCCAGGCCGAGCGTGGCGGTGAGCCGGGTGCCGCGACGGGCGGTCAGGTGCCCCCCCAACACGGAACCCAGGGCGGCGCCGAGCGGGAAAAAGACAATGATTAGCCCGGCGCGGGTGGCCGAGTACCGCATGACACCCTGGAGCAGCAGCGTGAAGAAAACCAGGAGGCTGAAGGGCCCGAAAAAGATCAGCAGGCCGCCCAGATTCGACGCAGTAAAGGTCAGGTTGCGAAAGAGGCCCAGGTCGACCAGGGGGTGTTGTTCGCGCCCCTCCACCCACAGAAAAAGCGCGAACAAGACCCCGGCGCCCAGCAGGCACCCCAGGACCAGGGGTGAACCCCAGCCCAACCCATTGCCCTGCGTGAGTCCGTAGATCAGGCTGCCCAGCGTCAGGACAACCAGGAGGAGGCCGGGCAGGTCGACGCGACGCGCCGCGAAGCGCGGGGACTCCCGGGTTCCCCACAGCGAAGCGGCCCAGGTGACTGCGCCTGCCAGGACGAGAGTCCAGAACACCGCCGTCCAGCCGAAGGCGTCCACCAGCACACCCCCCAGGACGGGTCCCACGGCGATGCCCAGTCCGGATACGCCGGCCCACAGCCCGATCGCCCGGGCGCGGGCCGCAGGATCGCTGAAGGCGAGAGTGAGGAGAACCAGAGTGGCAGGTTGCACCAGGGAGGCGCCCACGCCAGTGATTCCCCGCCCCAGCAGCACCACGGCATACGAGGGCGCCAGGGCGGTCAGGACCGCGCCGAACGCCCCAAGAGCCAGCCCCCCCAGCAGGACGCGGCGAAATCCCAGCCTGGCCCCGAGCAGCCCGCCCACGAGCAGCAGCGCGGCAAAGACAATGTTGTACACGTTGACCACCCACTGGAGGTCTGTCGTACTCGTCTGAAAGGCCTGCTGGAGGCTCGGGAGTGCTGGGTTCACGGCAGCGACGTTGAGCATGACCACCACCACCGCCAGGCTGGAGGCGATCAGGGTGGAGCGCTGGATGAGGCGGTTACCCGCGGTCATGGGCGTTCCCGGGCAGGAGTTGACCCATCAGGTGGTCGCGGGTGGTTTTGAGGATGGCGTCACTGAGGTCCGGGTCGGATACCGCGCGGGACAGCAGAATGGCGCCCACCATGCCGGAAAGAATGGGAAGCACCTCCGCCCGCTGGGCTGCGGGGTCGCCCGCTTGTGAGAGTGCGCTCAGTTCGTCGATCAGGACTGCAATGGTCTCGGTGACCGCCTGCCGGACGTCAGGCGACTGCCGGGCGACCTCAGCCGCCAGGGCCGGCAGGACACAGCTGCCTTCTGCGGCGGGCCGGTCGCGGTGCTGGCGGCTGACATAACTGCGGATGACGCCGCCGAGGCCGTAAGGGGGAGTGTCGGTGGCGGCTTGCAGGAGGTTGCGGGCAGTCTTCTGAAGGCTCCGCGCGAGCGTTTCCTGGACCAGAGCGTCCTTGCTGGGGAAGTGGGCATAGAACCCGCCGTGCGTCAGTCCCGCTTTTCCCATCAGCCGCCCGATGCCGACGGTGTTGAGCCCGTCCGCCTTAAAGGCCAGGGTCGCCGCATTCAGGATTTTCTCGCGTGTCTCCTGGGCATGGTCACTGCGGTAGCGGGCCATCTCAGGTCACCTGTGGGCGGAACGCGTGGGTGGCGAATGTTCGGGCAGTCCGGTGGGTCAGCATGATGCTCCTTCTTTCGGCTATGCACGAGTGAGGTGGGGTTCTCCTTGAAATCAGCGGTCCCGGGGTTCCTGCGTCAGAGATGCCACCAGGTAGCTCTTTATATGATATGTATCATATAAATAGCGAAGGTGGCGGGCCTGATGCCACCAGGTGGTCCAAAGCGCAGCAGCCCTTGTTCTCAAACTTCACAAGCCGCACCCGCCGAACGCTTAGCCCCCTGTCCCAGGAGCCAGCATGACCCACCCCACCACACCAGACCCCGTCTCACCCCCTACTCCGCTCCACAACGGGCCTCTCCAGGGGGACCGCGTTCGCACGTACACCTGGGAAGATCCACTGGTCGGTGCCGAAGCCGCGCGGCATATCAGCGGACTGGATTACCTGCGGGCGATGGTGCGCGGTGAGTTCCCAGGCCCACCCATTGCGGCGAGCCTCGACTTCTCGCTGGCGCTTGAGGACGACATCGAGGACGGCCGGGTGACGTTCCGGATGACCCCGCAGGAATTTCACTACAACCCGATCGGCAGCGTTCATGGCGGCGTGTATGCGACGCTGCTGGATTCCGCGCTCGGGTGTGCGATCCACACCCGGCTGCCGGCGGGCGTGGGTTACACCACCCTTGAGCTCAAGGTGAACTACCTGCGGCCCCTGCTCGTGGGTATGGGGGAGGTGCGCGCGGTGGGCGAGGTGCTGAGTGTGTCGCGCCAGGTGGCCACGGCACACGCGAAACTCCTGGACGCAAACGACAGGTTGTGTGCTCATGCCACCACCACCTGCCTGATCCTGCGTCCGCAGAGGAGCGCCCCATGACCCTGTCTCTTGCTGAGTTCACTGAACAGGCCCGCGGCGCCTTGCCAGATCATCTGGGCATTGAGTTTCTGGAAGCGAGCGGCGAGCGGGTGGTCGCGCGCATGCCCGTCGAGCGGCGGGTGCATCAACCGTTCGGGGTGCTGCACGGCGGCGCGAGTGTGGCGCTGGCCGAAACTGTCGCCAGTCTGGGAGCGCACCTGAGTGTCGCGGAGCGCGGCATGACGGCCGTGGGAATGGAGATCAATGCCAACCACCTGCGCGCCGTCCGCAGCGGCGTCGTGACGGCCACCGCGACGCCCGTGCATCAGGGACGCACGACCCAGGTGTGGCAGATCGAGATTGTCGATGAGCAGGACCGGGGCGTATGCGTGTCACGGTGCACCCTGGCAGTCATTCCAGTTCCTCCCCAGGGGTCGTAAAAGGCGCGCTGCACGTCTTCAGGATCGTCTGGCGGTACAGGCGCTCGAGTGCTTATCCCGCGCCCCTGCGGTAAGGCATGACGAATCTAGGTGCGCCGCACGTTCCTGAGCTCCACACGGACACCCATCCGGGCCCAGCTCACTGGACGTGCGCATGAGCGTTCACCCTTGAGAAATGGAACTGGAGAGAGGGTCCTGAAGCCAAAAACTTTGGTGTCCTGGCGTCAACGACGTGGCTTTGGTACTGGGCCGGCGTGGGTGTAGGACGGTGGGCAAGGGGAGAGTGATGTTGCCGGTACTGCGCCTCCAGACCGGTGATTTACATCGAAGAGATATTAGATGTAATTCAAAATCAACACGTCGAACCCAGCTTCTCATCATCCCGTCCGCCGGTGGCGGAGCACACTCTGCTGCATCTGCAAGATGTGGTGAAACAGACACATCTCTCATGAGAGAAAAAACACTCCATCTGCCCGGAAGACCATGCTGTGATGAGAGGCGAGACATGGACCTTCGACTGCTCCTGAACGCCAACACCACCCTGATCCACCAGGAACTCGCTCGCGTGGGCGCTCCTCTTCCAGCGCCTGCTCCTCGGCTGGTGGACACGCCCGGTTGGGCCCATACCACCTGTGACGAACAGGCGACCATCGTGACGACCTTCGCGACCCACTCTGAGCGGCTGTGTGCCCGCTGCGGCTACTGCGCGTTTTACACCGCAGATGGCCAGTGGCTCGGACATCACGGCGGCAACGGGCTGATCATCCTGCGCCGACCGGACTACGCGCGGGACATCGTGTTGAGTGATTTTGCTGATGAGCAGATGCATCTCCATACGCTGCGTCATCTCGCCACCGAACGAAACCTCCCGTACAGCCTGATCGTGATGAGTCAGCGTCAGGTTGAACCGAACGTGTTCCGCCGCGAGACCCTCGGCGGTGCCCTGACTGATCTCGACGACACGCCGCTGCGCCAGTACCTGATGACGTTTCGCGGACGTGTGGAGCAGGCGTGGGCCGAATGGCGTCACGAAGTGTTCGGCCGCCTGTCGCTGCCGGTGCCGCTGCATCCAGGTGAAGTTGTTGTGTCGGACTGGTCAGGCGAGGAGGAAGGCGCGCTGGACGACGGTCGGCTGTACACCCTGTATGCCTCCGTGGAAAACGACCCGCACCATCCCTGGCTCGCTCTGAGCCTCAGCGGCGACCAGCGTGAATGGCGTCCCCGCCAGCGCACTTCTGGCTAGGTGTGCCTGAACTGAGAACGCGGGGATGACTGGCGCATGGTGATCCGGGAGGTGAGCAAGAGCGAAACAGCGGTGTTCTCTGTCTGAACGCCGTATGCCGGCACCATCGTCATCGGCCCCCTGAGCCCCGCTCACCTAACCTGGTTGATCATCTTCACAGGGATGGCTGGTGACGCTCCGCGGTGCCACCGTGTGCCGCATCTCGACGCTGAGGGGCCCATGCGCCCGCTCAAAAGCCAGGACCATCCGCTCCGCACCCCGGACATGCAGCGCCACCGCGCCGTACCTTCCCCCCTTCAGGTACTCCTTGACGCGCTCCGCGAACGGCTGGAGCGGACCGAGAAGCTCCTTTCGTAAGCAGCGCAGCCGCTCCGGCAGGCGTTCCTGAAGGTCGTCCAGCGTCCCCGCCAGGTGCACCGTAGCGGTCGCCCACGTCCAGGCTGCCATCAGGCCGGGCGGATGTTCAAGCTGGTCAACGTAGAACGTGAGATCATCCTGCTGGACATACAATTTCCCGCCCATCCGCACGGCCGGAAGCTTCCCGAGGTGAATGCGCTCCTGGACCTCCACAGGAAGCAGTCCAAGGCGAACCGCCACCGTATTCACCTCCAACAATTCCTCTGCGCGCAGGCGCTGACAGAGGAGCAGCTGAACCTCGTTCGGGCCATGGCCCTGTGGTGCCTCTGGGCTCATCTGCCTGCCCTCCTCAAGATTCACACTCCGGTTACTCTCCCGCTCCTGCGGCGATAGCCTCGGAGAACAAGCCTGGGGTGTGAGGTCCTGCCTCACACCCCAGGGACGATCCGGGACGCTTGCTTTCAGGGCACCCTACTACGCTGTCGCGGTTTCCTCCAGCACGCCGGCCGCCGCGAGTGCCGCAGCCAGCCAGCCTGGGGTCAGGTTGCGGCCGCTGCGGATGTCCTGCAACCGCGCGGACTCCGAATCGACTTTCTTCTGCGCCAGCGGCAGCAGCGCCTCCACCTGCTCACGCTCGGCCACAAAGACCCCGTCCGCGTCCGCCACCACCAGATCGCCCGGCCGGACCGTGACGCCGCCTGCGCTGATGGTGTGATTGACCCGGCCCGGGACGAACTTGGTGGGCCCGTTCGGGTTGGTCCCGACCGAGAAGACTGGGAACCCCAGGGCCTGAATTTCTGCCGAGTCGCGCACCGCGGCGTCGATGATGACCCCGGCCAAGCCGAGGGCCATGCACTGGCTGATCATGATCTCGCCCATGAGCGCGCAGGTCTGGTCCCCTTTCCCGTCAATGACCAGCACATCCCCGGGCTGAGCGATGGCCATGGCCGCGTGGATCATCAGGTTGTCCCCCGGACGCACCTCGACGGTGATGGCTGGCCCCGCCACACGCATGGATGGCGCCAGCGCGCGAACGCGGCCATGCATGGTTCCGCGGCGACCGGCAACGTCCGCCAGGATGGAAGCCGCGAAGCCCGAGGCGCGCGTGACGAGTTCAGGTGAAGTTCGCTCGACGTGGTTCTGGAAGTAGGGGGAATCAGGAATCAGCACAGTTGGTCCTTTTCGGGTGGCAGGTTGCCCTGCCCGTTGTTAGGAGTGAGAACACGGCGTGGCGGGTGGGATGACGGTGCGCAGGCCCGCTGGAAAGCTGGAAAGCGGCGGGCCTGCCTTCAGGTGGCGCTGACCGCGTACCGGGCCGTGGGAATCACTTCCGGGTTGACCGGCGAGGCAGGCGCCTGACCTTTGAGCGCCAGGATGAGGTTCTCCGCGGCGCGGACGCCGGACATCTGCCGGGCTTCAGTCGTGACGCCGCCCACGTGGGGACTCATCAGCAGGTTCTCGAGGGCGTGCAGGTGGCTGTCCGCGGGCAGGGGTTCTTCCTCGAACACGTCCAGGGCGGCAGCAGCGATGGTGCCTTCACGCAGGGCCTGCGCCAGGGCCACCGTGTCCACGACGCCACCACGTGCCGTGTTGATCAGGCACGCGCTGGGCTTCATCCGCGCGAGGCGCTCCGCGTTGATCAGATGACGGGTCTGGGCGTTGAGGGGCAGGTGCAGGCTCAGGAAATCGCTCTGCTCGAGTGCGGTCTCCAGGTCGACATACGTGACGCCGTACTGCGCCGCGAAGGCCTGATCCTGGTACTCCTCGACGGCCAGGAGCGTCATCCCGAACGCGTGGGCCCGCCGGGCGACCTCCTTGCCGATGCCGCCCAGTCCGGCCAGGCCCAGGGTCTTGCCGTACAGTTCAGTGCCCTCGAACCGTTTGAACCCTCCGGCATTCATTTCCGTCCAGTTCTTCACGGCGTGGCGCGCGCAGCCGAGCATCATCGCCAGGGTCCATTCCGCGACCGCGTACCGGTTGACGTTGGGCGTGTTGCACACCACGACGCCGCGCTGGGTGGCCGCCGCCACGTCTATGCTGTCGAAACCCACGCCGGTGCGGGAGATGACTTTCAGATCCGGAGCAGCTGCCAGGACTCGGTCCGTGAAGGGTTCGTTGGCAATGATCGCCCCGGACACGCCGTCGAGAAGGCCAATGAGTTCATCTTCAGTGCGCTTCGTAAGCGCGGGGGCGTAGGTAGGCTCGAAGCCTTCCGCCCGGAGCAGGTGATCGACCTCCCCACCAGCGTGGAGGAAAATTGACGTGACAAGTACTTTCTGTGTCATAGGAGCCCTCGTTCGGTAATGACGGATTGGTTCACTGGCGCGACAGGGGCAGCAGGTCCTGAATATCCGTTTCGTAGGTACTCCAGTAAGCGCGGTACTTCGCCGGAGTCATGTACCGCAGGGTGAGGCCCAAGTTCTTCATTTCCTGCTTGTGCGCTTCTGAGCTGGCGACCTTCTGGATGGCCTTGCTCAGGACGTTGACGACCTCGGTGGGCGTACCGGCCGGAGCGGCGAAACCGCGTGAAGCGGAGTTCTCCAGCTTGTAGCCGTACGCGGCGAACGTGGGGACGTTCGGGTAGAACGGGCTGCGCCGGTCGTCCATCACGCCCAGGATGCGCACCTCACCGGCCTTGTACTGGCCGAGGAGATCACCGACATTCCCGGCGAACACGTCAATTTTCCCACCCAGCAGGGCGGTGGTGGCGGAAGCAATTCCCTGCGAGAAGTGCACCGGGGCGAACTTCACGCCGGCCATCTTCTCGAGTTGCAGAATCGCGAAATGCTCATCGGTCTGAAGTCCGGTGGTGGAGATGGTGATCTTTCCAGGGTTGGCTTTGGCGGCCGCGATCACGTCCTTGAGGCTCTTGTACGGGCTGTCTTTCCGGACGGCAAACAGGCCGGGGTCCACCACATGCAGGGCCAGCGGGATGAAATCGTTGCGTTTGTAGGTGGCCTGACGCGCTGGGTCGAGGTACGTCACCACGGCGGACGGGAAGTTCGTGTTCCCGATGGTGTACCCGTCGGGCTTGGCCTGCGTCAGGGCGACGTAGCCGAGCTGACCACCCGCGCCGGGGCGGTTTACGATCACGACCGGTACGCCCAGTTCCTTTTCCAGGCCTTTGGCGAGCAGTCGCGCGCCAACGTCGGTGCTGCCACCAGCGGCGAACCCCACGATGATCTGAATGGTCTTGCCTTTCTCCGGGAACGTAACCTTACGCGACTGGCTGGAAGCGGTGGAAGACAACAGGCTCAGGGAGACGAGGAGGGCGGTGGCAGTCATCAGGCCTTGCTTGGGGGTGATTTTCATGGGGTGACCTCTGGGGGGAGCCGCGCTGGGCGGCGGGGAGTGGCATGTGGAGGAAGAGCGGACGATAGGCGAGGAGGGATTCAGGGAGGATGTTGGGCGGTGTAGGTCATACGCAAACCTCGGACTACGCGGCAGGACGTGCAGGAACAGGTCAGGGTGCGGGCGCCGGCTAGGCGCGGCGGCGTTGCCAGCGGGTCAGGAGCGGCCGGAAGGTGGGTGAGAGCAGCACCAGCGCCGCTGCAATCAGGAAGGTGAGCGCGATGGGGCTTTGCAGGAAGATCTGCGCGCTGCCCTGGGACAGTTCCAGCGACTGGCGCAGGGAGCGTTCCATGAGGGGCCCGAGCACCAGCGCGAGAATGATCGGGGCGATGGGGTAGTCAAGTTTGCGCAGCAGGTAGCCGATGACGCCGAAAATCAGCATCACGTAGATGTCAAACACGCTGTTGTTGATGGTGTACGCGCCGACAACCAGCAGGGCGAGAATGATGGCGATCAGGATCGCCTGCGGGATCAGCAGCACCCGGACCCAGATGCCGATGAGGGGGAGATTCAGGATCAGCAGGATGATGTTGCCGACGTAGAAGCTGGCAATAACACCCCAGACAAGCTCGGGTTGCTCCGTGAAGAGCAGGGGGCCAGGCACCAGACCTTTCATCAGGAACGCGCCCATCAGCACGGCGACGGTCGGTGAGGCAGGGATCCCCAGGGTGAACAGGGGAATCAGGGCGCCGTTGGCGTGGGCGTTGTTGGCGGTTTCCGGTCCGGCGACGCCTTCGATGGCGCCGGTGCCGAACCGCTCGGGGTGCTTGGAGGACTTGCGTTCAACAACGTAGGAAAGCAGCGAGGACACGGAGCCGGTCATGCCCGGCACCAGGCCCAGGGCCGTGCCGATCACGCTGCCACGCAGGATGGGGGCCGTGGAGTCCCGGACATCCTGCCGGCTGAGCATCATCGAACTCATGGCGTGCGCCACCACGGGACGCAGGCGGTTTTCGATCAGGAGCATGATCTCGCTCAGGCCGAACAGACCCATCACCACTGCCACAAAGCTCAGGCCATCGAGCAGTTCAAGGTGTCCGAAGGTGAACCGCGGCAGACCCTGAACCGGGTCGAGGCCGACCAGGGCGAGCAGCAGGCCGAACAGACCCATCATCAGGCCCTTCACGAGGGACTTGCCGGCCAGACCCATCAGGAGCGACAGGCCCAGCACGGTCAGGGCAGCGAATTCCACCGGTCCGAAGTTCAGGGCCAGGCGGGCGAGGCTGCCCGCGGCGAACACCAGCGCGATGGTGGCCACGGTGCCGCCGACGAACGAGCCGATGGCGGCGATGGCGAGGGCCGCCCCTGCTCGACCTTTTTTGGCCATCTGGTGACCGTCGATGGCGGTGACGGCGGAGGCCGCCTCCCCGGGAACGTTGAGCAGCACGCTGGTGATGGTGCCGCCGTACGCGGTGCCGTAGAACAGCGAGGTCAGCATGATGATGGCGCCGACGGCAGGCATGTCGAAGGTCAAAGGGATCAGGAGGGCCGTGCCGGCCACCGGTCCGATACCAGGCAGGACGCCAATGAGGGTCCCGAGGATGGAGCCCACCAGCGCGTAGAGCAGGTTCTCCCAGCGCAACGCCACGCTGAAGCCGAGCAGCAGATCAGTGAATGATTCCATAACGGGTCTCCTTACAGCCCGAGCTGCTTGAGTACGGCCAGGGAGGAGTGCGGCAGTTCAACACTCAGGAAGCGAGTCAGAAGCTGAAACAGGCCAACGCTGAACACGAGGGCGATAATCACGGCTGTGACGGGGCGAACGCGTTCCAGTCCCAGCAGCAGGAAGATAAGCAGGATGAAGGCGGTGATCTGAAAGCCCAGCAGGGGCAGCAGCAGAGCGGTCAGGATCAGCGCGCCGATTACGGCGGCGATGCGTATAACCCCGGAACGGTCCGGCAGCACCTGTTCGGGTTCAACTTCTGCTGGCGCGTTCAGGTCGGCGTCCATCACCGGCGGGGTGGCCGGGCGTGCCGGGCGGATGGTCTGGACCAGCTGCATCAGGGCGAGGAGGCCGAGGAGGGCGCCGAGCCAGACAGCGAAAAAGCCTGAACCCGGGCCGAGGGGGGTGTAGTACTGGAGTTTCAGGCCCTGCCAGACGATGAACACGGCAAAGAACAAAAAGAGGACGGCGGCGGCTTGCTGGTATCGCTGCATGGTGTGTTCCACGGGCAGGCCTCAGCGTGGACGACGGCGCGTGCTGCGGGCCGACGTCACTTCGGTCTGAGGGCTGGAGGCCTGGTGTCCGGTGGACCAGGATCCGGACGCTTCGCCGATCGCCCGGCTGGCGAACATGACTTCTTCGATCAGGACCTCGACCTGCTCGTCCGTGATGCGTTTCTCGTGCGCAGTGATGCCCACAGCCGCCTTGACGGTCTGATCCGCCGTCTTGACGGGGGCGGCCACGGCGAAGATCTGGGAGAGTCGCTCGCTGCGGCTGATGGCGTAGCCCTGCTGGTGGACCTGATCGAGACGCGCTTCCATGGCTGGCCGGTCGAACCGTTCGCCGCTGGCCAGCACCACTTCCGGGTGGTGTTCCAGCAGAGCGTAACGGTCAGCGGCTTTCATTGCGGCGGCCAGTACCAGGCCGGGGGCGCCGAGCAGCAGAGGAAGGCGCTGGCCGACGGGCAGGGTGTGGGCGAAGGGTGTGCGTCCCTCGACGCGCTGCACGACGACGCGTTCCATGCCGGCGCGGACGTACATCGTGACGGTTTCCTGGGTGGCGAGGGCCACGCGTTGCAGGACGGGCAGCGCGGCCCTGTTCAGGCTGTCGTTCATCAGGAAGGCGTAGGCCAGCGGCAGGGTGCCGACATTGAGCTGGTACCCGTTGTTGACTTTCTGGGTAAGGGCCCACTGCTCGAGGGTGGCCAGGAAGCGGAGCACCGTGGCTTTGGACATGTCGGTGCGGTTGCTGAGTTCAGTGAGGGTGAGGGGGCGGTCGGAGCGGGCCAGTGCATCAAGCAGGGTGAAGGCCCGTTCGACGGAACGGATGGAACCCACTGCTGGGTCTTTTTCTACCATTGTTTCACCTAGTGAACCTTTGTTTTAGTTTTTATAATTGTAGGCAGCTTGGAACCCCCCGTCAAGGCGGAAGGGCTCACATTGAGACCAGAATCTCTTCAGTGCGTGTGCTGTTCACATGTCACTGGTCCGGCTTGCTCACGGCGCCGGGCGAGGACGTGTACCGGAAGCTGATGGTGCATTGGGATGAACCGCTACGGGTGGCGTATCACGCGCTGCACTCGGCGGCCTATCTGGGCCTGGAGCGCGGTATTACGACCCCACGATGCTGGGAGCGGTGACCTACGCGTTGAAGGTGCAGGCACAGCGTGAAGTCCAGCTGCACTGATCAGTCCGAATCTCGGGATGGGATCATCCGGATGCATCCGGTGTGCATCCTTGTATGCTGAGGTAGAATGTGCACCATCAAAGGCGGCCACCTGGCCGCCTTTTTCATTCCCTATCTGTAGCACTCTGCTAATGACCGTTTCCGAACTGCTACACGTGTGCGCTCCTGAGTTCAGTCCTGCTCATTAACCGGGACACCGGAGTCCCTCATCAGGGAAAAACGATCTGACCTGGCGGGGTCACCACGCCCGTGCCGCACGCGGACCTAGATCGCCTGAGCGATAAATGGATCGACACGATCCTGCGTGTGAACGTGCGAGGGGCCTTTGCAGGTGTGCGTGCCTGCATCCCTCCTGCTGCGGTCGAACGGCGAGACGTCAATGATGGCACCGGTACGCATCAGTTCAACAGCGCGATCCCCTGAGCGTGGCTCAAGGCCCGGGCCCTCATGGTGGAACACCTATGGGCGGGCATCAGAACGCTACCGGAACGGCCAGGCTTTGGCCAGAGCACGTTACGTCCGGCGCGCGGCGGGTCCAGGAAACTGGCCGCTCATTTTTGGAAGTGCTTGACAATTTCACCTCTTGTAATTAAAATTGTTACAGGTTTGAAAGGGAGGGATTTATGAACAGCCAGTACGCCATCGCCGTCCACATCCTCACCCTCATCAGCCTGTACCCCCACAACGCCCGTACCAGTGACGAAATCGCCGCCAGCGTCGGCGTCAATCCCGTCGTCGTCCGTAATGTTATGAGTCTCCTGCGCAAGGCCGGACTGCTCGATACCCGCCAAGGCTCTCCAGGCGCACGG
Organism: Deinococcus deserti VCD115; assembly: GCF_000020685.1. Taxonomy (NCBI): domain Bacteria; kingdom Thermotogati; phylum Deinococcota; class Deinococci; order Deinococcales; family Deinococcaceae; genus Deinococcus; species Deinococcus deserti. Next base: position 191,874 of record NC_012528.1, on the reverse strand, counting down.
CTCATCCGCCCGCCCGAAGCCATCACCCTGCTCGACGTTTACCACGCGGTCAATGCACCAGAACTTGTGTTCAAGCTGCATGACCAGCCTCACCCGCAGTGCCCGGTCGGCGGGAACATTCAGGCGGCTCTGACAACGGTCCTCGGAAACGCGCAGCAGGCGATGGAAGACCACCTTGCGACAGTGACCCTCGCAGACATCATGGCTGATCTCGTCCAGCTGGCCCTCTGATTTTTTTTACACCACCTGTAAAGAAAATCATTACAAGATTTGAAAGGAAATCATGAACAAGACCCGTTTTCTGGCTATCACAGCCCTCCTCCTCAACGCCACCGCTACAGCCGCCGTCCTCGGTGGCGGCGGTCCCGCATCCACCAAGCCTGCGGCCCTCAAGTCTCCCGCGAACAGGAGCGCCACCATGAGCACCCCCAAGCAACAGGTCATCGACGTCCTCAAAGCCATCGAAACCGGTGCCTCCGCCCCCTTCGCCGTGATCAACCCCCAGAACTACACTCACCACATCCTCGGCGCTGCGGATGGTCTCACAGGCTACCGTGCCCTGCTCCAGGCCCTCCCGGCGGGCAGTGCCCGCGTCAACACCGTCCGCGTCTTCCAGGACGGCAACCACGTCTTCACCCACACCGACTACAACTTCTTCGGCCCCAAGATCGGCATTGATGTCTTCCGCTTCGAGAACGGCCGGATCGTCGAGCACTGGAACAACGTCCAGCAGACTCCCACAGGCCCCAACCCCAGCGGGCACACCATGATTGACGGCCCCACCACCGCCACCGACCTTCAGCACACCCAGCGGAACAAACAACTTGTCGCGCGCTTCGTCGACGACATCCTCGTCCACGGCCGCATGGACAAGCTCACCGCCTACTTCGACGGCGACCGGTACATCCAGCACCACCCCCAGATTGCCGACGGTCTCAGCGGCCTCGGCGCGGCCCTCGACGCGATGGCGAAAGTGGGCGTCACCATGCGGTACACCAAAGTTCATAAGGTCCTCGGTGAAGGTAACTTCGTCCTCGTCATGAGCGAGGGCACCCTCGGCGGGAAGCCCACCAGCTTCTATGACCTCTTCCGCGTGGAGAATGGCAAGATTGCCGAGCACTGGGACACCGTCGAAACCATTCCTGCGCGCAGCGAGTGGAAGAACGGCAACGGCAAATTCTGAAGCACTGATCTCAAGCCCAGGCCATAGGCAAAGGTCGCCTTCCCACTCATCCTGGGAGGGCGGCTCCATTTGTTCACTCCTGAGCCCGCTGAAGGTCCCTGAATGACTGGCATCCTCGAGTGAAACACGCGCCGAGTCCTCTCCTTCCATGACCTGATGCTCAACCAGCAACGCCCGACCAGAAGTTACGCGGGCGCAAACTACATCCGGCAGAACCCGCACGTCGAGAACACCCTGGAAGGCTTCGTCCAGTACTCAGAACGGATGGCACGCGAGTACCCCAGCAAGCACGATGAAGTGAAGCGCGTGATCGCTGAAGAAAATTCAGTGGCGCTGTACTGCCGCCAGCTGTATCCCGGCGTACTCAAGGTCGCCGGGATGGCCGTTTTGCCTCGACGAGGACCGCGTGGTGGAGCGCTGAGACGCGCTTCAGATCATTTCGGAGCCTGGCGCCCTGGGTACGTCACGCCTCCGCTTACCTGCGGAATGTGTTCCGCAGGATGGCGTAGGCCACATAAAATGCCACTGCGTAGCCGACGGCCCCTACCAGGGGCGCCACAAACCACGGCCATTTGAGTGCGAGCACACTCACCACCATCAGCATCGTCGAGAGATACAGCGCGACCAGCACCGCCAGGCGTCGGGCTTTGTCTTTCGGGGTCCAGGATTCCAGGTCCATATCGTTCCTCCTCTGCCCATCAGCCGCGGGCAGGTGTCAGGACACCGGGTGGGCTTCACCTCAGGCGTCAGCTTCGAGTTCAGTCTTCTTTCAGCGAGGTGCAGTCTCGATGGGGACGCCCACCGCGTTGCCCCACTCGGTCCAGCTGCCGTCGTAATTCCGCACGTCGGGATAGCCGAGCAGTTGCGTCAGGACGAACCAGGTGTGGCTGCTGCGCTCCGCAATACGGCAGTACGTCACCACCATCCGGTCAGGGGTGACGTCCGCCTTCTCGTACATGCGCCGCAGCTGATCTGCGGCCTTGAAGGTGCCGTCGTGCTTGACCGCCATGGCCCAGGGCAGATTGACAGCCCCTGGAATGTGACCGCCTCGCAGCACGCCTTCCTGCGGGTACTCCGGCATGTGCGTCACGTGCCCGGCGTATTCATCCGGACTGCGAACATCGACCAGGGCCCCCCGGCCGGCACGCACTGCGTGGATGTGATGCTGCACTTCATCCCGGTAGATGCGCAGCTGTTCGTTGCGCTCCTGCACCGGGTAGGTGCAGGGTTGAACGTCTGGTATCTCGTCGGTCAGGTCGAACCCGTCGGTCATCAGTTTCTGCCGGCCACCATTGACCAGCCGGACGCGCTCATGGCCGCAGTACCGCAGGACCCAGAAGGCGTACGTCGCCCACCAGTTGCTTTTGTCGCCGTACAGCACCACGGTCGTATCAGGCGTGATTCCCAGCCGCCCCATCAGGGCCGCGAAGGCTTCAGGAGACACGAAATCGCGGATGACCGGATCCCACAGGTCAGCCCGGCAGTCCAGCTGCACCGCGCCCGGCACATGACCAGCGCCTTACAGCAAGGTGTCCTCACTGGCCTCAAGAATGCGGACCGTGGGATCTTCAAGGTGCTGTTCGAGCCAGGTTGTATCAACAAGGACATCGTGGGCGTAGGGCGTGGTGGTGGGCGTTCGCATCATCCTGACCTCGGGTTCTGACGTGCTCAGCCTACCGCCAGGTGCCGGACGCCTCAAGAAAGCGGGCAGGGGTAACGTTATTGGAAATGCCGATAACAGGCAGGCGCGTCCAGCGAGACGCTGCGTCATGGCCAGCCAGGAGAGGCTGCTGCGCTTCGCGACCCGCCAGAACGCGGTGACACCTTTGTCTGGTGTGGAATCTGCCCCGCAGTGTCCACCGGCTCTCCCGGGATTCTGCTTGCGCCAGGGAAGGGTGATGCCCTTACGTGACTGGAGTTCCTGAGCGTAGCGGCAGCTTCCGGCTGGTGAGTTTGAACAAGGCAGGCCGCCCGGCACGCAGCTCGCGCCTCGCGCGCCGCCCGCACCCTGGGAAGGGCATCAGCCGTGGGTCGGGGACGCGCTGATCACCAGTACAGCCGTGAGGACCAGCACCACCAGGAGCAGGCCCAGTTCCACACGCAACGCCAGGAAGGGGACGTCCGCGGGGCGGTCTGACCGGTGGCGCCGCACGCGCCATGCAGCTGTCAGCACGCCCAGCACCGCCAACAGCTTGAGCAGCAGCGTGCGGCCGTACGGGCTGGCGGTCCATTGTCCAGGTGGGCCCGCGTGGGAGACGCCCATCAGCACCCCACTCACACCCAGCACAACCACACACGTCAGGGCCAGCGGTGAGAAAGCGCGGGCCATCCGCGTCCAGTGGGTTGGACGTCCGACGACCAGCATCAGCATCCCGCCTACCCAGCCGCCCATCGCCCCGCTATGCAGGGCGTGTGCGGCGCGCACCAGCACGCTCTCATGATCCGCGCCATGCCCCAGGCCGGCCAGGCCCCACAACATCACGGTGACGCCCGCGGCGGCGCCACTTCGGGCTACCGGGGCGGACCATTCACCCACCTCCGCCACCAGCAGCAACGTCGTGCCCAATAAGGTCACCAGGGCAGCCCGGCCTGGTCCAGTCGTCAGCAGGTAGTCGATCACGTCACCAGGAGTCGTGAATCCAAGGGCACTCAGCGTGGCAGCAACGTTCAGCGCGAGTCCAGTCAGCATCAGCCAGAACCCGGCACCCAGCCACGCGAACGGGTGGCGAGGGAGGGTCAGACCATGAGGGGCCAACCGTCTCCACACCAGGCTGGCGGCCAGCAGCACGGCCACAGCCAGAAACATCAGAAAATGCGCGAATCCAGCGGTCATTTCACGTGGAAATGGTGGTGTCCGGTGACCGGATGGCCATCTTCCGACAGGACCCGCCACACGATCAGGTAAGGCCCGGCCGGCAGGTTGGGTTTCAGCGGCAGGGTGACGCGCGCGGCTCTCCCCGTCAGTATCGGGGCGGTGTCGGCCCGGACGGACGCGTCGTCGCGGGCGGCGAGGGCCACCGGTGCCAGGCGTTTCGCGGCCTGGGTCAGGGTGGTGCCGGTGGCCTTGAGCGGGTAGACCTTGAACGTCGAGAAGCGCAGGTTGACCGGCTCACTGAACGAGATCCTGACCGCGCCGGGGGCGGCGACCGTAGTGTTCGCGGCAGGAGTGACTGAGGTGACGGCCGTGTGCGCCGACGCACCGGGCATGGCCAGCAGGAGAGCCAGCAGCGAGAAACGGATCATGGGATGCTCCTTGGCAGGACGAGAAGGCAGGGGGAAGGTGCCTCCCGGTTTACTTGACGGTGGTTCTGCTGGCAGGAGCCTGGCTGGGATCACTGTCGTCCCAGGCCACCACGGACCCGTCACTGTAGGTCTGGTACACCTTCCAGGTTATGGAACCCGGCTGCTCAGGGTTGACCGCCTGGAAGAAAAACCGGGCGTATTCCATGGGGCCGATGCGGCCCTTCCAGATAACTTCCGTGACCAGGCCGGCAGCATTGGTGGTCACGGTGCGGGTAAACCCAGGCGTGACCTGGAACCGGCTGAGGGTCACGCCGGCCGGCACGATCAGGCGCACCTGGGTGGTGCTGATGGCTTTCTCCGTGGGGACGTTCAGCCGGTAGGTTTCAGAAGCGCCTGCCTTGCTTTCGGTCAGGCCGCCTTCCGTGCGGATGGTGGCGTGGGCACCGGCGGCGGACAGCAGCAGAGCGGCCAGCAGGGACGCGGCGCGCAGGACAATGGACATAAACAACTCCTGGTTGATGAAATGGGCGCGTGGGACGGGAACAGGTGGTGCAGACCTCCGCTGGAGGTGCCCGCGCATCTGCCTGCCGGGCCGTCAGGAGGCGAACGACAGGCCAGGACGGTTGGGGTGCTGGCACCGCGCCGAGGTGTCCACCGGCTGCCCAGGGCGCTCCCACCGCCAGGGCGAACGCCTGGGTCAGGCAGAACAGACAGTGGGGATGCGGATGCCCGTTGGTTCCGGACGTCCAGCCCGCCCGCGGTTCATGTGGTGCGTGTCCGGTGGCATTCCCAGGGGCAGCCTGCGAAAGCGTTTCAGAACCGATCCCGGGTGAGGACGCTCCACCCGGGGTGGCCCGAAACGGAAAGGCAAATGCGGCCGCCAGCACCAAGACGGTCAGCAGGTTCCGCCAGGGCAGTTCAGGGTGCGCCGCGGTCCTCACGAGGTGCCGCCGAAGGTCGACCGGGAGGGCACGGGTGCAGGATCTACCCACGGGCTTTAGGGGTCGCGTCGCCGTCGGCCAGCTGGATCAACCAGGCCATGAGCTGCATCAGTGCTACGCACATCGCCGGGATGCCGGCCATCATCATGATCCAGCCGCTGAGCTGCTGATTCTGGAGTGGCGTCAGATCCCACAGGCACAACGCGGCCACGTACGGGGCGTACAGCACGTCCGGCGCATTCAGCCACACGCCCGCGACCGCCATCATCGGCAGTGCCGCGAGCAGGCCGAACCAGCCGCGGGAGCCGATGTTGGCGGGTTGCACGGTAGGCAGGGGTCTGAGCACGACCGCCCACACCATCAGGCTGCTGAGCAGGTACAGGGTCGGCAGCAGCGCTTCGGCCGTGTTGGACACCACGGAAGCGTTGAACCCCGCCGGGACGTTCCAGTAGGTGATGACGGCCGTCCACACCGCCAGCGCGACCCAGGGGTCAAGCAGCACGCTCAGCGCCCGGCCCAGCGGACGGTCGGGGTGGGGCCGCAGCGTGCGCGGCAGACCCAACACCAGCAAGGGCGGCACCACTTCCGCCAGGACCATCAGGCGCGCCATGTACACCGCCATACTGCTCTGTGTGACGGTCGCGGCGGCCGATTGCGTGGCCACGAGCAGCAGGAGCATGCCCAGCAGGAACAGTCCGGTCCTCCAGGCAGGCCAGCCGGCCCGTCCCACCCATGACCGGCGGGCGCGCTGCGCATGCCAGAGGTACACGCCGGTGATCGCCAGGATGGGCAGCCACACTCCAGGATCAAAGCGTAGGGAGAGCAGATCCAGCAGGGTGGGATTCAGGTTGGCCGGTGCCGCCGTCATGGGAGCGGGTTCTCCAGGACGTGGCGGAGATCGCGGACCACGCGGTCCACCTGCGTGAGCTGGGTGTAGTCCCACAGGACGCGCAAGGTACCAGACCCGTCGACCAGGTACGTGGCGGGCGTGTGATTCACCTGATACCCGGCGCCGCCGTCAAGCTTCACCTGCTGGTACGCCACCCCGTACGCTTGCGCGGTTCTGGCCAGCGCGGGTTCAGGGATGTGAACGCCGGTGGCGGTCCCGAAGAACTCCACATACGCCCCAAGGCGCTCGGGAGTGTCGCGCGCGGGGTCGACGCTGACCAGCACGATGTCCAGCTGTTGGCGTTCCTGCGGGGTCAGGGCCTGCCGGGCTTTTTCGAGGTACGCCAGGCTGAGCGGACAGATGTTCGGGCAATGGGTGAATCCGAAAAACACGGCGGTCGTGCGACCCGTACTGCCTGGTGTGAACGTGTAGGGCTGGCCGGTGTGGTCCGTGCCCTGGAACGGCTGCGCGGCCACGGGCGGGGTGTACGCGGTGCCGTAATAGGGGAAGGGACTGCGGATTCGCGCGTAAGCCCACGCGCTGCCCAGCAGGAGAAGGACGGCGAGCAGGGCCAGCAACGCGGACGTGGTCCAGGGACGGGCGGCAGGCGAAGGGGACGGGACGGTCACCGGACTCCTTTCAGGGCGTGGACCACAGGGAAGAGCACCAGACGGGTGAAGGTCAGCTGGTCTCCCCCGGAGGGTGGCCACGCGAGGGGGAGGTTCACTCAGGAACGTAAGTTTTCTCGATGGGGAGCCCGACCGCGTTGCCCCATTCGGTCCAGCTGCCGTCGTAATTCCTGACGCGCGGGTAGCCGAGCAGCTGCGTCAGGGCGAACCAGGAGTGGCTGCTGCGCTCCGCGATGCGGCAGTACGCGATGACGTCCTTGTCCGGGGTGACCCCTTCACCCTCGTACAGGGCCCGCAGCTCTTCGACGCTTTTGAAGGTGCCGTCCTCATTCGCGGCTTTCGCCCACGGAACATTTCGGGCGCCGGGAATGTGGCCGCCGCGCAGCACGCCTTCCTGCGGGTAGTTGGCCATGTGCGTGACCTTGCCGGAGAACTCGTCGGGGCTGCGGATGTCAAGCAGGGCGCCGCGACCAGCCTGCACCCCGTCAAGGTGGGCCAGCACGTCTTCGCGGTATGCCCGGATGCTTTCATCGCACTGCAACGCGGGATACACCGTCGGCCTGACTTCAGGAACGTCGGTGGTGACTTCGCGGCCCTCAGCCATCCACTTCTGGCGCCCGCCGTCCATTAGTTTGAGGTTCTGCACGCCGCTGTAGGACAGGAACCAGAACGCGTAGGCGGCCCACCAGTTGCTTTTGTCGCCGTACAGGATGATCTGGTCGTATTCCCGGATGCCCAGGCGGCCCAGCAGGGCGCTGACTTCCTTGGGGGTGATGAAGTCCCGCATCACGGGGTGCCAGAAGTCTATCTGCCAGTCGATCTTGAGGGCGCCGGGGAGGTGACCGGTGTCGTACAGCAGGATGTCCTCATTCACTTCGATGAGGCGGACGGTGGGGTCTCCAAGGTGTTGGGCAACCCAGGCGGTGCTCACGAGGACGTCGCGGGCGTAGGGTGTCGGTGCAGTTGAATTGGTCATTTTCTCCCTCAGGGCCGGTTTCACCGGGCTAAACTCACGCTACGGAATGGCTCCGGCATGAACAAGAAAGCAGACCTGCGTTCAGTTATCGGAAAATCAGATAACTACTGGAGTGGGCCCGCGTATGCTGGGTGGATGCGCCTGGATCCGGACTACCTGGTGACGTTCAGTGTCGTGGCAGAGTACGGCAACATCAGCCGCGCGGCCGAGGCGCTGCGGCTCAGCCAGCCGGCCGTCAGCGGTCAGCTCAAGGCGCTTCAGGACGTGGTGGGCGAGCGGCTCTACACCCGCACGGCGTACGGCATCACGCTGACGGAAGCCGGGCAGGACCTGCTGGGGTACGCCCGCGTGATCGCGACGACGCTCTCTGGTGCTGCGGAGCACCTCCGGACCCGCCAGGCCCGCACCCGCCCCCTCCGCCTGGGCCTGTCGTGGACGCTCAGCGGGCAGGCCGTCAGCCTGGTGTCCGGCGCCCATGAGGCCGGGCACGAAGTCCGGGTCACCAGCGGGCATTCCACGAGCCTGATGGAGGCGGTCGCTTCGGGAGCCTCTGACGCGGCGTTGATTGTCCAGCCACCCGGACCCTTACCGGCTGGGCTGGAGGGCCACCGGTTCAGTGCTGAGGACCTGTGTCTCCTGGTCCCGGCCGGGCACCCGCTGGAGGACCGGGGCTCTACACCATTGCTGGCTGCCGCCCAGGAGGTCTTCCTCTGGCCGATGGTGGGCTCGACCGTGGCCCGGCACGCTGAGCGTCTGCTGAATGAGGCCACCGTGCTGCCCGCCGTCCAGTTCGAACTGGGAAGCCTCACGGCCGTGCGCGAGGCCGTCGGGCGTGGCCTGGGAGTGACCATTCTGCCGCCGAGCGTGGCCAGACTGGAAATCGAGGCGGGGCAGGTCAGTCCGGTGTTGATCGAGGCCCTGAACGTGACGGTGTCGTATGTGGTGGTGGTGCCCAGCGATGTGGTGGTCCGGCCTGAAGCCCGGCGTCTGCTGGATTTGGTATTGCGGTCCCGGCGGAGTACTCGGCTGTAGCGGCTGGCCATCTCAGAGCCTTTGTGGAGACCACGTCAGGCCCACCAGGGGTGACATGCGGCCACCCGCGTTTGCCGTGACGGCCACGAGGGCCAGCGTGATGATCACGGCACCAGGCAGGGAGGGCAACATGCCCTCCCTGCCTGGTACGATTGATGGTCAGGGTGTCGCTGGGTTCAAGGCGCGCTGGAGGCGCGTTTCAACCTGTTCCACGGTGGCCGCGCCACGGGCGAGGACCGTGCGCTGTCCGTCTTGTTGCGCCAGCAGGGTCGGGTAACTGTCTACGCCCAGCGTGCGGGCCAGCTGGTAATCCTGCGCCGCTTCAGTTCGGGCCTGCGGGCCATGGAATGCGGCTTCGGCGGCGTCCGGGTCGAGATTCAGGGTCTGGGCGACCGCGCGGTAGGTGCGGGGATCACTCAGGCTCTGCCCTTCCATGTAGAACGCATGCTGGATGGCATGGAAGGCTTCCAGAGCCCGGTCAGGGGCGAGGGCGCGCAGCGCGGCCAGGCCGGCGGCCGCGTCATCGGAGTTCAGGACCAGGATGCCTTCCTGGAGGCGCGCCTGGTACGCGTCGCCGAACGTGACGCCAGTGAGGTGGGTGATGCGGTCGTTCGCGCCGGGAATGTGCGGGTAGGCAGCTATGGGGGCGATCTTCTCGCCGGTGAACAGCCCGCCGGAGATCAGGCGCAGGGGAAGGTGGGGGTGCCGCGCGTGGAAGGCGCTCAGGGTTGGAGCGAAACCCCAGCACCAGCCGCAGTAGGCGTCGGTGACATACAGGAGGTGCAGATCAGACATGAGGATCCTCGTGAGGGTCAGTACGCGATGGAGAAGCGCTGGCGCTCGTGCTGGGGGTGTTCGAGTTCGTTGAGCACGGCGACCGCGTAGTCCTCGGCCGTGATGAAGCTGCGCCCCTCGGCGTCGGTGAAGAACTGGTTGCCACCCAGGCGGAAGGTGCCGGTGCGTTCACCGGGTGCAATTTCAGCGGCGGGGCTGAGGTAGGTCCAGTTCAGGTCGCTGCCACGCAGAAAGGCCAGCGCCTGACCGTGCTGTTCGGCTTCGGTGCGGTACGCGTCGGGGAAGCCAGGGGCGTCCATCAGCGCGACGCCAGGGGCCACTTCGAGGCTGCCGGCGCCGCCGACCACGAACAGGCGGGGCGTGCCGGCCTGGCGGGCGCCGTCTGCGATGGCCTGGATGGTGGTGGGGATGGGGGTGTCGCCGGGTTTCCGGGCGCTGACAGACGCGATGATGGCGTCGGTGCCGGTGGCGAGGCGGGCGACGTCGCTGGGGAGGCTGGCGTCGGCAACTTCAATGTGGAGGTTCGGGGCGGGGGTGAGGGCGTGTTCGCGGCGGACGAGGGCCGTGACGGTGTGACCGCGGTTGAGGGCTTCGTGGAGGATGCGGGTGCCGAGAAAGCCGGTGGCGCCGATGAGCAGGATGTTCATGGGGACTCCTTGAGTGAGAAGGTGTAACGCGAGTGCTTACATGTTAGGTAAAAAAATCAGCTGACACGCCGGGCCAGGTCACCCGTCACATCCTCGAGGGTGAGCGATGCGAGATGCGCTTCCAACGCCCCCTGCGCTTCGCCGAACACCTGGGTCAGGCTGCCCTGAATTCTCGATCCGACCGGGCATCGTGGGTTCGGCTGTTCGTGAAGCTTAAATACGGACGCTGGCGCGTTCACGGCGCGGTAGACGTCCAGCAGGGTGATGTCACGAGGGGCGCGGGTCAGGTGGGCTCCGGCGACGCCCTGGCGCGTATCGAGCAGCCCGGCGCGGCGCAGGTGGCCGATGACGTTGCGCACCACGACGGGGTTGGTGCCGATGCTGGCAGCGATGTCTTCGGACGTGCGGGCGCTGTCGGGGTACATGTTGATCAGGGCCAGCACGTGGACGGCCATCGCGTAGTGGCTGTTCATGCTCGTGGATCTCCGCTCAACATGTAATGATAATACTTACATGTTCTTCCCCTGTCAAGCACGGTCATATAGCTTTGTAGTCCGCTTGCGCACCGAGCATTCCGGCTTAGGCAGCAGCACTCCCTGGGTCAGGACGGTAGGGGTGACGAGCGGATGGCTGATGGGGGTCGGCTGGAATCTCCTGTTCATCGGTGGCACGGTTCGTGTGCTGCATAGGAAAAAATGGCCTGGCAGCCTGTTGAACACGCCGCGGCCAGGTTATGCCGCGCGAGTCGCGGGAGTCTCCTGATTCGCGGGGCAGTCAAGAGCCACACGGCTGAGGTGAGGCCTGCCCGCCGCCTTCACCTGGGCGGCCTCTGTCGTGGAGTACGTCCGGAGTACACAAGACAAGGACGGTGAAGGCGTTCGCCCTTCGTCGTTCACTGTCCCCCGGAGCTGGCTGTGGCGGGCTCGTCCCGAGACTGCATGGCGCCCGTATAGTGATCGCGTGACCGAGATGCCTGCCTCACTGGACGTGGACGAGGCGCTGCGGCAGCCGTCTATTCGCCTGTGGCGCCGTCTGATACGTCTGACTCAGGGCAAGATCCGGGATGTTGAGAGTGCGCTGTCTCCTCTCGGGCTGACGCCCACCGAGTTCGACCTGCTGGCCGTGGTGCGGGCGCATCCCGGGGCCACGCAACAGGAACTCGCTCAGCACATGCTGTTCACAGAGGGAAATATGACGTATCACGCGCAGCGCCTGCTGAGTCGTGGACTGATCCGGCGGGAGGTGGCAGGCCGAACCAAACGGCTGTCCCTGACCCCTGAGGGCAGCGCACTGATGAACCAGGCCCTTCCAGTCGTGGTGGACATCCACGAGGCGCAGTTCGCCGGGCTGACCACCGACCAGCTCCAGCAGCTCGAAGGGCTCTTGCGTCTCCTGCAGTAGGTTTTTTTGGGTTACTGACACGGCGTTTTGCGTGAACCAGTCAGGGACGGAGTGGAAACGTCGAAGGATCTTCCCTTGACACTTTAATATTAAAGTGTTCTAGTGCGTACGCAAGCAAGGCCAGACCCCCGTTTCAACCTCTATTCAAAGGCAGGCCCATGACGTTCCTCGACCGCCTCCTCAAAGCCCTCTACCCCCGCACGCAGGCGCAGGATGCGCCCCAGGAGTCCCCCGTGACCACCCCCAGCCCCGTCAGGATGACCATCGTGTACTACTCGACCTACGGCACCAACCACCAGATGGCCGAAGTGGCTGCTGAAGCCGCCCGCGAGTCCGGCGCCGAGGTGCGCCTGGTCAAGGCGCGCGAAACGGCTCCCCAGGAAGTCGTGAACGGTCAGGACGCCTGGAGGGCACAGCAGGAACGCACCGCCCACGTTCCCGAAGCCACGCCGGCTGACCTGGAGAACGTCGACGCGATCCTGTTCAGCTCCCCCACCCGGTTCGGTGGGGCCACCAGCCAGATCCGCGCGTACATCGACACGCTGGGTGGACTGTGGGGCACCGGCGCCCTGGCCAACAAGACCTTCAGCGCCATGACCAGCGCGCAGAACCCCCACGGCGGGCAGGAGACCACGCTCCAGACGCTGTACATCACCGCCATGCACTGGGGCGCCATCCTGACGCCTCCCGGCTACACCGATCCGGTGCTCTTCGCTTCCGGCGGCAACCCCTACGGCGCCAGCGTCACCGCCAACGGCGAACCGCTGAGCGAAGCAGACAAGGCCTCCATCCGCCATCAGGTGCGCCGCCAGATCGAGATCACCCAGAAGCTCAAAGCGCAGTAAAGCCTTCTCAGGACTCCGGCCTGACGGGCGCAGCCACCACCGTCGGCCCTTACCCGGGCGCTAAGTCCACCTGCGTCGGTAAATACGGCAACCACATCATGGACAGGAGAGGCGCACGGCCAGCGTGCGCCTCCCTTTTCGGAATCCAGAACCTTACCCTCAGGATCGGGCCCACTGCACGCATGGCTCCAGCGTCCACTGACGATGACCCCGATATGACCCCTGGTCCGGCTGGCCGCCTGGCTCCCCCTGGTGCGGCACTCAAAACCGACATAGTCGTGATCGGGGGCGGTCAGGCTGGCCTTTCTGCGGCCTACCACCTCAAGCAGGCCGGCCTCGTACCCCGCAAGAAATTCGTCATCCTGGACGCCGCGGCGGCCCCTGGAGGGGCATGGCAGTTCCGCTGGCCGAGCCTGACCCTGAGCACCGTCAACCGCATCCATGATCTGCCGGGCCTGCCCTTCTCGGACATGGCGTCCGGCGAGACCCACGTGCAGGCCAGGGTCGCGGTGCCGCGATATTTCGCGGCGTATGAGCAAGCCTTCGGCCTTCGTGTGCTCCGGCCAGTGAAGGTCATCCTCGTGAGCCGCCGCGGTGACCGCTTCAGGGTGGAGACCGACCGGGGAGAATTCTCCGCGCGCGGCCTGATCAACGCCACCGGTACCTGGGACGCCCCGTATATCCCGGAGTACCCCGGTGCGGAGCGCTTTCAGGGCCAGCATCTGCACACCCGGGACTACCGGACCCCCCAGGCGTTCGCGGGTCAACACGTCGTGATCGTGGGCGCGGGAATCTCAGCCCTTCAGCTGCTGGGCGAGATCTCCAAGGTCACCACCACCACCTGGGTGACGCGCCAGCCCCCAGTATTCCGTGAGGGACCCTTCGATGATCAGGCGGCCCGCGCCGCCGTGGCCCTGGTAGAGGACCGGGTCCGGGCCGGCCTGAGTCCACAATCGGTCGTGTCTGTCACTGGACTCCCGGTGACCCCCGCGGTCGAAGAGATGCGGGCGCGGGGGGTGCTGAGCCGCCACCCCATGTTCACTGAGATCACTGAGGATGGCGTGCGCTGGGCGAATGGTTCAGAAGTGCATGCGGACGTGATTTTGTGGTGTACCGGCTTTCGCAGTTCTCTTGATCATCTCGCTCCGCTGATGTTGCGCAGGCCGGACGCGGAGGATGGAATCGTGATGACCGGACGCCTGGCCACGCAGGTGGCGAGCGAGCCCCGGATTCACCTGGTGGGATACGGGCCGTCCACGTCCACCATCGGTGCCAACCGGGCCGGTCGCGCGGCCGCCAGTGAACTCCTGACCTCACTGGCGGCCGCGCGACCGCATATGACATGCGGCGGGAGAGGGAAGCGGGGCCGCTCTGAGACGACATCAAAGCAGCGAAATAGGAACGATAGGCGCGTATCGGCGCTGCCCTTCACCCACACGGCGAAAGCCACGTCTAAGGAGACCCATCATGGAAATCGGCATTGACTCGTTCGCCGCCACCGTCACTGATCCCGACACCAACCTTACTCTCTCAGGCGCAGACCGCCTCAACCACCTCATCGAAGAAATCGAACGTGCCGACGCGGTCGGTCTCGACTCGTTCGGCGTCGGCGAACACCACCGCCGTGAGTACCTCGATGCTGCGCCCGCCATCATCCTCGCCGCCGCCGCATCGCGCACCCAAGGCATCCGCCTGAACAGCGCCGTCACGGTCCTCAGCGCGGACGACCCTGTCCGGGTCTTTCAGCAGTTCTCCACCCTCGACCTGCTCTCGCGTGGCCGTGCGGAGATCGTCGTGGGACGCGGCTCCTTCGTGGAAGCCTACCCCTTGTTTGGGCTTGACCTGCACGATTACGACGCGCTGTTCGCCGAGAAACTCGAGTTGCTGCTCAAACTTCGCGATGACCCTCAGGTGCACTGGCAGGGGCGTTTTCGCGCGCCGCTCACTGGTCAGGGCGTTTACCCGCGTCCGCAGCAGGAGTCGCTTCCCATCTGGCTTGGCGTGGGCGGCACCCCGGAATCGTTCGTGCGCGCGGGCACGCTCGGGCTGCCCTTGATGGTGGCGATCATCGGCGGGAGCTTCCGGCGTTTCCGGCCGCTGGTGGATCTCTACCGGCAGGCTGGTCTGGCGGCCGGGCATCCAGCGGAGTCGCTGCGGGTCGGTGTTCATGCGTTTGGTTTCGTGGCTCCCACGTCGCAGGAGGCGCGTGACGCGTTCTATCCGGGGTACGCGCGGATGATCGAGACCATCGGCCGTGAACGGGGGTGGCCGGCGCCGTCACGCGCCCGGTTCGATGCGGAGTGTGGTCCGGCCGGGGCGTACCTGATCGGGGGTGTTCAGGAGGTGGTGGACAAGGTGTTGCACGTGAATGAGGTGCTGGGGGGCGTCTCGCGCCTCACGTTCCAGATGACGAACGTGGTGATGACGCATGAGCGGATGCTGCGCGCCATCGAGTTGCTTGGCCAGGAAGTGGCTCCACTCGTCCGTGAGCGTCTGCTCGAACACACCCGCTGAGCCAGCTTGAACTGGGTGGTCAACCAATGACGGGGGAGTGTTCGAACTGCTGGCCGTCCTCACTCTTCCCATATGCTGTTCCCGTCAGCGCAGCAGACGCGCTGTTTTGACAATCTCCTTGGTCGGCAGAGGCTCCCCTTCCTCGGCCGCGCAGCTCAGCAGGTACTGCTCAAAAATGGTTTCCCCGGTGGCGTCCAGGGCACTGCGGACACCGCTGAGCAGCGTGAGGATCTCCTGACACGGCCGCTCCTCGTCGACCATCTTATGCAGGCCGCGCACCTGGTCCTCCAGGCGACGCAGGCGATTGAGCACCTGGATGCCGTGTAGGAAGCCGATCCTGATGCAGCCGCGGGACCGGACCGATGCGATCACCCGGCGGCCTCCCCACCGCGAGACGGTGGTGCACCGGGCGCTGGCCGCCGCGGAACGGGAGCAGCGCACCGACCTGCGGGTTCTGATCCTGCTGACAGCACATGCGGGATTGCGCATCGAGGAAGCCCTGACCCTCACCTGGACTCAGGTGGACCTCGCCAGCCGCCGCCTGACCGTTCAGGGCAAAGGGCGCAAGCGCCGCATCGTCGGCATCTCCGGCAGCCTCCTCGACGCCCTTCAGGCACATGCTGGTCAGGGTAAAGGGGACCGCCTGTTCACCTACGCTCACCGGTCTGGTGCGACCTATCACCTGCGGCGCCTGATGGAACAGGAGGGTCTCCCCTGGGCGGGCTTTCATGCTTTCCGGAAATACAACGGAACCTTATTGTACCGACGGACGCGGGATTTTGTTCGTGTGGCACACCATCTGGGCCATGCCAACGTCAACACACACGGGCGTACGTTGATGTGCCGGCAGATGACCTGGCTGGTAAACTCGCCGATCTCTGAAGAGTCTGCGACCGTCAGGAGCGCGTATCCCGGTCTTTCAGAGTTCAGCCCCGAGAATCGGAATGCATACGTTGCGCATACGTGGATCCTGGGCTATACTGTTTCACATCAAAGGCGGCCACTTGGCCGCCTTTTTCATCACCAACCTGTCGCAGATTTGAAACGCACTGACCAAACCGTTACATCCGGCTGCATGGGATGAGTGCACTCGGCAGACGGGTCGGGAAGGGCGGCACCTTCATTCAACGGTGATTGCGTCCATCGGGAGCTGGTAGCTATGGCCCTCGAACACCGGCTCCAGCAGTCCCTGCTCAGCGAGGATTTGCATGTGCTGCCGGAGCACGCGCAGGCTGGACCACTCTCCATATGTCTCGAGACGATCTCCGGTGAGTCGCACGATCTGCGCCTGGCGTCTCCCAAGGCGGGACGACACCCTCTTCCAGAACCATGCGACCACCAGTGGCAACCACGTGCGGCGCCAGCAGGCGACCTGACTTTCCTGGGGTCAGGGTGCGCGAGGACCGGGTTAAGCACAGGGCCCACAGCTCATTGACAGCACCAGGCACCCGGCCGGCGCGCACAAAGGGACGGCTGTCTCCTCAGCGGGCAGTCAGCAGTTGGCCGTCTTTGACCTGCACTGAGATGACTTTCGCGCTTGCTGTTCCACCTGGAAGCTCCCCGCCGATCAGCAGGACCTCGTCACCGAACTGGATGCTCAAGCCGTGTCCTTGAGCTTGTGGCAGCTGGCCGGCGATACTCCAGCGGCCTCCCCGTAAGGCGTACACGGTGGTGTGCCAGGTCTTCTTCAGCCCTTGGTGGGCGTAAAGGGTACCCCGGGCAAATTGCGCGCTACTTCCGGGGAAGTTCGTGCCTCCAGCCAGCAGGAGCGCACCACCACTGCACCCGGTGTAGGCGCCGGCCAGACCTTCCTGGACTTGGCCAGCCGCTGGGGGGGGAAGGTCAGGCAACGCGCGCCAGGTGACGCCCGCCGGGCTGACGACGCCTTGATGGACAGCGGGCGTGCGGAGGCCAGGTTTGAGCTCGCCATTCATCACGGTCAGGATATTGCCCTCTAAGTGGAGGGCGGCTCCAGTCCGACCAGCGAAGGGCACAACCCCCAGGGATTCCCAGGTGTTGGTGGCGGGAGAGTAGGCCTGAAGGTCCCGGCTGAAGCGGTAGTCCTGAGGTCGCTGGTTGAAGTACGCGAGTGTCACTGTGTCTCTTCTGTCCTTGTCGGTTCCGGCGGCCGCCATGTCCTCAAAGTACCTGTCGAAGATGGTGCGGTTGACACCGCCGAAGAGAAGGATCCGGTCGCCCTGGGTAACGGCGCTGCCTCCAGCGATTTCCCGGGGAACGCGGGTGTTCAGCATGGCCCAGGTGTTGGCACCTGGATCATAGACGTGGACCTGATGAAATACCGCGGTGGTGGCCTCAGGCGTGCTTTTCCCGATTCCACCGAACACGTACAGTTTTCCGTTTGCCACGGCGGCCGCAGCCTGGTCACGCGCAGGGTCGGGAAAGGCAGCCACTTCGGTCCATACGCGGTTGGGTTGCGTGAGGTCCAGTGCAAAGAATTTCTGCCCGGCGGTGCCCAGTCCAGCGTAAACGGTCGTACCGATGATTCCGCCCACGCCATGTGTGAGCGGCAGCGGCAGGTCAGGATAGGTGCCGCCGTGTTCGCCACCGCTGTCGCCGCCCTGGGCGGCAGACCGAAACATGCTGCTCATAAGGACCTCCAGCGAGCGGAACACTACCCCGCAGCTCAGTTATCTGAGGTTAGATGTCTGATAAGTGACGAGAAGCAGGAGCATCGTATCGGGGGCATAGTGTTCTGTCAAACAGCACCTGTCTGAGTCACCTGCTCACGTGTTGAGTCGGGTTATTTCGCCTTGCAGAAGGCCTTGAGGGAGCGCGATGAATGCTGATCAGGCAACCCATGACCGGTGCTTGACGTTTGAGGTCACAGTCCTTATGCTCAATCTACCTATCAGATATCTGATGTTCTCGCTCGGAACAGACCTCTCGCATGCAGGAGGCCGCATGACCACCAAAGTACCCGCCTACCGCCAGGCACAAATCGCCATCAAACGCTACATCGAAGAACACCACCTGCGACCCGGCGATCTGCTTCCTTCCGAAAGCCAGCTGGCCAAAGACATGGGCATGAGCCGCCTGTCCCTGCGCGAAGGCGTGAAGACCCTGGAAGCCGTCGGCATCCTCGAAGCCAGACAAGGCGAAGGCCTGTACGTCAAAGCCTTCACCTTCGACAGCATCTTCGAAAACCTGCCCTACTCCTTCGCCAGCGACGGGAAATCCCTGCGCGACCTGTTGCAGGTCCGCACTGCCCTCGAAGAAGGGCTCGTCGGCATGGTCGTCAGCCACACCACCCCGCAACAGATTGACCAGCTCCACCGTCTCGCCCAGCAGATGATCGACAAAGCCAAGCGCGGCGAGACCTTCGAGGATGAAGACCGCGAATTCCACCTCGTGCTCTACCGCCCCCTGCACAACCTCTTCCTCAACCGCCTCGTCGAACTGTTCTGGGAAGTGTTCCGCCGACTGCACGGCAGCGCTGGCGCCACCCACTGGAACCTCGAACAGACCGCTCAGGACCACATGGCCATCGTCGACGCCCTGCGTCAGAGAAAACCAGCCAAGGTCACGCAGGCCATGCACGCCCACTTCCAGCAGATCAACGAACGCCTCGCTCCATCCACCGACACCACGCTCGTCACTGACGTCCGCTCCACCCCCGCATCCTGACCTCTACCCCAACAGGAGAACACCATGATCAAGCGTTCCGTGCTGGCCCTCACCCTCGCCCTGACCACCCTGGGCACCGCCTCCGCCGACAAGGTCATCACTGGCGCCTTCGATCAAGGCCCAGGAGGCGCACCGCAACAGTTCAACCCGCTCACCAATACCGCCGGGTTCACCTGGCTGAACAAGTACTACTCCACCCTCGTGCTGTATGACGCCGGGTTCAAGAAAATCAGTGGTGACCTTGCCAGCTCCTGGGTGGTCGGGGACGGCGGCAAGAAATACACTTTTATCCTGCAAAGCGGCGTGAAATGGCACGACGGCAAACCCTTCACCAGCAAGGACGTCAAATTCAGTCTTGAACTCGCCAACAACCCGGACTCCGGCAGCGCATTCGCTGCGAAGTTCGGCAACATCCGAAGCATCCAGACTCCCAATACACGGACGGTCGTCGTGACCCTGAGCAAGCCCAACGCGGCGTTGCTCGACGCCCTGACCAGCTTCATGATCCTGCCTCAGCACGAACTCTCAAAAATCCCCGCCCGGGAACTGCGCACCTCCACCTGGTGGCGTACCGAACCCGTCGGAACCGGCCCATTCATGTGGAGCCGTCACGTGCCTGACCAGTACGTCGAACTCAAAGCCAACCCCAATTACTACAAAGGCAAACCCAAAGTTGACCGGCTGGTGAACCGTTACTTCAAGGAGCAGGCGGCCGCTGTCCTGGCCCTGAAGAGCGGCAACATCGACTTCACGTACCTGACCCTGGACGACACCAAAACATTCAGTGGCAGCAGCGTCAGCATTCTGAGCGGCCCCAGCCAGGTGGCCAACTACCTCGGCTTCAACAACGCCAGCGACCAGTTCAAAGACATTCGCGTCCGGCAGGCCATGTTGCACGCCATCGACCGCAACACCATCATCAAACAACTGTACGGCGGCGGCGCGGAGCTGGCTTACTGCCCCGTCACAAACAGCCGCTACGTGCCCAAAAGCGTCAATAAGTACGCTTACGACCCCGCCAAGGCCCGGCAACTGCTTCAGGCCGCCGGATGGAACAGCAGTCAGAACATCGAAGTCATCACGTACTACACCGACCAGCTCAGCAAGGACGTTCTGGTGACCTTGCAGCAGATGTTCGCGCAAGTGGGCCTCAAAATTACCCCACGCTTCCTGGACACCCCCACCTACAATCAGGTCACCAACGGCACGGCCTTCCAGATGGTGTACGCGGGAATCGGCAACGGCCCTGACCCGGATACGCTCTACCCCAGCCTGCATTCGGACTTCATGCCCCCGAACGGCACCAACCGCATGAGGGTCAACCTGCCAGCCGTGAACAAGCTGTTCGAGCAGGGGCAGGAGACCGCAGCCGTAGCCGCCCGCACCAAGGCGTACCAGAACGTGTGCAGTCTCGTGAACGAGCAGCTTCCGTGGGCCACACTCTGGACCGCAAAACGCTTCGGCGGAGCCACCAAGGACCTCGTGAACTTCGTCTGGACTCCTGCGCCCGGCGGCGGCCGGTACGACGATCAGGCTCACCTCTGGGACATCAAGTAAACCCCTGAGTGCGGCAGGCTGGACGGTCCAAGAGTGTCACCGGACGCCCGTCCAGCCCGCCGCCAGGCCCCGAGGAGGGCACGACACATGGGCACCTACGTTGTTCGGCGGCTGCTGACCACCATCCCGCTGCTGCTGGTGATCACCGCCATCATTTTCACGATGCTTCAATTCACGCCCGGCGATCCGATGGATGCGTACATCCCTCCGGATCAGGTCATCAGCGTCCAGCAACGCGAAATTATCCGCACCGAACTTGGACTCGATCAGCCGAAACCCGTCCAGTACCTCCGCTGGCTCGGCAAAGCTGCTCAGGGAGACCTCGGGTACCGCATCAAGAACGGTGAACCGGTCACATCAGAGATCGCCCGTCGCCTGCCTCCCACCCTGATGCTGATGGGCCTGGGTATGACCCTCGGCGTCGCCCTCGGGGTGTTCTTCGGGGTTCTGGCTGCCGTGAAACGCTACACCGCGCTGGACAACGGCCTGACATTCCTCGCATTCCTGGGCATCTCTACCCCCGCCTTTCTGGCCGGGTTGATCGGCATGTACGTCTTCGCCCTCAAGCTCCAGTGGTTCCCCGCCGGCGGGTACCAGACGCCCGGTGACGGCAGCGTCCTGGACACCCTCAGTCACCTGATTCTGCCGGCCTCGATCCTCTCTGTCACGTACATCGCGGTCCTGATGCGTTACACACGCTCCAGCGTTCTGGACGTGGTGTTCCAGGATTACGTTCGGACGGCCAGCGCGAAGGGCGTTCCGCACACCAGGGTCATCAGCAAACACGTACTGCGCAACGCGTTGATTCCGGTCGTGACGGTCATCGGCGCGAATGTCGCCAACCTGATCGGCGGCGCAGTGTTCCTCGAGAGCATCTTCTCCTGGCCAGGCACCGGGCAGCTGTACCTGGACGCGATCGACTCCCGGGACTATCCCATGATCATGGGCACCACCCTGGTACTGGCCACCGTGATTCTCCTCGCCAACCTCATCACGGACGTGCTGTACGGAGCGATCGACCCGCGCATCCGGTACAGCTAAAAGGAGGTGCCCGAATGACTGCGCTCACCGCACCTGGAATCAGGCGGAATCCCACCACCCTGGCTTTCAAACGCTTCCTCCGTCACCGCCTGGCTGTCCTCGGCCTGCTGCTGCTCAGCCTGATTGTCCTGGCCGTTGTTGTTGGTCCCGTGGTTTCCCCGTTCAAACCGGACGACATTGACCTGATGTCCCGCAACCAGCCGCCCAGCAGCCGGCACTGGCTGGGGACCGACCCGACCGGCCGGGACGTGTTCGCCCGGACCTTCAGCGCCGGTCGGGTCTCCCTGATGGTGGGCCTGTTCAGTACGCTCATCTCCGTCGTGGTGGGCACCATTCTCGGCGCCCTGGCAGGCTATTTCGGGGGCTGGGTGGACAACGTGATCATGCGTTTCGTCGATATTGTCATGACTTTCCCGAGCATTATCGTGCTGCTCACCCTGGCGGCCATCATCGGGCCTGGAATCGACAAGACCATCGTGATCATCGGCCTGCTCGGCTGGCCTCTTGCCGCCCGGCTGGTCCGGGCCAAGCTGCTCTCCGTCCGGGAGCTGGAATTCATTGCGGCAGCCAACGCCCTCGGCGCCACGGACCGCCGCATTTTGCTCAAGCATGCCCTTCCCAACGCCGTTGACGTGCTGGTGGTCTTCGTCAGTCTTGGCGTGGCCAGCGCCATTCTTACGGAAGCCGGCCTGAGCTTCCTGGGCCTCGGCGTTCAACCTCCGCAGGCCAGCTGGGGGAACCTGCTGAGCACCGCGCGTGAAATTACCGTCCTGGAAGCCTACCCCTGGCAATGGATGCCGGCAGGGGCGCTGATTGTTCTTACGGTGCTGGCCACCAACTTCCTGGGTGACGGCCTGCGTGACGCCCTCGACCCGAAAGCCCGCCAGTAAGTTCGCCACTTTCCTTGAACGGCTTTCCCCAACCCCACCTGGAGACCCACATGACCACCATCCGTGCCGCTCAGGCCTTTCACGGCATTATCCCGCCGGTCGTTACCCCCCTGACTCCCGACTATCAGGTTGACGAAACCGCCCTTCGCCAGGTCATCCGGCATCTGCTCTTGGGAGGAGTCCATGGTCTGTTCCTGCTGGGCTCCACCAGCGAAGTCGTGTTCATGGACGCGCCCGCCCGCCGCGAAGTGCTGAGAATCGCAGTTGATGAGACCCAAGGCCGTGTTCCCCTTCTCGCGGGGGTCATCGACCCGACCACCGACCGCGTCATTGCGCACGCCCGAGACGCGCAGGCCGCAGGTGTGGACGGGCTCGTCGTCACTGCTCCGTTCTACGCCCGGACAAGCCAGACCGAAATTATCGAACATTTCCGTGCCATCCGGCAGGCGGTGCCTCTGCCCATCATGGCGTACGACATTCCGGTGTGTGTACACGTCAAACTGGAGCGCGCCACCTTGAGGACATTGCGCGCCGAGGGGCTGATCGAGGGTCTGAAAGACAGCAGCGGGGACGACACCAACTTCCGGCTGCTGGCCCTGGAATGTCAGAACGACCCGGACTTCCGGCTGTTCACCGGCTCAGAACTGATGGTGGACACTGCCTTCCAGGTCGGAGCGCACGGCTGCGTGCCTGGTTTGGGGAACGTGGATCCGGCCGCGTATGTGGCGCTCTACGACACCGCGCGGACCGGGGACTGGGTCAAAGCCCGGCAGATCCAGGAACGCTTGATTCGTCTGTTCAGCATTGCGCTGCAAGGTGCGCCGCGGACGAGCGGAGGCGCCTCGGGCGTGGGCGGCTTCAAGACCGCCTTGAAGCTGATGGGCCTGATTCCCTACCACCACATGAACCGTCCGAATCTGCCCCTGAACGACCAGGAAACAGAACGCGTGGGCGCCATCCTGCGGGAGGGCGGCCTGCTGTGAGCGCGGTTCTCGACCGCCTGCGCGGCAGGCTGATCGTCTCCTGCCAGGCCAACCCGGGAAGTCCACTGCGCGACCCCCACATCATCAGCCGCCTCGCCCTTGCCGCGCAGCAAGGCGGCGCCGCCGGACTGCGGATCCAGGGCTTCGAGGACGTCCTGGCCGTGCGCGCGGTCACAGACCTTCCGATCATCGGGCTGACGAAAACGGACCGCCCAGACACCCCCGTGTACATCACCCCGACCAGTGCGGAAGCGGCGCGCCTCGCGGAACTTGGAAGTGACATCGTCGCTTTTGACGCGACCCTGCGTCCTCGCCCGGAAAGCGTCGTGCACCTTGTCCAGACCATCCACGCCGCTGGCGCGCTGGCCATGGCCGACATCAGTACCCTTCCCGAGGCCCAGGCCGCCTACGAGGCGGGGGCAGACATCGTCGGCACGACCCTGGCCGGGTACACCCCACATAGCAGAGCACTGACCACGGCGGACTGGCTCCTCATGGACGAGCTTCGTGAAGGAGGGTTGACGTTTATCGCTGAGGGACGTCTCAACAGCCCGCAGGACGCGGCACGTGCCATGCGCCATGGCGCACACGCGGTGGTCGTCGGCAGCGCTATCACCCGTCCGGATGTCATTACCACCTGGTTCGCCGGAGCACTCCGTGACGGCAGCTGAAGGAACTTGCCTTGCTGTCGACATCGGTGGAACCACCACTCGCGTGGCAGTGGTCCAGGGTAGCGCCGTCACTCACCGGCACGAAGCCGCCACGCCAGCCAGTCAGGGGCCCCAGGCCGTCCTGGATCAAGTTTTGAGCCTCCTGAATCAATGCCACGCCCCACCGTATGTTCCGCTGGCTGTGGCCTGCACCGGCCGCGTGCATCAGGGTTGTGTGACGGCCATCAATCAGGCGACGATGCCCGGCTGGACTGCCGTCCCGGTAGAAGGCCTTCTGAGCCGCGCCACCGGCCGGCCAGTAACGGTGCTCAACGACGCCAAGGCGGCCACCCTTGCCGAATGGCAGGCATCCGGAAAGCCAGACCACTTCATGTTTCTGACGATCTCAACCGGCATCGGCAGTGGGCTGGTGCTGCGCGGGCGCCTCGTACAAGCGCCTGAAGGTCTGGACATCGGTCTGGGCTTTGCCCGTGGCCCTGAAGGGCAGGCACTGGAGGTCACGTCCTCTGGGAGAGGCCTGGAACAGGCTGCCGGTCCTCTGGGAAGCGTTCGCGCGCTGTTCGATGCTGCCGAGCAAGGCGACGTGCACGCCCAAACACTTCTTACTGCCCCTTTCCAGATCCTGGCAGACCGAATCCACGACGCCCACTGCCTGCTCGGCCTGAACCTGGTTTCACTCGGGGGCAGCCTGGGTCTGCGTGACTGGACCCACTTCGTGCTGAACGCCGCTTTGCCTGACTTACGGCTCACCCGAGCAGCTCACGGTGCTGATGCCGGTCTTCTTGGCGTGGCCTTGCACGCCAGGACCATCCGGCAGGAGATGACCGCATGACCCGTCAGGGCGAGGAACTACTGGCTGTAAATAGCCTGAAGACGAACTTCAACACCGCCGGTGATGTCACCTTCCATATCATATCAACAAGGGCGGGATGCCCGGCGTGGAGGGAGGATCTGGCAAGAGTGTAACGAGCCTGTCCATCCTGCGGCTAATCCCCATGCCCCCCCGCACGATGGTCGAAGGCGAGATGCGGTTTGCCGGGAAAAGCCGCACGCTGACGAACTTGGTGAGCATCAGTGAACACGGGAGGCGCCAGATCCTGTGACAGGGTCACTCTCGGCACGGCAAGCACGCCTTCCGGTCCGACAGGTCACTGGGCGGGTCTTTAACGGTGCAGCGTTCCATCCCGCGACAGTGGTGTTTACTCAAACGGTGCAGCAGGTTTCACCTTCACCGGACGCTCCGGATGATGTTTTGATCCTGCCGGGCTTCATTGATACGCATGTGCATGGGGGCGGTGGCGGGGACACCATGGACGGAGTGAAAGGTATTCGGGAGATGGCCCGAACGCATGCCCGGTTCGGCACCACGACATTGTTGCCCACCACGATGACTGCCCCCTGGCCCGAAGTGGTGGGAGCCCTGCGCGCAGTGAAGGCGGTGATGGAAGAGGGTGTCGATGGGGGCGCCGACATTCCTGGAGCGCACCTGGAGGGACCGTTCATCAGTCCAATGCGGTTGGGAGCGCAACCGCCCTTCGCGATTGAACCTACGGCTGACCTTCTGGCTGAGGTGCTGGAGCTGGATGTGGTGCGCGCGGTCACCCTGGCGCCCGAACTTCCAGGGGTCTGGCACGCTGCTTTGCAGTTGACCGCAGCAGGAATCAGGATCGGAATCGGTCATACCCGGGCCGATGCCCAGACGGTAAAAGCACTCCTCGACGCGCTTCAGGCCGGGGGGGCCCGCACTGCCGGCACGCACCTGTTTAACGCGATGGGGGGCATTGAAGGGCGCTTGCCGGGCGTCCCTGGAGCGCTGCTGACCAACCCTGAGACGTTCGTGGAGATCATCCTTGATAACGCCCATGTTCACCCGACAGCATTTCTGCTGGCTCACGCGGCTGCCCGAAACCGGGTCCTGCTGGTTACCGACGCTATCCGGGCTACAGGGCTGGGTGATGGGGAGAGCGAACTGGGCGGCCAGCGCGTCCTGGTCAAGAATGGACAGGCGCGTCTGACAGACGGGACGTTGGCGGGCAGCGTCCTGACCATGCACACCGCACTCCGGAATGCCGTCAGGGCAGGAGTTTCCCTGGCCGAAGCCAGCCGGATGCTGAGTGCCACACCGGCTGCCTCAGTTGGACTGACTGACCGCGGGCAAATTTCAGAAGGACTGCGGGCAGACCTGGTCGTGCTCAACCGGGAGCTTGCCATCAAGGCCGTCTATATCGGCGGTCAGGAGATTTCACTGTGACTCAGACTCAGCGGCACCCATCCTCTCCTTTAATGCTTCAGGAGACTCGCGAAGCCCCGGAAGTCATCCGCCGCCAGATCGTCCAGAACATGTCCCGCGTCCAGGAAATCGTCTGTGCCATTCGGGAGCGTCCGCCAAAGATGGCAGTGACGATTGCCAGAGGAAGCAGTGATCATGCATGCAGCTTCCTGAAATATGGCCTGGAGACCCAGCTCTCGCTTCCGGTCGCCAGCATCGGGCCAAGTGTGCACACGTTATATGGGGCTCAGCTTGATCTACAGGGAGCACTTGTCCTGGCCGTTTCACAGAGCGGAGCAAGCCCGGATGTGGTGGAAACCCTCAGGATGGCCCGGCAGCGAGGCGGCCTGACCGTTGCACTGGTGAACGTGGAAGACAGTGCGCTCGCTCACGCGGCCGAGTTTGTGCTTCCCCTTCAGTGCGGGGAGGAGCGGGCGGTCGCAGCGACCAAGAGTTACCTGGCCAGTTTGACGGCGTTTCTTCCTGTGGTGGCACAACTGTCGGGCGACCTTGACCTTGACCTTGCTTTGGCTGGTCTGCCTGAGGTGCTCAAAGAGATATTGGCCCTGGAGGAACGAGCGCGTGATCTGGCAGAGCGGTACCGTTTTATTCAGCAACTGGTGGTTCTGGCCAGAGGCATGCACTTTGGTGTGGCGCAGGAAGCCGCTCTCAAACTTGTGGAGACATGCGGAATTCAGGCTTCGGCATTTAGCGCAGCGGAATTCAGTCATGGTCCCAAGCGCCTGCTGGTGGAAGGCGTGCCTGTCTTGGCGTTCACTTCCTTGGACGCTGCGGCGAACAGTTCGGCTGAAGCTTACCAAGGACTGCATACCACTCGATCGGACCTTCGGACCATTGGGCCCGCGTCCGAGAGCACCCTGAGGACGATGTCTACAGGTCATGCGCTCACGGACCCCGTAGGCAGTGCAGTGGCGTTTTACCTGTTCGCTGCTCACCTTGCCGTGCGCCGGGGCCTGGATCCAGACCATCCTCCCCTTCTCAGTAAGGTGACCCAAACCCGGTAAGCGCGTGACCTCGATGCTCACGGTTGGTCGTGGTGCTCGTGGGCTACGCCCACATAGCCCGGCCACACGGATGACAGCGGGATGCGCAAGGAGAGGGGCAGTGAATCCCCCGTATGGGTGAAGGTGGAAGCCAGCCCTGCGGTAATGCAGGGCTGGCTTTGCATGGCTGCTCGAGCGCTTGTTCCGGTTCGAATGGGTCATCCAGCTTCACCTGCCTCTTGATGCGTTGACCCGAGCAGTGCCACTCTGAACGGACATGGCCGCCCTCTCCCCTCCTGGTCCCTGGACGTGACGATCGACGTGCCATTGCACCTGGACAGGGATGGGGCCGTACCCGTGGCCCGGCAACTCCAGGCTCAACTGCGCGACGCGATCCTTCAAGGACAGTTGCGGCCCGGCGAGCGCCTGCCGAGCACCCGCACACTCGCCAGGGTGCTCGGCACCAGCCGGGGGGCTGTCATGGCCGCCTACGACGACCTGCTCACCGAAGGCTACCTGGTCGGTCAGGTCGGGTCGGGCACGTACGTCAGTGTGGACCTCCCTGCCGCGCCTGTCGCGCCTGCTCCTCACACGCCAGTGGCTGGCACGCCCCACTGGTTGCGGGCGTCACCTGTCACGCCAGATGTCGCTCCGGCTACGAAAGATCCGCACGCCATCGACTTCCGGGTCGGTCAACCGGCGGTCGCGCCCCTTTCGGACGAGGCGTGGAAACGCGCGTGGCGCCGGGTGAGTGAAGAGTCCCTACCCGGTGCGTACGCCCAGGCAGCCGGTGACCCTGAACTGCGCGCCGAGATTGCCGCGTACCTGCACCGCTCCCGGGGGGTGCCCTGCGGTCCCGACGACGTGGTGATTACGTCCGGGGCGATCCAGGGCCTCCACCTCGTGGCGCGCGCCGTGCTTGCCCCAGGAGACGTCGCGGCCTTTGAGGAACCCGGCTACCGCCTCGCGCGGCAGGTGCTGCGTGAGCGCGGCGCACGGATCCTGCCGGTGCCCGTCGATGGGGACGGCCTGCGGGTCAGTGAACTGCCTGTGGGGGCAGAGGCGCCAACGCTCGTGTACACCACGCCTTCACATCAATTCCCGCTGGGCAGCCGGCTCTCGCTGCCGCGGCGCCGCGCCTTGCTCGACTGGGCGCAGGCGCACGACAGCCTGATCGTCGAGGACGATTACGACGGTGAATTCCGGTACGACACCGCCCCACTGCCCGCGCTGGCGGCCCTGGATCCCTCGCGGGTGGTGTACCTGGGCACGTTCTCGAAGGTGCTGTCGCCAGCCCTCCGGGTCGGGTACGTGGTGGCACCTCCGGTGCTGCGTGAGCGGCTGGAAGCGCTGAAGACCATCGCCGACTACCACACCTCCTGGCCTGTCCAGCGGGCGCTGGCGATCTTCCTGCGGGCAGGGGACCTGGAGCGGCACCTCGCCCGCATGCGCCGGGTGTACGCCCGCAAACGCGCGGCCCTCGTGCGTGAACTGGAGGGCGCGCGCGACGTGGCTCGGGTCGGCGGCCTGGAAGCAGGCTTTCATGTTCACCTGGACCTGGACGCACGCCTGAACGCGGAGGAAGTGGCCCGGCAGTCCGCAGCGCGGGGAGTGAACGTCAGCCTCCTGGCTCCCTTCTACGTGGCTCAGAATGCTCCGGGCGGGCTCCTGCTGGGGTACGGGGGCCTGGAGATCGAGCAGATCCGGCAGGGAGCCCGGGTGCTGGTCGAGGTGATGAACCACCAGGCCGCTACGTCGCCCGGCAGGTTAAGGCAGCGTCACGCCCGGCAATCGGATCACCGGTAACAGGGACGCACAATTGGTTGGTCATTTTTCCTGCGAATTGGATCTTCCGAACTGACCAATGGTCGTTCAGGATGACGCGTATGCCCACGATCATCCGCCCGGCTACAGAACAGGACATCCCGCAGCTTCTTGAGCTGATGCGCGCCCTCGCTGAATTCGAACAGTACATCGACGTGTTTGCGGTGACCGAGGAAATTCTGCTCCATCAGGGCTTTCAGCAGGATCCGCCCGACTTTCATGCGCTGGTAGCCGATGCGGACGGGACCCTGACCGGCATGCTGGTGTACTACATCGTTCCCTTTACTGCCACGGCCAGCCCGACGCTGTACATGAAGGAGCTCTACGTGACCGAGGGCGCGCGTGGTCAGCGTGTCGGGGAGGGGCTGATGCACGCGGCTGCCCAGGAAGCCACGGCGCGGGGCTGCGGATCCATCCGCTGGACGGTGGCGAACTGGAACGAAGCAGGTCAGCGCTTCTACGAACGCCTGGGCGCGCAGGCCAATCCCGTCTGGGTGGACTACAGCCTCAGTGGCCCCGCCCTGAGCGCCCTGGCTGCGTCCACGAATGCCGCCCAGCCCCCCGCCTAATTCAGAGGAGCCTGCCATGACCGATACCACGCCTCGCGGCCAACTCAAACGTCAGGACAAAGCCATGACCCGCGAGGAGGCGGAAGCGTTCCTCAGCTCCGCCTTCTGTGGGCGCACCGGCACGCTCGGCCCGGACGGCTACCCGTACGTCGTGCCGAACCTGTTCACCTGGCAAGGCGGGCAGGTCTACCTGCATACCGCCCGGTACGAAGGGCAATTCCTGACAAATGTGCGCTTCCACGAGCAGGTGAGTTTCGAGGTAGATGAACCTGGCGAGATCTTCCCGTACGGGCACGTGGAATGCGACACCTCCGTCTCGTACCGCTCCGTGATTGTGTTCGGCCGCATCCGCATCGTGGAGGACATGGATGAGAAAGTGCGCTTCTACCGGGCGTTCATGACCAAGTACGCTCCGGAGGACTCCTGGGGCCGGGAAAAGGACTCGCTACCGCGCGTGAACGGCACCATCGTGTACGCGATCACGCCTGAGAGCATCACCGGCAAACAGGGCCACCTGCCCGGGCTGAGTGACCGCTGGCCCGCGAAGAACGACACCGCCTCCCCCGGCTGGCAGAAACGCAAGTAACCCCACGCCCTTGAATTTTGGAGATCACTTCATGACCAATCCGCTTCAGATCAGTCCACTCGTGGCTGAACGTTTCCCGACCTACCACGGCCTCGTCCTGCTCGCTTCCGGCCTGACGAACGGTCCCAGCAACGAGCGCAGCATCGCGCTGCTCCGGGAGGCCGAAAGCCACGCCCGTCAGATGTTCATGACCTCACCCGTGGCCGCCCACCCGCACGTGGCCGCCTGGCAGGACGCGTTCCGCGCGTTCGGCATGAAACCGAAGAAAACCATGAACTCCGCTGAGGCCCTGATCACCCGCGTGGTCAAGGGCGGGGAGCTGCCGGCCATCAACCGCCTGACAGACGCCTATAACGCGGTAAGTGTCCGCTTTGTCGTGCCCTGCGGTGGTGAGGACCTCGACCATGTCGTCGGCCCGGTGACGTTGAAGGTTGCCGATGGCAAGGAGCCTTTTGAGACTAACAAGGACGGCGCTGCATTCGTTGATCATCCGGTGCCAGGAGAAGTCGTCTGGGCCGACGAGGCCGGCGTGACGTGCCGGGCGTGGAACTGGCGGCAGGGCACCCGTACCCGCCTGACGGACGATACGACGAGGGCGTACTTTCTGTTTGACGCCCTCGCACCGATGACGCCCGAGGACCTGACCACCGCCGGCGACGCGCTCGAGGCCCTGCTAACCGAACTGTCGCCCGGCTGCGAGATTCGCCGCGTGTACCTGGGATCAGCAAATGAGTGAAGTGGTAACGGTCCTGGCCGCAGGGCTGGGCGCCGCCGTCGCTTACGCCGCTTACGGCACTGAGCGCGATTCGTTATGCTGGAACCCAGCCGAAAGCAGTTGCTGGGCGCGGTTGCCGAAGACCTCAAAGATCTCTGGCCGTGACGTTCGATACCTTGGTAGAAAAATTGCCGTACTGATACTCCTAGGATGCCGCTTACTGACGTGACAACAATTCATGCCTATGATTAAGTACTTGCCCATGCCCTTGCCTTAAATACCTCCATTTGTGGCGGCTTAATGGGAACCGGCTGAAAGGGTGAGCCGCGTAGCGTTCGTTCGGTCGCCTGTCGTGAAACCTGGAACCGAGGAGAACCAACATGCCGAAGTATTTGATCGAGCGCAAAATGCCCGGAGCGGGCCAGTTGTCCGGCGATGATCTCAGGAGCGCGTCCCAGAACTCCAACGGTGTACTGGCCAGGATGCAGCAGAATGGGACAAACGTCCAATGGGTCGAAAGTTATGTCACTGACGATGCCATCCACTGCATCTACCTGGCACCGAACGAAGAAGCTGTTCATGAGCATGCCAGGACTGCTGGCCTGCCCGCAGACAGCGTGCGGCAGGTTCGGGCGACCATCAGTCCCATGACCGCAGAACCCTAAACTCCGGACGCCAGACACTGTAACGGTGGGTGTGAACACAGAAAGCGCACGGATTTCCATCTTTTGTGCCGCAATCCCAATCACGCCGTCCGGCACTTCGGGGTATTCCAGGCGTTGTGGGTGCCGGCCGAGGAGCTGAGCGAGTTCAACGACGCACTGATCGGGAACATCGAAGTGGTGGCGTTCTACATGTCACGCCCTCACCTGGGATCAAACACGGGTTGGCATGAGCGACTGTGGCACCCCGCGAGTCAATGGTGAATCGCAGGAGGTGATCGAAGGTGGTGCCAGTAATGTTGTAGCGCCGCCTTCTGGGTTTGACTATCAGTGCGAGTGCTGAATGTCCCTGCAGCACCCGCACTCCTCAGGCGCTCAACAGACTCAAGATGAACCGGATCACTCCTCCAACCGGGGTGTGATCAAATCATGCCGTCGTTTGGTCGTTGCAGTGAAAACACTGTTGCGGGGCGGAAGGACCGTACTGGTTCACGCCTTCTTCCGTCCGTGATCACGATGTGTACGTGCGGGCTGCCGCAAGGTGATAGAGAAAAGCCTGAATCACCGGGTCGAATGATCGCGGGGCCCTGACCTCGTAGGTTCTCGTCACCGCGAACAGGCGCGTGGTTTCCTGAATTTCACCGACCTGAGCGTTGTCCTGCATCAGGGCAAAGCGGAGCCGGTGCCAGCTGCTGCGATTGACGAGTTCAAATGACCGGCTGTCTATCTCGAGATCCCAGTTGCGCTTGTTATCTTGATGATAAGCAGCAGCGGTTGCGAGAACTGTTGTGCCATCCATCAGGAAATACCGGATTTCGTTTCCTCAGAACGAGCGGAGGTTGGACACTTCGTATTCCAGGCGGTACGTCCTGCCCGTCAATTCAAGCTTGGTAACGTCATCGTGCCCCAGGTTCAAGCGGCCGTTGCGAGCTCCTCCTACCCAGGGGCGATGGTCAGCGTGCCGATCTGCTCACCATTGAGGTCATAGAAGCGTTTCAGGAAGACTGTGGTGCTCTTCACGATCAGCATGAAGCAGATACGCCTTTAGAAGGTGGAAAGTTCTCCATGATCTTCCAGGAACGAGGGTCGCGCGGCCTCAAGTCAGCAGGTCCCAGAGCACCCAGTCCCACAACAGCTGGAACGCCACGAGGACAAGGATCACGAGGATTATCTCCTCCCACCTCCTCATGCCCTGGCGGCGTAGCCACAGGGTGAAAGGAACCATGAGCAGGACCAGGAGCAGGGTCCGGGGCAAGAAGTCGGGGCTCATGGGCATGCTACGTCCTCACCTGGGACCGATCACGGGTTGGCATGAGCGACTGTGGCACACCGCGAGTCATTGTGGGCGTCCATCTGACGCGACAGCTTCCCTGGTTTCAGCGTGGCAGGAGGGACTGTTGAACTCATGACCGGGCGCCAGGAGATCTCGCCGACGGAGGCAGGTTCGTCCGTTGGAACACGACCGCAGTATTCCGTTCGAGTGCTTCCTCCATCCGAACGCGGGTGCGCTCTGCCGGGGCCGGCCATTCTGGTGTCTGAAATTTGTTTGACTTTTACAAAACATTTTAGTAAAGTCTCAGCACTTCAGGAGAACCTGTGACCACCGGGAATCCCCCTGTGGCCCAGCATGACCGTCCCAGCCGGTCATCCGCTGCCAGCCGCAACGCCGTTCTGAATGTCCTCAAGAACACCAAAGAAGTCACCACAGACGAACTTGTCCGCCGCACCGGTATCAGCCAACCCACCATCTTGAAAGTTCTCAGTGCTTTGCAACATGAAGGGCTGATCGAGCGCTACCGCCACGGGGAACCAACCGGCGGACGCCCGCCCATCCTTTACCGCTACAGCGCACAAGCTGGCACCATCCTCGGCATTGAGGCCGAGCTTCCCGTCATCCGCGCCGCCCTGATGGACCTGGCCGGCAACACCCTCACCACCAAGCAGTGGACCGTCGACCTCACCCTCGAGACTCCCCAACTTATCGACGCCCTGCTCAGCAGCATCCAGCACTTCGCCGACACTGCCATCCCTGCCGACACCCACCTGCAAACCTGCGGACTTGCCGTCACCGGCTTCATCGACCAGACGCGCGGCTTGTGGATCGGCAGCGCCCGCATCGACATCTTGCAGGACATCCCCATCCAGCAGCAACTCGCCGCGGTCCTCCAGCGCCCCGTCCACCTGATCCACCAGATTGATGCGCTGACCCTCGCCGAACCAGCCCAGCATACGGTGTTTCACAACCAGCCATTCTTATACTTCGATGTTGCCGAAGGCATCGGGCTGCGCCTTGCGAACGCCGGCACGCCCGTCACGGGCATGTTCGGGAACGCCGGTCTGATCGGTCACACCACCGTCGTGCCGGACGGTCGGCGCTGCGTCTGTGGCAACCACGGCTGCCTGGAGGAGTACGCCTCCGCGCGCGCTTTCCGCCGGCTGCTGCGCGAACTCCACGACGAGCACCCTCACAGCGCCCTCAACCAGCTCGGCCATCCCGCCGTCCTGAGCGACGCCGTGCAGCTCATGCACCTGGGTGACGAGCACGCCAAGCGCATCGTGGATGAACTGGTGCGTTTCCTCGCCATCGGCATCGCCAACGCCGTGAATGTCTTTGAGGTCACGAACGTCGTGCTGGGCGGTTACATCATCGAAGGCGGAGAATCCCTCAACCGGCAGCTGCTTCATCAGACCCGCACACACCTGCAACCCATCCTCGGCCGCAACCTCAACCTGGTCTTCTCAACCGCCAGTCGTGACATTGCTGCGCCGCTTGGCGCCGCGCACCATGCCCTGCAACTCGCCACCCTGCCCACGCCGGCCTGAGCGTCGTCCATACCCTCACCCCAAGGAGTTCAAATGAACAGCACCCGCACCCGTGTCACGCTTACCGCCCTCCTCACCGGGCTCACCCTCAGCCTGTCCAACAGCACCGCTCAGGGCAACACTCAGGCCATCAGCATCCTCATCAACGACTCCCCATGGTTCCCTGGCTTCAAGGCTCTTGTAGAGCAGTACCAGAAGGAAACGGGCCGGCGGGTCAACCTGAACGTCACTCCCTTTGCCGGCATGCTGCAAAAGACCCAGAACGCCGTGACGGCCAAAGAGAGTGAGTTCGACCTCGTCAACCTCAATGAGCAGTGGTACATGCGCTTTTACGCCGATGGGCAGATCACCCCGCTCAAAAAGATTGACCCGGCCTTCAAACTTGACCCGCAGATCATCGAGTACGATTACGCCACTCGTTGGGACGCGCGCCTGAAGAATTCCAACAAAAAAGGCGAAGTACTCGGGCTGCCCATTAACGGCAACATCCAGCTGCTCTACTACCGCAAGGATCTGTTCGATAAAGCTGGTCTTGCTGCGCCGAAAACCTGGGCGGACGTGGAGAAAGCCGCAAAAGTGCTGCACGACGCCCCAAACATGTATGGGTTTGCGGCGCGCACGTCGCCGCCCGATTACGACTACCAGGGCATTCTGAACAGCTACATGGGTTCGGTGCTGAAGTACGACACGAGCAGCAAGCAGTGGGAAGTGAACCTGAGCCAGGACGTGGCGAGCAGGGCGCTCGACACCTGGGTGCGCCTCGGAAAGACATACGGGCCGCGCAACTACGCCAACCTCGGCCAGGCGGATATGGCCGCGCTGATGTCCAGCGGTCGCCTGGCGATGGGCGTGATGGTCTCCGCACTCGCTCCCAGCTTCGAGGACCCCAAAGTGTCTTCAGTGGTCGGCAAGGTTGCCGCGACTGTGGTGCCCGGCGCGACCGCCACCCGCCGCGCCACCATGAGTGGCATCTGGGTGATGGGCATCCCGCAAAACCTTCCCACCGCCCGCAAGAAGGCTGCGCTGGACTTCCTGGAGTGGGCCACCAGCAAGAAAGCCCAGATGAACTACGCGCGGGCCGGGGCCATCCCCGTCCGTCAGGACGTCTTCGAGGAACTGGGTGACGAAAAGCAGTTCGCGTGGATGAAAGCCATGGCGCAAAGCACACCATTTATCAAAGCGCAACCCCGCGTGCGGGAATCCGCGCAGATTATTGAAGTGCTCAACCGCCGCCTGCCGCAGGTGATCAGCGGCGGCGCGAAATCCGACGCGACGCTCGACGCTGCCGCGCGCGAAATCCACAAGATCCTCACTGACGCCGGTTACAAGGTCAAACCGCTGCGTTGAGCGTCACCCGCCGACCCCCGCTGACGCGGGGGTTGGCCTTCCGGGAGGATCCTCCACATGATCGGAAAGCAACCGTGGTCATCCAAGCCTCACGTCTCCAAGCCCCTGCTCGCCACTTTGCTTGGCAGCGGTGACCGTTACTTCCAGTACTGGGCGTTGCTGCCCGTGGTGCTGGTGCTGCTTGCCCTGACCATCTACCCCCTCCAGCAGCTCATCGTCATGAGCGTGTCCGACGTCCGCTTCGAAGGCAACGTCGCTCAATGGACCAACGTAGGTGGCCGACACTACGCTGAACTGCTTCAGGACCCGGTGGTGACCACCGCCTTCCGCAACACGCTGTTGTTCGTGGTGGTCACCGTGATCGTCGAAGTAATCCTCGGGCTGATTCTGGCGCTCGCTGTGGCGGAATCCCGCCGCTTGTCGTGGCTGTACCGCCCGGTGCTCGTCCTGCCCATCCTTATACCTGGTATTGCCATCGGCACCATGTGGCGCTTGATGTATGACGTGAACTACGGCGTCATCAACCAGCTGCTCGCTAAGGTGGGCATCCTCGGCCCCACCTGGACCGCTGACCCCAGCCTGGCGCTGTTCTCCGTAATGATCGTCGATGTGTGGCACTGGACCAGCTTCCTGTTCCTGATCCTGCTGGCCGGCGTGGAATCCATCCCGGATGAACTCAAAGAAGCCGCCCGCGTGGACGGCGCAACCGAAGCGCAGGTGTTGCGCCGGGTCACGTTACCTCTGATGACCGCGACGATCATCATGGCTACCCTCCTGCGCGCCGTGGCGGCATTCAAAGTGTTCGATGAGGTCTATCTCCTTACAGGCGGGGGTCCAGGCACCTCCAGTCAGGTGGTCGGCCTGTACATCGAGCAACTGATCTTCCAGCAGGGACGAGTCGGCTACGGCTCGGCGCTCGCGGTGATCGCCGCACTCGTGGCCATCGTGTTCATCGTGATGCAAACCCGTCTGACCAGCCGAAAGGACGCTTCATGACCCGCGCTGCTTTCTCCCTGTCCCGGTTCACCCCCGGCCGCCTGGTACGCAGCGCGCTGCTGCTGCTCGCAGTGTGCATCACCCTGGGCCCACTGCTGTACACCCTCCTGACGTCACTGAAGTACCTGCGGGACATCACCGCGATGAACTTCGTGTTCACGGCAACGCCCGACAACTACGCGGCGCTGTTCAACCCCAGCCAGAGTAACTTCCTGCGCCTTGCGCTGAACAGCCTGATGGTGGGCGTGATCAGTACCGCCATCGTCACCTTCGTGGGTGTGCTCGGCGCGTACAGCCTCACCCGTTTCCGCTGGAACCCGGGCGTACGCACCGGCATCACCTGGTGGCTGCTGTTCCTCAATCTGATTCCGCCGGTCGTCTTCGCAGGCCCGTTTTACGTCATCGCCCGCAAATTCGGCTTGTACGACACCATCCTGGCCGTCGCAATCGCTCACGCCGTCATCAACCTGCCGCTCGCGGTGTTTATCATGCAGAGCTTTTTCGCAGAAGTGCCCAAAGAACTCGAGGAAGCCGCCGCCATCGACGGGTGCAGCCGCATGCAGACCCTGGTGCGCATCATCCTGCCCATCACCCGTCCCGGCATCGCGGCCGCCTCGCTGCTCGCGTTCATCTTCAGCTGGAAGGACTTCCTGCTGGCCCTGAGTCTCACCAGCACGCCAAAAAGCGCCACCATTCCGATCGGCATTGCCGCCTTCGCGCAGGAGTACAGCATCCGTTACGGAGAAATGGCTGCTGCGGCGACCGTCGCCACGATCCCCGCCGTGATTCTTGTGATTTTCGCGCAGCGGCACATCGTGCGTGGCCTGACCCTCGGCGCCGTCAAAGGCTGAGCCGGTACCCTTGGAGACCCTGGCATGAACCCTCGTCCTAATATCCTCCTGATCAACTGCCATGACCTCGGCACGTTTCTCGGCTGCTACGGTATTCCCACCGTACACACCCCCCACATCGACGGCCTCGCCTCGGACGGCGTGAAATTCGACCGGATGTTCTGCGTTGCCCCGCAGTGCAGTCCCTCTCGCGCGGCGCTGTTCACCGGCCGCTACCCGCACAACAACGGCGTGATGGGCCTTACTCACGCCCATTTTGCCTGGGACCTGCACGCCGGCGAGCAGCACCTGGCCCAGATCCTGCGCGCTGCCGGCTATCACACTGCGCTGGTCGGTGTGCACCACGAACTCCGGCACGAAAACATGGCCCAGGTCGCCACGCGCTGCGGCTTCGATGAGGCCGTCGGCGAAGCCGCCAACGATGACGCACCTGGCGACGTCATGACCGAACGAGCCCTTGATGTACTTCGGCGGCAGGCGGGCGCCGAGCGCCCCTTCTACCTGCAACTCGGGTACTACGAACCGCACCGCCTCACGCCCAAAGTTCGCGAGGAGCGTGACTACCTCGGCTTTATCGGCGATTACATCGAACCGGACGATAGCCTGGGACTGACCATCCCCGCGTACCTCAGCGACACGCCAGGCGCCCGCGCGGAAACTGCCGAGCTGCAAGGCGCCGTGCGTTACCTCGACGCGTGTGTCGGCCGGGTGCTCCAGGCCCTGCGCGACCTGCACCTCGAGCAGGACACCCTGGTGATCTTTACAACCGACCACGGCCTGGCCTTCCCACGCGCCAAGGGCTCACTCTATGACCCAGGCCTGGAAATCGCGTTTCTCGTCCGCTACCCCGCGCGCGGCTGGGCCGGCGGGCGCGTACAGCAGGACCTGCTGTCGAACGTTGATGTCGTGCCCACCCTGCTTGAACTGCTGGACCTCCCCGTTTCCCCCGACGTGCAGGGCCAGAGCTTCCTCAACGTGCTGGACGGCGCCGGACCCTCAGGGCGCACGGAGGTATTCTCGGAAATTACCTTCCACGATTACTACGATCCCCGCCGCGCCATTCGCACCGAGCAGTACAAACTGATCGTCAACTTCTGCGCCGCACCGGCATTCATGAACACCTCGCAGTCATGGCGGCCACGCATCGACACTGAGAATCCGGTGTACCCCATGCTGGCCTACCACCCACCCACCGAGCTGTACGACCTGCACAACGACCCCCTGGAATACAGGAATCTTGCGGACGAGCCGTCATACCGCAGGGTGCATCAGGCCCTTCTTGCCCGCCTTCACGCGTGGATGCACAACACCCAGGACCCCCTGCTCCAGGGCGCCGTAACCTCACCGCTGCACCGTCGTGTGGTGGCGGCGCTCAAGGAAGCCGAAACGCCGGTGCTGGACCCGGCCAGTCACGACTAAGGCTGCGCGCCGTCCCACGCCAACTCAGAAAAGGCCGACAACCATGTCACTGATCAGCATGCCCCCTACCATGGACGAAGTGCTCGCGCTTCCGACCGTTCCGCTGTCCAGGCCACACGGAGGGGCGGCCACCACGAGCCTGGCGCCCATCACCGAAGCGAGCTATTCCACGAACTCGGCGAACAGCCTGATTCACCTGTACCGCGCGGAAGTCGGCAAAATGACCGCATACCGGGCGCGACTTGACACCAGCACCAACTGGGCGATCGTCACCACGGCCGGCCTTTCATCTTTTGCCCTGGGCAGCTCACAGAACAACCATGCGGTGTTCCTGTTTGCGATGTTCATGAACTACTTCTTCCTGCACCTCGAAGCACGCCGCTTCCGCACCTTCGAAATCACACATCACCGCGTGCGGATCATGGAGCGCTTCTTCTACCCAGCCATGCTGGGCGACAAGGTCGATGCCGGCTGGCACCAGCTGCTGATCGCGGAACTCGCCAAACCGCGCAGTCCCATCACTCGCATGGACGCGCTCGGCTGGAGGTTGCGGCGCAACTACCTGTGGATCTACGCGGCGGTGCTGATGGCCTGGATCGCCAAGCTTGACCTGCTGCGCGGCCCGGATGGGAGCCCTGCCCTGACTGGCCTGGTACCGCTCGCGGCCATCGGGAGCCTGCCAGGACAGTTGGTGCTGCTGGCTGTGGGGGCCTTCTACGTGTTTCTGATGCATCTTGCCGTGCGCGCCGTGCGACAGTACCCCCTGGAAGATGGGTAGGCCACCGCATCCATCCGGCGCACGTCCATCTCTCCTGCCCGACGAGAACCCTATGCTGCTTCGTCCCGCCCGCGAAAACATGCTTTGGATTCCCGGCGGTGACTTTCAGATGGGGTCCGACCACCACTACCCGGAAGAGCGCCCCGCGCACCACGTGCACGTTGAGGGCTTCTGGATGGACCCGCACCCCGTGACCAACGCCGAATTTCGCCGTTTCGTAGAGGCCACAGGATACGTGACGTTGGCGGAACGCACGCCTGACCCAGCTCAGTTTCCGGGCGTTCCCCTCGATGTCCTGGTGCCGGGCAGCGTGGTCTTTCAGCAGCCGGCCGGGCCTGTGCCGCTGTATGACCATGCCGGATGGTGGGCATACGTGCCCGGTGCCTGCTGGCACCAGCCGGAAGGCCCACACAGCACGCTGACTGGGCAGGACTCACACCCGGCCGTGCATGTCGCTTTCGAGGATGCTCTCGCGTACGCCGCGTGGGCTGGCAAAATGCTGCCCGGCGAAGCGGAATGGGAGTACGCCGCGCGCGGCGGTCTGCATGGCGCAACGTTCGCCTGGGGCGACGAGGAGCGCCCCCAGGGCCGCGTGATGGCGAACACCTGGCATGGCCGCTTCCCCTGGGAGAACCTGGACCCGCACGGTTTCCCACGAACCTCGCCGGTGGGTACGTACCCGGCAAATGGGTATGGCCTGCACGACATGACCGGCAACGTATGGGAATGGACCCTTGACCCGTTTCAGCCCCAGCATGTGATTCGCCACGTGAA
Source organism: Deinococcus deserti VCD115 (assembly GCF_000020685.1). Taxonomy (NCBI): domain Bacteria; kingdom Thermotogati; phylum Deinococcota; class Deinococci; order Deinococcales; family Deinococcaceae; genus Deinococcus; species Deinococcus deserti. The sequence goes on along the minus strand of NC_012528.1, from coordinate 151,375 downwards.
GTCGTGCTGTACCCCGCTGAATACACGCGCGGGCACGGGCGGGACGCGTGAGCGGCGAGTGATTAAAGGGGGGTCACACCTGTGCGCACCGAACTACTGCTTCCGGTACCGGCCTGCTTCTCGGCAGGGACAGGAAGTGGATTCGTCCACATCACACCTGGGTTTTCGCTGCATTGTCCGGGGGGCCGGGAACGCGCCGATATAACTGTACGGGCGCATACGCCGCGCCGGAACACGTGAGTACCTTGATGAAGCAAGTGGCGGATGCCGAGGGTCTGACGCGCGCGGCTGGCTTCCACAGCGTTGCAACCGGATACAAGCGGTGCCGCTTCCCTGAGGTCTGTTCGGTCCGGGGCCCTCAATCATCACCAGTGGCTCGGAGGCGCGCCGGTCAAGCGGATCCGAGCCACTGGTGATGATGTCAGCCGAATCCCTGACATTCGTCCGCTCCCGCTTCGAAGAGCGCTGCCTTCTCCATTCCGTCCACAAAACGTAAGGTCAGACTCGGGCACGTCTTTGCCGAAACGCGGCTGGTCTTCCACACATAGGTATACATCCCACTCGCTGCGTCGTACTTCAGTCCGCTCACGCTGGCGGCCACGGTTTCCTCTACAAGATTCCCAGCTCCCCAGCTGGCGCAGCCGACGGCACTGACCTTCGGGTGTCCAGCGGCGAATATCGCCATCCCCTGGTCGCCGCCCGGACTGAACTTCAGGGGAACCGCGGCGCCACCCTTTACGACATTGACGGCCGGAAAGTTATCCACCGGGCTATAGAAGCCGGTAAACGCGAATGTCGGTGTGGCATTCACGGTAAAGGACGTTGTCGCAGTCGCCGGATTGCCCGCACGATCGAAGGCCGTGCAGGACACAGTTCGCGTGCCTGCCGAGGTGAGATCAAGCGGAAAAAACCGCCCAACACGCTAGCTGCAGCTGAGAAGTAGCGTGGTTGATTGCGAGCCGGGTGGAGGCAGAAGATGGAATGGAAGGAAGGTAAAAGATGGAATGGGAGTGTGATTGCTCGCCGGTTGCTCAGGGGCGGGTCCGGTCATACCCTTCGCCACGGCCGTCCCCACCACTAAGCTGGGGTCATGCAGCGCCCAGCCCTCGGCTGAGACCTGGAGGGTACGCTCAACGCTGCCACAGGAGGACCGCCATGTGGTCATTGCGCCGCTTCGCCCGTCATCACTTCCTGACGCGTCTAAGTCTCGCCCTGTTCCTCTCTGCATCCGGAGCAGGTCAGGCCCAGAGCGGTCCCACCATGATCCAGTTGATTCTGGATTCTTCGGGAAGCATGTTTTCCCGCCTTCCTGGGGGCGACACGCGGATGGCCACCGCACAGGCCGTCATGACAGACTTTATTGGACGTCTGCCGAACGATCCGAACCTCAACGTGGGCCTGCGGCTCTACGGCGCGGCCATAAATGCAGCGGACCCCGGTGCCTGCCAGGACAGCAAGCTGGTCCTACCCATGCGCGGGCTTGACCGGTCAGCATTGCTTGCCGCCGTCCGAGGCGCGCGACCCAAAGGAGCAACGCCGATCGTCTACAGCCTGCAACAGGCCGCTCAGGACTTTCCGACCACAGCAGGCCGCCGGATCGTTGTGCTGGTCACAGACGGGCAGGAGTCCTGTCAGGGCGACGTGAAAGGAGCGTTGGAGGCCTTCCGGTCCCGCGGGCTGGAAGTTGATGTGCGCGTTATTGGCATTGATCTGGACGCCCGCGCCCAGGCTTCCTTTGCGGGAGTGGGCACCTTCGTCAACACCCGGAGCGCCGGCGAACTCGCCTCGGCGCTCGGGCAGGCGGTTCAGGCAGTAGCGCCGCCCGCCCAGGTGAAAGTCCCAGTGGTCGTCACGCTAACCTCGGGCGGACAGCCAGTGACAAGCGGACCGGTGGTCCGCATGACCCGCACTGTAGGAGGCGCGGCGGCCGAATCGCTTCAGACCGTGGGCGGCGAGTACCGTGCGGAGCTCACGCCAGGTACCTACTCCGTCCAGGTGGAGGCCACCAATGGAACACAGACGTATGCTGGATTGACGGTCACCACGGATGGACCTAACCGGTTTTCTTTCAATATCGCTGCCGTGCAGGCCGTGCAGTTGCAAGTTGCTCCCGCCCAACCCGTCGCGGGTGGCCGGGTCACGGTAACGTACAGCGGCGCACCGGGCGGCACGAACAACTGGGTGACGCTGGCGCGGCGTGAAGATCCCGACACCGCCTATCTGGACTGGTCAAAGGTGTCGGGTGCCGCAGGACAAGTAGACCTGGCCGTTCAGGATGAAGAGACCGTGTTTGAGGCGAGATACATGCTGGTCAATTCGGACGGCAGTACCCGGGTTGTGGGTCGGAGTGCGCCGTTCACTGCACGCCGGGCTTCCGTGTCGCTCGCGGGACCTGGCAGTGCAGCGGCGGGCAGCCAGATTGAGGTGCGGTGGACCGGGCCGAACAACCCCGGAGATTACGTGACCATCGTCCCCAAAGGCGCGCCAGTCGGCACCTACCTCAACTACTTCTACACCAGGAACGGCAATCCAGGACGCTTAATCACGCCGTTGACGCCGGGCGACTACGAAATCCGGTACAACAACGACATCAGCGGGCGCATGCTGGCCAGCGTGCCTATAACCCTGTCGGCCGCGTCCTATGGCCTGCAGGCACCTACCACGGCGGTGGCGGGCAGCCAGATCGAGGTGCGGTGGACCGGGCCAAACAACCCCGGAGATTACGTGACCATCGTCCCCAAAGGCGCGCCAGTCGGCAGCTACCTCAACTACTTCTACACCAGGAACGGCAATCCAGGACGCTTAATCACGCCGTTGGCACCGGGCGATTACGAGGTCCGGTACTCCACCGAAGCGCAGAGCCCCAACCCAACGCTCCACAGCGTGCCGGTCCGGCTGTCTGCTGCCACCTATGGTCTGGTCGCGCCGCGGGAGGCGAAGGCAGGATCCACAATTCAGGTGCGCTGGACCGGACCAAACAATGGTGGGGACTACGTCACCATCGTCCGCAAGGGCGCACCTGTGGGCGCCTATCTGAATTACTTCTACACCTCAGCCGGCAACCCGGGGCAGCTCACGCTTCCCAGTGAACCTGGGGAATACGAGTTGCGGTACTCCACCGAAGCGCAGAGCCCCAATCCCACCCTATTTAGTGTGCCCTTTACTGTTAGGTAAATCGGGAGCGACATGTGGTCCTCTGGTGTGCGAGTGAAGCCCTACTCATGGAGGGCAGCGTACCCCGAGGTGTGGCCGTCCAGCACCCATTATTCAGGCGACGAATCCGTTGTATCCACGAAAGCCACCGTACATTCCAGGTCGTTGCGGGCGGGGTTATGACGTGCTCATTTACCCGCGCCTTCCGGGTCGAGTCATCGGCGCGGCGACCTCGAGGGCGGGGATGGCGAGTGAATCAAAACGCTGGCCCTGGGCAGAGAAGCGCGCGAGGTACGTGGAAGGCGTCGCGCCCGTGCGCCGCATGCTGGCCGTGACGGTAAGGGCGGGGACGAAGAATTGGACGTGCTGGCGGGGGAGCAGCGTGACCGGGAGGTGGGGAGCAGGGTGTGGGGCGTCGTCAGGGCGGTAGAGGTACGCGCGGCCGTTGTTAGCGATCAGCTAGGGCGTGTGCTCATGGGGACTGTTGCGTGTTGCGGTCGCGCATGACTTCAATCTGTTCCCAGGACGGGCGTGTTCAAGCTTAAGCTGTCGTGGTGGCGCAGCGACCCATTCTTGTGAACCGTAACCGGCTCCCCAACCTCTGGGGCAATGCCGACGCCGAAGAGGATAAGTGGCTCCGCGTCAATCTGAACAACATCCAGGGATTTGAGCGTTTCATCAACGAAAGTGTCACCCCCTCCTTTAACGCTCTGCCTTTCCGGCAACAACGCCGGCTGAAGGAAACGTTTCGGTACGCCTTAACGCAGTTCGATGAGGCTGAGCTTTCTTATGCCTTCGATTCTTGCGGCCGGATGTACCGGATGCCGGCCTTGGTGCCTTTGCGGTCTGCCGAGCGGGTGCACATTTCTCTCCGAGCGATCGGTGCGCCGCTACGTCTCTCGCTGTCTGACTTTTCGTTGCATGATTCGAAAAATCAGACCTATTCAAATCAAGTTTGATTTGAATAGCGGTTATAATCGACTCATGAGTACGAGGCTGCCCGTGTATGCCCATCAGAACTCCGAATGGCCGCACTTCCGCTGGGACTCCTCGGCCTTTGACGTCCGGCTCGCGGACATTCACTTCCGGCGCGGAGCCTTGATCACGGCCATGGCGAGCCTGGGGTTCGACATCCGGCAGGAAACGGTCCTCTCCGTCCTCGTCCAGGACGTCACCAAATCCAGTGAGATCGAAGGAGAACACCTCGACGCCGCACAGGTGCGTTCCTCCATCGCCCAGCGGCTTGGGATGGACGTGGCCGGCCTTCCCCCGGCTGCCCGTCACGTCGAGGGGGTCGTCGAGATGCTGCTGGATGCCACGGGGCGATTCGGTGCGCCCCTGGACGCCGAACGGCTCTTTGGCTGGCACAGTGCGCTGTTTCCCACTGGCCGCAGCAACCTCAGGAGGATCATCGTTGGAGGGTGGCGCGACGACCGCGAGGGTCCGATGATGGTTCTGAGTGGCCCCCTCGACCGGCAGCGCGTCCATTTCGAGGCCCCCGCAGCAGAGCGTGTTCCCCACGAGATGGACCGGTTCCTGACCTGGTTCGACACCGCTCAGCTTGACCCGGTCGTCAGGGCTGCTGTGGCCCACCTGTGGTTCGTGACGATCCACCCGTTCGACGATGGAAACGGCCGTATCGCGCGGGCCATCACCGACCTTGCCCTGGCGCGGGCGGACGGAACCAGCCAGCGCTTCTATTCCATGTCGGCCCAGATCGAGCGGGAGCGGCGGGCGTATTACGACGCGCTGGAGAACACGCAGCGGGGCGGGGTGGACATCACGGGCTGGATCGTCTGGTTCCTCGACCAGGTGTTCGCCGCGCTCCAGTCGGCTGAAGGCGTCCTGGACAAGGTGCGCAGCCGGCAGGCCTTCTGGGATCTCTACCGGGACGTCCTACTCAATGGGCGTCAGATCAAGGTGCTGGGCAAGATGCTCGAAGGCCTGAACAGCAAGCTGCGGTCTAGTAAATACGCGGCGCTGGCAGGCTGTTCCCAACCGACCGCCGTGCGAGACCTGAGCGATCTGGTGAGTAAGGGCATCTTGAAGGTGGATCCGGCAGCGGCGGGGCGGAGTACCAGCTACATCCTGAACTTCAACTGACCGGGCACTCCAGAATGACCATGCAACACTCGCGACGCTGCACGGATCCTGGGCGCAACCGCGTTCCCGTTACGCCAGACTGCCGATAAAACGCGCTCCAAAGGCTGGTAGCCTGAAGCGCACGAAAGGACGGCTATGCTGCTCACCATCTCTACCACTCACCCGCCCTGTGTGCCATGACCTTGGCTGCTTTGCTTGCCGCTATTGCAGGCCTTATTACCGTCGGGCTAGGTCTGTTTGGTTTGGTGCGGCCTCACACTGCCGCCGCGTTTGTAGGCATCCTGCCGAATGGTCTGCGCGGCGTCTCTGAAGTGCGAGCCACGTATGGTGGCTTATTCTTTGTTCTTGGCCTTGCCAGTTTGATCATCGCTTCGCCCCAAGCCTGGCTCATGGTAGGCCTTGCTTGGGGTGGCGCAGCCCTTGCACGGGTCGTCTCTGTCGTCATTGACCGAAGTTTCGATTCCAAAAATTATGGCGGAATAGTCCTTGAAGGCCTGCTCTGTGTGCTGTTTCTTGCTCATCTTGTGGTTCGCTGACCGTAGCAGTCAATATCGGTTGACGGGCGGTCTGAACAGCACGACTTCAAAGTAAGCTTGACGGATGGATCTCGTCAGGCGGGCACTCGAAACTATGGCCTGGTGCGCACCGCGCGTTCAGACGAATGACGTTGCCTCGTGCCTACGCAGTACTGAGCTCCGTCCTGGTCGGGATATTGCTTTCTGGTACGGCGATCCGCCATTGGCGGATGAGCTTGAGTTTCTCAGCGATCCCTGGCAGCCCTTGCCTGACGAGCCTCCGGTCGTTCGCGTTCCAAGTGAGCTGAGAGGCGAAACCATACCACGCACGTACAAGGTCTATCTGGCAGAGACGGGTGGCTTGGTTCCGTGGGCGGAGTGGAACGCATCGGCACTCTGGCCGAACATGGAGAGGGCGTTGAGGAACTTCAGAAGTGCTGCAACGGTAGCTCACCGGCGTCGAACTGTTGAAGGGATGGCGATACGTCGCAGTCAACTTCTACGCGAACGTGGCTGGAAGCCAGATGACACACTGAGGAACTTGCCATAGGGCAGGTTTTTGTTGTGCGACGATCCCAGCAACACGCTCAATGAGGGCGCTTGTGGGCTCGCGAGTGCTGGGTTTTTCGACGTTGATTCGGATATGCCACCGTGGGACAGCTGGGTCCACTATGCGCCAGCCCTTGATGCATTTACTGGCGATCCGGCAGGGTGGTTTGAGAAGGCTGCTGACGTTGAGGGAGGCGTGGCGCAGCTGCTGGTGTGGGTGCCGGAAGTGCTGATAGATGTTGTTTCGGAGGGTATACGCGTCAGTTCGGTTGAAATGTTCAGCTGGGCTTCAGAAGCGCCGGTTGAACAACCGTTTTCAACGGCTTTTGGTGGCCTGCGGCGCGCTGGCTTCCCGATCTGATAAACCTAGTGGAGCGAGTCAGAAGACTACAAACAGTTTTTTGGACGCTGTCGCGAACATCTGGCTGTCGGAGTGTCAGTCGGTAGCGAACCTTATTCACCGCGAATAGGGGTTGACCCCAGCGTGAGATTGTGCGGCACCTACACGAATGTCGGGCCAAAATGGTGTCATGGCTAAAGGGACGTTGGACACTTCGCGTATTCGGGACTGGGAAACGTTCCATGACGTCTCCATGCAAGCCTTTGGCTTCCCTGATTTCTACGGCCGCAACATGGATGCCTGGATCGACTGTCTGACGTACCTCGATGAGGCGGATGGGATGTCCAGCGTCGTTCTAGGCTCGGATGAGCTGCTGTGTATCCATGTGCCTGGCTTTTCGATCTTCGCCGCAAGTCTGCCTGATGTTGCAAACGCCTTTCTGGCCTGCTCTTGCTTTCACCAACCAGCGGTATATCGAACGGAAGGGTGCTTCCCGACTGATTTTGATGCTTGAATAGTGTCTTTCGCTTGTGCCAGACAGGCAGGACTCCGTTAGGGGGAAAGGTCGATGTACTTCAGGTTGTGCGCCAGGACGTTCAGGGCCACCTTCAATCGTAGGCTGAGATACGTCTTGACCTGTCCCCAGCGCAGTCCAGCGCCCACCAGCACGGAAAATGCAGATTCGATGCACTTCCTGGCAGCGCCATATTCAGGTTTCCAGCGAGGATCGACCCGTTTGGCATTGACCTTCGGCGGCGTCAGGCTCAGTATCAGCAACGCTCGTGGGGTCTTACGCCTGCGAACGAGGTCAGTGAGCAGGGTACGTTCATGTTCGGTGAGCGCCACGACGGCGGATGTCGGACCGCGACGCATACAGCGCCTCCACTTTCAGTGTGCGCCTACATCTCAGCAAATACCATTCGGCGTCTTCCGACTCACTCTACTCGGGGTTGACTTTGGACAGGACGCTCATCAGATACTGAATATCGAGTCTTTCGCTGCCTTCGGTACACGAGGGAATATACTAGCGCCCGTCTACTTCGTCGCATTCTGCGCCCCTGGCCTGTCCCACACACCCCGCTCCGGACCCAGCGTGAGCAAGTGCTCACGCTTCCCTGGCGTACCCTCAACCCCATGACACGCACGGTGTACCCCATAACCTCGAAAACGTTCCCGCGCGTAGGCATTATCGACATCCCCTGCTAGAGCGCAGCGTCCTATGACGGACACACCGCAGTCCTGCACGACATGAGAATAACCACACCATTCGACTTCTCCATCCTGACCCCGGAAGAATTCCAGCAGGCCACCCTCGAGCAAGGACGCGACGTGACGGTCCAGGGACTCGTCGCCATGGAAACGCGCTGGTTGCTGGACATTACGGAGGTCACGCTCCGTCCCCCTTACCGCAAGCCTCTGGGAGTCAGCATCGCTGGGAGGTGGTACTACGCGTGGCCTGTGCGCTGGGACAAGCCCCTTGATCTGGGGGAGTACACCGTGATGCGGTTATCCCGGTAGCCCTAGAACTCCGGCAAGCGAGGAACACCGCCTGGAGGCACTCGTGCCATTTCCCCGCAGTTCCGTCATTCCACGCTCAAGCATCCCGCTCGAGCAGCTTGAAGAGACCGTCGCGCACACGTACCATCCAGATCAGGCTGCAGGTCTCCAGGATGATTTGAGAATGCGTGTTGATTGATCACCTGGAGGTGGACCAGCACCTCTCTGTGCCGTTGTGTGCGCTGAACACGGCGCTTGACTCGTAGTCTTCTTTCTTTGGTCAGAGGGTTATCAGGCGCTCTCGATTTCCTGTTGAGATGAGCGACCTTGAAGCGATGCGCCAGGCGGCGCTACGTGCTGTAGCAGAAGCCAGAGTCTTCGCCTTGGAAGCCCACCGGGGAGACCTGCTGCCTGAAGTCGATGGCCTGTATGCGGCCTACCTCGACGCACCCCGGGAAATGAGTGCCCTCAAAAACGTGCTGGATGCCGCCCTGTCCTTCTCGCAGAGATTGGGACCGCCCTTGGCTACAGCCTGATGCGAATGCGCGCGTCCCGGCACTGCGGCCGGGACGCCATCAGCCACGCAACAGTCAGATCAGGATGACGCACCAGCCTCCAGCGGAGAATTGCGAATGAACTGTCTCCCAGTTTTGATGAAGTGTCGTCCACCGAACTGAAGGATCGTCGAAGACTGGACTGAACTATCAGCGACTACCGGATGACCCGGGTGTCTCATAACCTTTGACCAGACGTTCCGAGAGGGGCGCCCTGCGGGAAGCCCCACCTCCTGGCCTTTGCGGCTGGCGGGTGGGGTTTTTTTGTTCAGAGGCGTTAAAGCGAATGACCAACTACAGCTCACGCACATTCCATCCGGATCAGATCACGGGCTTCCAGGCAGCACAGGCACATGCCTATGCCTGAGAGGTCTGCAGACTGCACCACGCCAAACGAGGCTGGGGAGTTCAGCATGCTCAAGCGTGAGCACAGTGAACCAGGAAGGGAGCGAGGTAAGAGAACACCAGAATGCTGTCAACCATCCCGACGCGATTTATCGGCTTCTTGACTCTCTTCTCCAGGAAAGGCCTCAGAGTCCGCGCCATCGTAGTCGTGAATCATACGGTCAACCACATCCCACACCTGCCAGGTCCAAATCCCGACAAGGTCTGCTGCCCGAGTACACGAGAGTTCACCAGAGACAACACGTTGTGCAGCCGCCTGTATTCGTTCCTGCTTCTCCGCCTCCTGCGTCTCAGACTGCCTCATGACTTGAGGGGAACAGGTGGCTTCCCCCAAAAACTAGCGGTATCGCACGACTCGTCTCGTTCCTGCATCTACGCAAGAAGGCAGGTCGGACAACCCCCATGAGGCTCTATCCACAGCTGTTCTCCCCCACAGCACCAGCCGAACCAGTTGCATCTGCCCATGCAGAAGCGCCGAAAAACATCATCCAGCCGCTATAAGCAGGTAAGCAGGTGCTAACGCTCAAAAACGTACGAACGATACCCAGGGCTCCTGCGAACTGGCACAGCCTGAGACATCAATCTGCTCTCTTCCGTGACGACAACCTGAGCACAAGAACACGCTCGGTCAGCACGGCGGGGCGTTCTGGTGTTGCTGCTTTTGTTTCAGTGTGCGGCGTAGGGTGCAGGGTGACCGTCACTCCATCCGTGCGAGGTCAGGACGGCCAGGTCGGCAGGGTCACCGACCAGTACCAGGAGATTCCCGTTGGTGATGGCCGTCAGCACGCGCTGAAATGCATCTTCTACTGCCTGCGCTCCGTAGTCCTGAATAGCCTCTTCCGAAACGATAAAATTCCCTCCTGTCGTGACCCCAGGGTTCCTGACGATCATGGTCAGCACCAGGCGGCCGGGATTCTGGCTCGTCTGCACGTGAAGTTCAGCGTGTGCGGGCAGATCAGTGTGGTTGAGAGCTTCTTCTACATGGCGCTTGGCCTGGCTGACGTTCATGGGCGGCATAAGGCATCATGACACCCTCACATCAGCCAGCATCGCAGCATAACGGCTGGCAGTTCACAGAGGCTCGCAGGCGATCAATTTCAAACCTCGGCGCGTCAGGGCAACCATTTGCACCACTCGTCGGGCGTACGGCCGAGCTGACGACCTCCCGGCAGGACGAAAGAGGTTGGCCGTGAAAAGGCGTAGCCCCCGGGACGGTCTGTGCTCCATCCGCGTGAACGGTCGATTGGTCTTAGATCGGTCAATTCCGCGAGGATGCGGGAATGCACGTGCGCTCAGGCTGGGAGCTGGGGCTGGGACAACCACTTCAGCAAGGCCTCGGAACGCTTCCTGGACTGGTACTGCTTCACGGTGGTTCAGGAATCTCGCTCACGACTGACTGATTTCAGGTGGGGATTCATGAGCTCTGGCTCGTGCGTGAGCACACGCGCTGGAGTCGGGAAGCGTCAGGACGGGGAAAGAAAGCGGAGGGTGGAGCGAGAAGGGGGAAAGGAGTAGGGTGGGACGCAGGCACCGCATGTACATTCTCGCATTTACTCACAAAGATGGCCTCTCCTCTGGCAGCACATCAGCGTCAGCGCCCGACCAGGTGAGCCATGCCTCTTCCGAATTCATGCGTTCGCCAAGGGTCTCCAGATGTCTCCCCTGCTCGCGTACTTCACAAGCGCACCCTCACCGTGAAAGGCGCACCACCCAGGAGACGTATGACCAGGACACATTTCTCCTGGGGTGCGGTGACATGTCCTTCCCCTTGACGCGTCACAGGTGGAGCACGCGAGTGGAACGAGTCAGAAAACGCCGAATGATCTGGCGCATAGGAGGGTCGATGTCGATGCAGTGCTTGCACCAGTCATCCTGCTTCACCAGCCTGGTACTGCTCATCGGTGACGTGCTCCAGCCACTCGACGGATTTACCGTCCAGCGCCTCCTGGAGAGCAATGTGCGTCATGGCGGTGGTGGGTGCAGCCCCGTGCCAGTGCTTCTCGCCAGGCTCACACCAGACGACATCCCCCGGGCGGATCTCCTCGACGGGGCCGCCCTCACGCTGCACGCGTCCCACGCCAGCCGTGACAATCAGCGTCTGACCGAGAGGATGGGTATGCCAGGCCGTGCGGGCGCCAGGCTCAAAGGTGACGGCGTTGCCCGCCGCGCGGGCGGGCTCATGGGCCGGAAACAGCCCATCGATGCGGACCGCCCCGGTAAACCAGTCGGCTGGGCCTGTGGTCGAGGGTTGGGTTCCTACGCGTTGGATCTTCATGGTTGTGCTCCTTCACGACAGAGTAGAGAGGAGATAAGCCAGGCGCCGAGAGTGCGGCATGAAATACGAGTGTTCCCTCCACGTTCAGGAGAACGCCAAAATCCGCGCAACACCGCAGTAATCAATGAACCGATGGTCACTGTACCCGGTGCCTCCAGTGCAGAACGGACGTGACTGCAGGCCACGTCTTGCCTCTCCACTCAGCGTCCTGCAGATCAGTCGGCGGCGGCGGCTCCCTGTGCATCGTCCCCTGCACCACGCGCCCGCAGGTAGCCCACGAGGGTGAGGAGGGCGGCGAACACACCCAGCACCGCCACCGCCGGCGCGAGGCCCACCGCGCCCATCAGCACTGCCGCCAGGCTCACCCCCACCGGACGGAGCCCCTGGCCCACCAGGATGCGGGCGCTGTACACCCGCCCGCGCACCTCCTCCGGCGTGAGGCGGGCAAACATCGTCCCCACCATCACGTTCAGCGGTCCGAAGCACAGGCCCATCAGCAGCGCGAGAACCAGCGCCATCCCCAGCGAGGGGGCGTACGCCACACCGACGATACACAGCGCGGGACCGACGCAGCCCAGCGCGATCCAGTTCAGGGGGTGGCGGCTGGTGCGGCGCCCCATCCAGATCACCATGCCAAGCTCTGCAAGGGCGAGGACCGAGCCCAGCAGGCCCACCCCCAGCGCACCCCGGCTGTCGGCGCGCACCCAGGAAAGCGCCGCGGGCAGCTCCACCCCCACCATCAGGCGGTCAGCGATGCGGGGCAGGAAAATGGCGACGTAGGGCTCCATGGCGAAGTTCACGCTGGCCAGTCCCAGCAGCGTCGCCCAGAGCGGGGGCCGCGCGAGGACGAACGCGAAGCCGTACCGGGTCCTGGCCCACCAGGCAGCCAGACCCTGCCCGCTGTCCTGAGCGCGGGTCACTGTGGGAAAGCGGACAATCGAGTAGGCGATCAGGGCCACGACGAAGCTCGCCGCGTTCACCCACATCACCCCGGGTGCGCCGATGCTCGCCACCAGGAAGCCGGCGCTGATGGGCGCGAGCAGGCCGCTGGTGGTCCAGGTCAGGTTGAACAGGGCCTGGATGCCCTGCAACCGGTCTGCGGACACGAAGGTGGGCAGCGAGGCCTGCTGCGCCGGGAAGATCACGCTGCCAGTGAAGCCGGTCAGCGCCGCGATGACGACCAGGGCTGGGAACGAGAGCAGGTCCAGGCCGTGCAGCAGCGGAATCAGGCTGATCCAGATGGCGCTCAGGCCGTTGGCCACCTGCAGAATGCGGCGGCGGTCCCACACGTCGGTGTAACCGGCGAGGCTGACGGTCCCGAGCAGCATCGCCGCGGTCCAGGCACCGATGACGGTGCCCGACAGGGCAGGTGAGTTCGGGTAGAGGCGGTAAAGGAACCAGGCGAGGGCGATGAAGGTGAGGCCGTTGCCGAAAGCGTTGATGCTTTCACCGATCCACAGGATCAGGATGCGGCGGTCGCGGAGCAGGGAGAACATAGGGGACCTCGAGTAGGGTGACGCGGGACCCAGCATACGCACGGACCGCCCGGTGAGCGTCCCGTGGTCATGGACGTGAGATCAGGAAGGGCGTCGGCCTGATGACGCCACGACAAAGCTCGACGGTCGATTGAGAGCGGTCACCAGGCCGCACATGACTGGGCGGCAGGCTCGCAGACCCGCCAGGCGCGGAAGTAACCACGTGCCCACCAGTGTTCCGCCCTCCACCAGCACCGCCACCCGGTCGCCAGGCAGCACCTCACGCGGCACAGAAGCTGTACTCCACTCTTCCACCGATTCATCTGGCAACATCACGCTCACCAGTGCCCCAGACACCTTCATGATGGAGCGGTTCCGCAGCGCTGAAGAGCTGGCGGCCCGGCGCACCCGCCATCAGGCCAGCGCTGAGATTGCCTGCGAAGGGCATCTGCAAAAACAAAAGAACGCTGGTACAGGAGGCCAGAAGGTAAAACGCTGCAACGAGAGATGCAGTTGAAGGAGTTTCAGTTGCGCATCCAGCCGTCCTGACGAGCAGCACTGGATATGTACGGGCAACGAACTACCCTGAATTGTTACCTTCGTGCACCGCACTGCCCTGTACCTGCCTTACTGAAGGAGGACAAGATGAAAGGACCACTCCCGCAGCTCACGCGCCGTGTTCTCACCGACGGCGGCCTGGAGACCGATCTTCTCTTTAACCGCGGCATTGATCTTCCCTTGTTCTCCTCAGTTGTCCTGCTCGCAACCTTAGAGGGACGCGAAGCACTCGAGACGTATTACCGCCCCTATCTGGAACTCGCGCACAGGCACAGCGCGGGGTTCATCCTCGAGAGCGCCACCTGGCGTGCAAGCCCTGACTGGGCTGCACCGCTTGGGCTCCACCAATGTGGACTCGACCAGCTTAATGTCGCTGCGGTCGAACTCCTGCACCGCTTGCGATCCAAGTCTGCCACCGACCCACTTGAGATTGTGGTCAGCGGCTGCGTCGGCCCCCGCGGTGATGGCTACGATCCCGGCCAGATCATGAACGTGGCAGAGGCGGCCAATTACCACGGTCACCAGGTCCGTGTGCTTGCCTCGGCTGGCGTTGACATGCTGTCTGCACTCACCATGACCAACATCAACGAGGCGACTGGTATAACCTTGGCGGCTGCGGAGGTCGGCCTGCCAGTGTCGGTCTCGTTTACGGTGGAGACGGATGGGCGGTTGCCGACGGGTGACTCCCTCATGGATGCTGTCACGGCTGTGGATGAGGCGACCAATGACTATGCGGCCTACTTCATGGTGAACTGCGCCCATCCCGACCACTTTGCGGCAGTCCTGGATGAGCCCGCTGCTTGGACAAGGCGTATTCGTGGTGTGCGAGCGAATGCTTCGCGCTGCAGCCACAAGGAGTTGGATGCCATGACTGAGCTTGATGCTGGCGATCCGCTTGAACTCGGGCAACTCTACCGCAAGCTTCTTCACGAACATCCGCAGATCACGGTTCTTGGTGGTTGTTGCGGCACGGATCTCCGCCATGTCACCGCTATCGCCGAAGCGTGCGCACGTCTCCCGATGTCTTCGTGATCAGGGGCAGACTGTAGCCGTCAACGTAAAGCTGAGATCTTATCTCAGGAATGCTGGCGCTCAGGCTGGTCGGTTACCCCATGCGGCCTGAAACCCTGGAAAAGCAGCAGACCCAGGGTTGCTATGTGAGCATGGCGCCCACCGCCGCATGGTCACGGTACGCAGAACCTGAAGACAAAGGGCCCTGCGGCGAGCAAGGCTCGCGAAACCCGTAAAAACACCTGCGTTCACACGCCCTGGAGATCGCCCCGTCTTAAGAAGCCTTGCTCCAGGACTGCGCCTGCCAGACCCACGCCCTTCACCTCTCTGCCCAAAGCCCACAACAGTGAAGAGTTTCCCGGGAAAAAGCGGGCGTTGCCCTGCTTAGTTCAGGGAAGCAACCGGTGAAATGGCGGAGGAGGGGAAGATGACCAAAGCGCGCACTCCGAAGAAAACGAAATCAAGCCGAGCTGGGAAACCTGAGGAGAAAGCAACCATGACCAAACATGGTCTATGGACGCCTGAATCTTCCAAGGAAACCGCCCGGGAGATCCGCAAACTGAATAAGGAGGAGCCAGCCACACGCACGGTGACAGAGGCGGTCGACAAGACCCGCCTGAGTCTGCCGCAGGAGCGGGGAGCACCTGACCTGTAACCCCAGAAGCGTCCCGGCCGGCCGACAACCCCAATGACCCAGGGCCGAGCGGGCCACGGGCGCACGGTACCGCGAACGGCCGGATGGGCAGGTTCCGGGAGGGTGCTGATCCAGGCGAGTGTGCGGCTCTGGAAGTCACGGCTGACACCGCCGAGGGCCGTGCGTTCCTGGAGGAGGCCGCTGATCAGCATGCGGTGTCCTGGGCGGGTAGGCAGGTCTCTCGGGTCATGCGTTCACTGTGCTGGAGCGCTGGGTGGGCGCACCACCATACCCCCCACCGGGGAGAATCAAGGAGCAGTGCCCTCAGGGGACCGGTCACCGGCCCCAGCCAGATTCTGAGTTGCTGCCGCAGTCCGTCTGCCAGCGGGGTGTTCCTTCCCGGCCCACAGAGGAACGTGTCCACCCGCTTGCTCACCTCAGGAGGGTTCAGATCAGGGGAGTGCACTCAGAATCGAGTCACCTTCACGACACCCTCACGGAAACGTATGGTTTTTAACAAATGATGAGCAGTCACTGGGAGAGGATGCCGCAATCACCATCACACCTCATTCTGACCAGGGGCTCTACTCAGACGGGCCTGGTTATAGGAGCCTTATGCACGTATCCCGTAGTGTCAAGTTTGTGGGTCTCGCCCTGGCCCTAGCCGCCTGCGCACAACAGTCGAACGTCCCCACCAGCAGTGTCACCCCCACTGTCAGCAGCCAGGCAGCCACCACGGCGCGAACCTACCTGGTTGGGTTCAAGGCTGGTCAGGGAACCAATACCGAAGCGATCCGCAAGGTGGGTGGGCAACTGAGGCGCTCCTTCACCCGCATCGAAGCGGCGTCTGCGACGCTGACAGCGGCGCAGGCCAACAAGCTGGCAGCAGATCCAAGCGTGGAGTACGTTGAGCTGACTGTCACGCGCCGCGCGGACAACTACATCACCTCCGACAGCAACACACTCGGCAAACCGGGAGGGCAGCTGGGAGGCCTCAATGTCAACTGGCAGCCGAGCGGCGAATTCACGTACGGGGATATCGCCCTCGCGGTCCCCAGCCTCCGGACGCAGCAGCACACAGGAGCAGGCACCGCAGTCTGCGTCGGTGACACCGGCATCGACGGCAATCACCCTGAATTCGCCGGAAAGCTGAAGGGCTTCAAGAACTTCATGGGTGACGGCAAGGATTCAGCTACGGCCCTGAATGACGTCAACCAGCACGGAACGCACGTGGCAGGAACGATTTTCGCGCAGTTCGGCGCGGGCTCGAACGTGGGTCCCTCCGGAATGGACTCCAACGGCGTCGGCGGCGTGGCTCCCGGTGTGAACCTCTACGTCGCCCGGGTTCTCGGGGATGACGGCAGCGGCACTTCCGAAGGCGTGGTTGAAGGCGTCAACTGGTGCGTCAGCCAGCTGGTCACCCAGGGCGGAAAGGAACAACGCATGGTGGTCAACCTGTCTCTCGGAGCGGATGAGGGCAGCAAAACCGAGAAGCGTGCCTTCCAGGCCGCCTATGATGCCGGCGCACTGGTCGTGGCTGCAGCAGGCAATGACGGCGTGAAGCTTCCGCACTACCCTTCGGACTACCCCAGCGTGATCAAAGTGGGCGCGGTAAACCACCTGGGGAACCTGGCGGACTTCAGCAACCACAACAGCAAACAGGAACTTGTGGCGCCTGATGTGGCCGTCCTGTCGAGCGTTCCAGTCGGCACTGGCCTCGCGGCCAGCGCAAGTGCCGCGGGCGTCGCCACGTACCAGAGCGTCAACCCCTTCGAATTTGCTGCGGCGAAGACCGTGTCAAACCTGCCTATCGTGGCCGCTGGTGGCGAGGGCAACCGGTTCTGCGAACCGAACGCCGTCAATGCCGCGCTGAATGGAGCGATCGCCCTGATCTCCCGCGGGGCGTGCCCCTTTGCCGATAAGGTCGCCAACGCCGTGGCCAATCACGCTGCCGCGGTCATCGTGTACAACAACACGACCGGCCCGTTGAACAGCGTGACCCTGGGATCGCCACGGAGCATCCCGGTGGTGGGCATCACGCAGGCCGACGGCCTGGCGACCCTCACCAAAGTTCAGGCAGGAAGCGTGACCGGAAGCGTCTCCATCTACGCGTCGGACTACGAGTACTTCAACGGCACCAGCATGGCCACCCCACACGTTGCCGGCGCTGCAGCCGTTGTGTGGGCCGCGAAACCCGGCCTGAGTAACGCTGAACTGCGCGATCTGCTGAGCGCCACCGCCACCGACCTCGGCCCGAACGGCCGCGACAATTTCTTCGGTAACGGCCTGGTCAACCCCGGAGCTGCAATCGCGGCTGCCGGCAGGCGATAACGCCGGTCGTTCCTCTCCACTTCTCGGTCCTGAGGGGCAGCGGTCACATGACCGCTGCCCCTCAGCTCTTCACTACTCACCTGACGGTCCACCGTACATAATCCGGAAGTCAGATCCTCAGAAGAAACAGGTTGTACTGGTCCGTCTGAAGGACCAGCGCAGGCTGCCTGCTGTGCTAGGGCGCGGGGTTGGGCGCACCATCATAGCCCCACCGGGTGGAAGCAGGCCAGGAGCAGCACCGAGCCGTACAGCGAGCCACTTTGCGGCAACGTCAGACCCTATTCAATTCCGGTGTTCCTCCGGTTCAAGAGCAGACAACAAGAGAGCCGATGCCGGCTCTCTTGTTCACGCTCGGGCTTACCAGCGGTCGTCGCGGCGTTGCGGACGGTCGCCGTACGCAGCGGCTGGCGCGGCCTTCGTCACGACGATGTTCTTGGCTTGCGGACCCTTGCCCCGCTGGCCCTCCTCAAGCTCGAACTCCACTTCGTCACCCTCGTTCAGCTTCTTGAAGCCGCTCCCCGAGATCGCGCTGAAGTGCGCGAAGACATCAGGACCTCCGGGCGTTTCAATGAAACCGAAGCCTTTCTCTGCGTTAAACCATTTCACTTTTCCTGCAGGCATACTTCACTCCTCATCTCCCCGGAACGAGATCGTTCCAGGTGGTCTCCGCAGGCACACCAAGTTCAGTGCGGACCTGGAGAGTTCCTTCTAAATGGTAGTGATCCTTGCTGTTCCGGAATATCCCTATAGCTTCATGGATGATTGGGGTGTTCATGACAGCAAGAAGAAGGCGACCCGAAGGCCGCCTTTGATGTTGAGCATGATAGCCCGGTATGCGCTGACTGTGCAGATTACGCAGCACTTCCGACTCAATAAAGCAGAACGTAGCTGAGAGGGTGCCTTGCAGCGTGGTGGCAACTTTGAAGGCCACCTTCTTGCCGGCGGGAATCTGGATCCGCTCGCTGGTGCCGGGTCGCACGCCAGTGCGGGCGGCGGTTTCACGGATGCTCAGGGTCCCCAGACCAGCCAGACCGACACTCTTGCCGGTGCGGACGGCTTCCAGGACGCTCTCAAGGAACACGTCTACGGCCTGCTGGGACTGCACGCGGGTGCACACTGCCGGTTTCAGCACCCTGGGTGACGAAGTCTAGGTGCTTCTGGTAGCCCTCAAACTTCAACACCGTGCGTCCATCAAGTGTCCCGAGGCTGACTCGACCATCTTTCTTCCACGAGTAGTCGCGCCCGTACTGATATTCAAGAGTACTGGACACAAACTTTGGAACCGTATCCAAACCTTTGTACAGGCGCTTGGAATGACCCTTCTTCTGCGCCTCCTGATTCTGCTTAAGTTTAGTCCACTGTATTCTGTACGCCGCAGCGACCTGACGCTCAGCAGTGCAGGCCAGTAGTGCTCCCAGTCTGAACCGTTCACGCAAAATGCTGTACACCGCTTTATAGATTTTTGGCGCACTGCTGGACTTATCGAATTCGAAGGCATTTCTGGAAGCAAAGTTCAGAGCGTCACGGTACGCCACGAACCATGCCATGAAGTCTCCAGCAATCCAGGTTGCGGGTGCCACGACGTCGGCCACTCCTGTGATGGCGTGCTGGTCTTATTGCCCTTCAACGGACGGCCGGCAATGGCTTGGCTCACGGGATTGCTCACGGTGCTGAGACGCTGGTGCGCTTGCCGAGACCCACTTCCATCAGCGCCCTGGTGGAGTGATGGGGACGAGAGGCACGGGGCGGGGCACCACCTTCTGCACCGGCTCACCTTGAATGATGGAACCGCAGCGAACCGCCTCGCCAGTCTGGCGCATGAACAGGCGGATGTACGCGCCACAGTTTATGGCAGGCGCAAGCTGGTAAGGAGCGTTATTGAGCCATTCGTTGTGCCCGTCAAGGGAACGGATGAAGCCCAGCATGACGTTAGGCGTACTCAGTACCTGCGTGGCTCCCAGGTCCCGAAGCAGACGGTTGATCTCCGCAGGCGGTAACAGCACCAGCTTGCTGATGGTCACGGTGTTGTAACCCGCCGGGAACACTTGGTAATCGAAACGTGCAGACGGATTGGCAAACCCGTCGTCCGCAATGCGCAACTCGCCACGGTTCATCTGGCGCAAGGTGGTTTTCTGACCGCCAGGCGTGGCCATCACCCGGTCAAAGTGCACTTCCGGGCTGGTCACATATGCTTTGAGCTCCTCGACCGTCAGCCCGAAAGCCTGCCGGAGCAGCGAGTTGAGGAGGTCGCGTTTCATCTGCTCGACGGCCTCGCGGATGAAGGCAGGGAACAACGCGGACAGCACGCTGTTGATCAGCCCCAGGCTTCCACCCACCGCGTCCGGAGCACCAGACATGGACAGCAGGTGGTCATAGACGTATTGTTCCGCCACCTTCTGCGCCCGCGCTGTGTCCACACCGCCGGTGTTGTACACCAGAGCCCGCGCGAGCTCATGACTCACGCCCGGCCAGGCCCTCAGTCCATCGTCAATGTCCTTGATCCAGTACTCCTTGTACGTAATCGGCGCGGCATTCACGGCCATGTACGCTGCTTTCTCCGCCTGAATCACCCCGGCCTGCGTGACCAGCAGCGTGGCACTACACCCAAAATCCAAGGGCTTGCACCGCGCGGCCGCAGCCAGCTTGTCCGCGGACCGGCGGTCGAAGTCGGCCTTGCGCCGGTAATATTCATCCACGTCACGCTGCAGGCCCGCACGCAGATCCGAGTACACCCGCGGCACCGACGTGGCCGCTCCCGACCCGGTGAGCAACTGATCACGCAGTACCGACCCGGGCCGGGCATCCACCATCCGCCGGTAAATGAAGTCCGACACCCCATCAATCGACACGCTGTTCTCATTCACGGGCCGGCCCGCTGCATCCACAGGAGGGGGGGTCCGTTTGGCCACGTACCCTTCCAGTACGATGTGCCGCACCGCATTCGGTCCCAGGGCGAACTCGCCGCCCGTGTAGGCATTCACGAAGGTATGACCGTACATGTCGCCTGCCGCATGCGTGAGGTAACCCACCACGAACGCCTTGATGGCCAACCGGTTCCCGCCTCCCTCGGCTGCCGCGCTGTCCCACAGGTACTGGAGCCAGCTGTTCGCTCCCCCTGGCGCGTCCGGGCGCTTCGGCAGGCTCTCGTCCGGGTGAATGACCTGCTGACCGGTCAGCAGGTCCGGGTAGGCATCCGGACCCAGGACCCCGGCGCGGTACTGCGCGGGGGCCGCCCGCAAGGCCGCCAGGATCTCAGGGTCCACGGCGTAGTCACGGCAGTCGCCTGCGATGGTTCCTGCCTCATAGTTGGTGCGGCAGATGGTGACCCGGCCGTCGCTGACTGCGTCTGTGAGGGCCTGCTCAGCGAAGTAGATGTGAGTGCTGGGCTTCCAGGCCATCGCACTGGATGCCAGGGCTGCACCGAGGATAAGGAGGGCTCGGCGACCGGGCCGCGAGGATGAGGTGGGGGTCATGGTGGGGTCCCTCCAGTCCGCCAAGAGCGGGTATTGAGCGATGTCGTCCAGGCAGTTTGAGCGGGAGCATCAGTTTCTGGGGCCGTCCTCCTCTTGACGCTGATGAATCTGGTGCCAAAAGCCTAAGAGGCCAGGCGTGGCAACAGCGTGGCAACTTCAAGGGTGGGGACAGCCAATCTCGTGCGCATCCTCCAGAAGATGCAATGGTGACGGCGCAGAACACTGACAGCAGCGTTCTGCCGGCGTGAGAAATGGCCGGCTCAGCCTTTAGTGCTGGCAGTCGAGACGCACGCGGGAACTGGGGTCGGCAACGGTGTAGCGCAGGGTCGCGTCAGGACTGGCTCCTGGGATACCCGCGCTTCCAGCTGCATTTCACGCCGACCAGTGGGTCATGGTTGAACCTGATGGAGTGTTGGTTCTCGCTGCTCACTACCCGACAGCTCAGGCGGGGCAGCTTCACCAGCACGCAGGACTTGGAGACCGCGATTGAGCGATACATTCAACAGAACAACGATGATCCGAAGCCCTTTATCTGGACGAAAACGGCGGATCAGATTCTGGAGAGTGTGCGCAGATTCTGCAAGAAGCAGCTGCAGCGGACAGAACAGAGGACGTAAGTATCGGAGTCGAGGAAGCACCGGATGGTGAATAATCGCAAATATAAAACGGTTCAGTGTCAGCTACTTCTGACAGCACAGCAAACCTTGGAGGGTGGTGAGATCAGTAATGACTGTATGCCCAGGATGCGAGCAAGACGACGTCATGTCTGCGAAAATTACCAAGTACGGGAAAGAGTTAATTTACTGACCAGAGTGCGAAGCATGATGTGACAGCCCTGCTGCACCTGCCAGTACAAATCAATGATACGGCTTGACTTTTGCAGACCTTACAACGCTGTAAGAAGTATACAAGCTCAGCTATTCTGATGTCGCAAATGCTAGTACAGAGCAGATACCCACCACGAAGATGATTATCGTGCTGGGTATCTAAAAAACTGTCTAAGTTTTGCTGAATCAAACCACTAAACCGAAGTGATCCACTGTATGGCGCTATCATGCCCGAAAAACTCTCTAATTACCTGCAGGAACTCGTCCGGTTGCTCGAGATGAACGCAGTGGGTACCACCCTCAAACACCTTCAGCTGCCCCCGTTCACACATGTCCGCATACCGCCTCAACGTTTCTGGCCGCGCTTCATCCGCGCTGCCACACGTGAACAGCACAGGGCATCGCAGGGTGCGCAGCACACCCGAACAGTCGGCTCCTTCCAGGTTGCCGGTCTGCGTAAACTCGGTTGGCCCCCACATCAGGTGGTAAGCAGGAGATGCCGCCAGCTGCTCTACAGCGACCTGCAATTCTGGTGGCCAGGGCTGCAGATGACAGAAGTAGGTGCGGTAAAACTGCGCTTCAGCCGCCACATATGCCGGGTCCTCCTGCGGTTTGTTCAAGTCGTCTGCGTACGGCTCGGGCAGAGCGCCCGTCAGGACAGCCATGTCGGCCATCCAATCGCTGGTGGCCACCAGTGGGCTGGCCAGCAGCAGTGCACTGGCCGTATGCGGAAAGCAACGCTGATGGTGAAGCGCGAGCAGACCACCAAATGAATGTCCCAACAGGACAAACGATTTGATTCGCAGCGTATCGAGCAGGACCTGGAGGTCCGCAGTAAAAGAATCCAGGGTCAGCGCTGACATGGGCACGTCCGAGGTGGACCGCCCACATCCAAGCTGATCGTAGAACACCACCGTGGTGAAGTCTGCCAGGGCGCTCAGCGAGTGCAGGTAAGTGCTGGGGCATCCGGGACCACCGTGCAGCACGATAACCGGAGGCCGGTTCGCGGGGCCAGGATGGACCCTGTACCAGAGCTGTCCATGTTCGACTGAACAAAATCCCTCCCATGGCTCCTGAGTTTGCATCTTGTGAGCATGCGGTTGCATGGTTGACTCCTCCTCAGGGAGACCGCGCCGGAGCAGAACCTCCTCTGGACGTCGTCACCTGCATGTTCTGGCCCCGGACTGTGCGTGCGGGCAACAGCCAGTGATCTGACGTGCAGGTTATGTACAGGACTCTGGCTGCCCGTCTCCGCGCAGCGTGTGGCCAATCGCCGCCAGGCAGACGCTGAGGTGCGCCTGAACGCACGAACGGAAGCGGGCGCCGTAGATGGTTTCGTCAGGTGCTTCGGTGATGACTGTAAGCGGGCACAACGCCGATGGCTGCTCGGTGAGGATAAAGGGGAGGCCGCCGATCAGTTCGTAATGCGGCGTCAGGACATGCGCCGTACTCGCCCGGAGGGCTGCCTGAGCATGTTGTACGACCTCTGGTTCCTGCTGGAGACGCTGCGCGATGGCTTCAGCCAGCAGCCGCGCCGGTTTGTCATGACCGGGCCAGTACCAGACAATGGTGATGAAGCCGGCCGGCAGCGCCCATGATTCAAAGCCGTGCGGGGCGTAGCCGCTGTACGGACGGACCCACTCGTGCGCGGGGTACCCGTGCAGGTTGAGGTGCAGGTTCGCGCCGACTTGCTCCTGAGCCCACGCGCGGGCGCCCGCTTCCCAGCGGCGGTCCCCCTGACGCAGACGCGCCTCCAGGTCATCTCCCAGAGACGTGTACCGCGCGGCGTGATGCATGTGATTGGGGGCCAGCTGGGTCAGGGCGCGGTGCAGAAATGCCCCGTCGGGGTTCTCCAGCGGAAGCAGGGCAAAATTCACAGGCATGCCGGCAAGATGAGAGAGGAGGTTTAAGGCCGCGACCGGCCCGGTGGTTTCGTTGGCGTGCTGACCTGCAGTGATCAGGACGCTCCCTGCAGCGCCGGGGGTCGACCGGAGGACCGCGGGAACCGGCCGGCCGTCCACACTGTGGGCTGGCACATGCCATTCCAGCTGATGACGGTCGGCAGCGGCGCGGGCGTTGGCCCAGATCTGGCCGGGCGGCGCAGGTCGGTCCTGCAGGACCGACTCGGGGTCCGCCGTCACGCTGTGAGATGCACCCGGCCGGTGAAGTTCCGCCGGGGAGCTGGCCCATTCCGTGAGCGTGACACGAGCCCAACCATCCTGCCCAGGAACAGCGTGAGCCACAGGAACGATGCGGCCCGGAGTGAGCGTACGCGCGCCGGGCGGCGTGGACGTGTGCCGCTTCAGGGCGTCCACCGTGCCGAAGTACACCTCCTCGGTCAGGGCTTCAGTCATGCTGATTCGCTCGTCCAGGACATCCAGGGCAAGGTCTGGTTCAGACAGCTGCAGTGTGACCGCCAGGTTCCGGAACACCAGCCCGTCATCCCGCCGGTCGGCCAGTTCGAGCACAGCGGGCAGGACCGTCGCGACGTACCAGTCCCAAAAAGCCTCCCCGTCCGTCTCCAGACGCTGATCAAGCACGTCTGCCCCTTCGGCCTGGACGGTCAACCAACCGGTGGGGCCCAGCACCATTCGGCCGTCTGGGGCCTGCCGTTGAAACAGCGGCGTGAAGCACGTGCCGTGCCAGAGTTCGCGCTCGCCCCTCCACAACGTGGCCTGGTAGTAGGGACGCCCAACAGGTCCCGGAACAAATTCGGCTTCGACGCCTTCCCGTTCAAACACGGCAGCAAGTGGATACGCTTCTTGAAGGAAGCGGCCTTGGGGCGCCTCTGACAGCACCGGATAGGTCAGGGTGACGCGGTCGGCCTGGGCCCGGCGCCAGAGCGGCTGCACTTCCTCCGTGATCCAGAAGTAAGCGGTCTTGTATGCACTTCTGACCCGCGCCGCGCAACCTGGTCCGGCGGCGCGGACGATGGAGGTCCGCAGCGCTGCCCGGGTCTGCGGTGATTCCGACACGTACGCCAGAACGTGATGCGGCTGATGGGCGAGGCGCAGCGCCGAGAGGAGCTCCATCAGCCGCTGCCCTTCCCAGGGAAAGTGCTGTTCCCAGACGCGTCTCTGCCCGCGTGTCGCGGAGGGTTCGTAATGCTGGTCCTGCTGGGGCGGGGTGAGCGGGCCGGGTGGGGCTGAGGTCATGCGTGTCTCCCATGAGGATCGAGATGGTCGCGGAGCCAGTCGCCGAGAAGGTTGAATCCCAGCACGGTCAGCGTGATTGCCACGCCGGGAAACACCGACACCCACCACGCGCTCTGAAGGTAGGTGCGGCCGTCGGCGAGCATGCCCCCCCAGGACGGCACCTGCGGATCCACGCCCAGGCCCAGGAATGTCAGTCCGGATTCCAGCAGGATGTTGTTGGCAATATTCAGGGTCGCCAGGACAATCACGGGGCCTAAGGCGTTTGGAACGATATGCCGGAAGATCATGCGGCTGTTGCTGGCCCCGAGCGCATTGGCGGCCTGGACGTATTCCCGGTCGCGCAGCGCCAGCACCTGACCGCGCACCAGACGGGTGTACTGGGCCCACTGGGACGCGACCATAACCGCAATGAGCTTCCACAGGCCGGGGCCCAGGATGGCGATCACAGTCATGGCCAGCAGGATGAAGGGAAAGGCCAGCTGAATGTCTGCCAGGCGCATCAGAAAGGCGTCCAGTTTGCCGCCGTAGAATCCGGCGAACAGGCCAAGCAGGATGCCGATGAGGGCTGAGAGCGTCACCGACACGACACCGACCAGTAAGGAAATGCGTCCGCCGTACACGACCCTTGCCAGCACATCGCGGCCAATGGGATCAGTGCCCAGCGGGTGGTCGCTGGACAGTGCCGGAGGAGTGAGGCGCGCCGTCAGGTCCATTGTGTCGGTGCCGGCAGGAAACAGGAGGTTGGCGAGGAGGACCACGCCCAGAACGCCTCCGGTCAGCAGCAGTCCGATGACCAGGTCCGGCGTCCAGCGCCTCAGGGCATGCCGGGCGCGCGCGCGGGTGGAAGGGGGAGCAAGGTCAGTCATATCACTCCAGCCGCACGCGAGGGTCAAACAGACCATAAGAAAGGTCGACCAGCAGATTGACCAGCACGACCAGAACCGCCAGAACCGTGACGGTGCCCTGCAGCACCGGATAGTCGCGGTTGGAGATGGCATGCAAGGCGAGTGAGCCCAGCCCCGGCCAGGCGAAGACCTGCTCGACGATCACGACCCCACCGATCAGTCCGCCAAACTGGAGGCCGACGAACGTGATCATAGGAATCGCGGTGTTCCTCAGGGCGTGTTTGTACAGCACGCGCCGTTCGGACAGGCCTTTGCTGCGCGCCACGGTAACGTACTGACTACTGAGCACGTCCAGCAGTGAAGCGCGCAGCAGGCGCACGGTGGTCGAAGTCAGGATCAGGCCAAGGGTCACGCTGGGCAGGATCAGCGAGGCGGCGCTTTCATATCCGGACACCGGAAGCCAGCGCAGGGTCACGCCGAAGATCAGGGCGAGCATGATGCCCAGCCAGAAGTTCGGGAAGGAGAGGCCGAGCAGAGAGAAGAAGCGCACGGCCTGGTCTGCCCAGCTGCCCTTGTGCACGGCCGCATGAATCGCCAGCGGCAGGGACAGCAGCACAGAGAGCCCCAGCGAGCACAAGGCGAGCAGCATGGTCGGAGGCATGGCCTGAGCGATCAGAGACCGGACGGCTGTTTCCCCGCGGAAACTGGTGCCCAGATCCCCGGTCACAACACCCGACAGAAAGTCCCAGTACTGCACCAGAAACGGGCGGTCCAGTCCCATTGCCTGCCGAATTTCCCTCAGCTGCTCTTCCGTGGGTGCCGACGCCCCCTGGAACTGCGCCACGGCCGGGTCTCCAGAGAACCGGAGCATGACAGCCACCACCAGGGTCACGAACACCACCACCAGCGCGGCCTGGAACAGTTGCGAGAGCAGATAGCGTGCCACAGGGCGTCACTTCACACTGA
Source organism: Deinococcus deserti VCD115 (assembly GCF_000020685.1). Lineage (NCBI taxonomy): Bacteria > Thermotogati > Deinococcota > Deinococci > Deinococcales > Deinococcaceae > Deinococcus > Deinococcus deserti. The sequence continues at coordinate 124,709 of NC_012528.1, read as the reverse complement.
CAGTGCGCAGGTGCAGCAGGCTGTCACTCGGCGCCTGGAAGCCCTGCACACGTTTGCTGACACCCCACAGGTCCTGCTGGTTGTACAGCGGGATGTCAATTGCCTGTTCGTGGGTGAAGCGGGCGATGTCACGCAGGATCACGAGGCGCTGCTTCTGGTCACTCATGGTGTGCTGCTTGTCCAGCATCGCGTCAAGGGTTTTGTTGCTGTAGTCCGGGTTCCAGAACTGCTTGCTGTGGTACAGCAGGTATGCGGTGTTGTCGAAATCAAACGTCCATCCGCCCCAGCCCATCTGGTACGCGTTGCTGGTCTTGTTTTTGGGAATGATGTCGCTGTAGAAAGTGTTCGTCTCGTACGTCTTCAGTTCCGGTTTCAACCCGGCCGCCTGAAAGAACCCGGCAACGGCCTGCGCCACCTCGCGGAACACTGCGTCCGTCCCGATAAAGTCAATGCCGATGGGCGTGCCGGGCTTCACGCCGGCTTCAGCCAGCAGCGCCTTGGCCTTGGCAGGGTCGTACGGGTACGGCTTGAGATTCGGGTCGTACCCATACGACTTGGACGACTGGAGAGACGCGATTGGGCTGGCGTAGCCCTGGAGGATGCTCTTGATAATGGCGTCGCGGTCCACGGCGTGGTTCAGCGCCCGGCGCACCCGGACGTCCTTGGTCAGGCTGTGGCTGACGTTAAAACGCAGGGCCTGCACGGTAGGGCTGGGCACCGCCTGCAAGGAAAGCTTGCTGTTGCCTTTGACGGTAGCGGCCTGCGCCACCGGGATCGCAGTGGCGATGTCAACCCGGCCAGACTGGAGTTCTGCCACGCGGGTGGCGGGTTCCTCAATAAACCGGAAAGTCAGGTTGGCCACTTTCGGCTTGCCGCCCCAGTAGCCGGGAAAGGCCTGAAGGCGGATGGACTCGCCGTTTTTGTACGACACGAACTGAAACGGACCGGTGCCTACCGGGTGCGTGTCGAAATAGGCGGCGCCCTTCTCCTTGATGTATCTGGGCGGCACGATCATGGCGCCGTACCCCGCCAGTTTGGTGAGCAGCACCGGATCGGACTGCGCGAGGATAAAATCCACCGTATAGGGATCGACGACTTTGACCTGCTTGATGGACGTGTAGTTGGCTTGCTGCGGGCCTTTCTTGCCTTCAGCGCCGAGCAGGCGGTCGAAGGAGAATTTGACGGCATTGGCGTTGAACGGTTCGCCATTATGAAATTTGACGCCTTTGCGAAGGGTGAACCGCAGGGTTTTGCCGCCGTTCAGGTAGGTCCACTTGGTGGCCAGGCCTGGCTGAAGCTTCAGATCGGGGGTCCGGATAATCAGTCCATCGTAGATGTTGTGCGCCACGGTGCCCCACGCGATGAGAAAGGTATCGATCGGGTCCCAGTTCTGGGGGTCCTGGGCCGTCGCGACGGTCAGGGTGCCGGTTTGGGCCTGTGAAACGCTGGCGGTGCCAAGTAGTGCCGTGACGAACAACGCGGTGAATCGCATCATGATGTCCTCCTGAGGCCGTGCGGGGGCGGGCGGGTTCGGATCCTGGCGTGGCCTACTGGGGCTGGTCCTGCTGACGTCCTGAACACCGCCGCGTCAAGGACGACGCCGGAGAGCAGTCCGGCTGGCAAAAAAATAGGTCGAATTGCGGCGAATGTTAACGCAGAATCACCGAAACCTCAAGACCCGGAACGATTCGTTCCAGTTCTGATCGCTGCGGTGTATTTTGGTTTCTCGTCCGCGGAGCGCGCAGGGACGGGCCAGGGGCTCCTTCACGTCGCCCGGCGGTGGTTGAGGAGGTTGAGGCGACTCCTGTGATGTGTTAAAAAACAACCCTCACCCTAGCTCCGGTCACTAATCGTCACTCAAATGACCTGTTCAGTGCGCGTGCCTTAAAATCCGGCACTTCTACGAGGAGACCACATGGACGATACGGACACGCACCTGCTTCGCCTCCTTCAGCACAATGCCGACACCAGCCATGCCGAACTCGGGCGGCAGGTCGGTCTGTCCGCCACGGGTGTCCACAAACGGCTGCGGCGCCTGCGAGAGGACGGCGTCATCAAACGAACTGCCATCGTCCTGGACCGCGCCAAACTGGGTCTGGACCTGATGTGCTTTCTGAAGGTAAATTTCAAGAACAACCTCGCCTCACCGAATCTGGACGAGCTGCACGGCGCTGTGAGCGCGCTGCCGGAAGTTCTGGAGTGCTACACCTTAACCGGAACGAATGACGCCATTGTCAAAGTCGCCGTGCGCGACCATGTGGCCCTGCGGGAATTTCTGCAACGCTTCAGCGAGGCGCAGTCCATTATCGAACGTGTAGAGACCTGCATCGTGCTGGAGGAAATCCGCGAGGGGAACGACTACGCCGTCCCGAAACCGCAATGACGTCCCACACCCCAGGGGCTTCTTCGCAGTTCCGGCCGTTTCCACTCCACAGCCGCTTCCAGCCGGGCCAGCCTCCCACAAGCGACGGACCCTGGCCACCCTTCGGCCGGCCCAGTTCCCTTACCGCACGCGGCTCGACTGCTGACGACGAGCACCTTGGCGAGGCGGCCAGCCGGGCTGGTGCCCTTTGGCCCCGTGCTGCCGGTCAGGCCGTCACAGACACGGAGGAGTCATGAACATTCAGCAGTTGCGGGAAGCGGGCGTGCAGTACGTGCGCATCCTGTGGACCGACCACGCCAACCTGATCCGGGCCAAGGCTGCGCACCTCTCTCTCCTCGACGCTGGCCTTCCCGACGGCGTCGGTATTGCTGCTGCTCAGCTGGCCCTGCCGGTGATGGCGGACGTGGTGGTGCCTGGCGCGGGCCTCGGGCCGGTCGGGGAAGTGCGTCTGGTGCCCGACTGGGACACGCTGACGGTGCTTCCTTACGCACCGGCCCAGGCCCAGGTCCTCGGCGACCTGCGCCTGGGAGCGGGCCCGTGGGATTGCTGCCCACGCGCTTTTCTGCGTGAACAGATCCGTGCTGCGGCGCAGTTCGGCCTGACCGTGAACGCCGCGTTCGAGAACGAATTTTTCCTGCTCCGCCGCGACAATGGCAGCTATACGCCCGCGGACACCACCGTCTTCGCGCACACGTCCGGGTTCAACCGCCATGCGCGCTTCATGCTGGACCTGAGTGCCGCGCTCGAAGCCCAGGGACTGCAGCCCGAGTTCTACTACCCGGAGGCAGGACCAGGGCAGCAGGAACTCTCGGTCCGGTACTCGGACGCGCTGCAGGCTGCAGACCAGCAGATTACCTTCCGTGAAACGGCGCGCGGCGTGGCGGAAGCGCACGGCCTCGTGGCCAGTTTTCTGCCTAAACCGTTTGAAGGGGTGGCCGGAAGCGGATGTCACCTCAATCTGAGCCTCTGGCGCGACGGAGCCAACGCCATGGCCGACCCGCACCACCCGACCGGCATCAGCCGTGAAGGCCAGCATTTCCTGGCGGGCGTGCTGTTTCACCTCCCGGCCCTGTGCGCCCTGAGCGTCCCCAGTCACAACTCGTACCATCGCTTGCGTCCGCACTTCTGGGCTGGCGCGTACACGGCGTGGGGCTACGAAAACCGTGAAGCGGCGCTCCGCGTCAGCCGCGCAGGACACGCCTGCAGCCGTTTTGAACTCAAGACGTCGGATGCCAGCGCCAACCCGTACCTCGCGCTCGGCGCACTGATCGCTGCCGGTCTGGACGGCATCGAACAACAACGGCCTCTTCCGGCGGAGGCGGTTGGGGACCCGGCGCTGATGAGCGAGGAGGCCCGCCGGGCGAGTGGTATCGAGCTGCTGCCCCAGTCGCTTCATGAAGCAGTCACCGCCCTGGAGCGCAACACCGTGCTGCTTGACGCCCTGGGGGAGGCGCGGTCTCGCGCGTACCTGGCGGTCCGGCGCGCTGAATGGACTGCCCTGAAAGACCTGAATCTCCCCGAAGAGCTTCAGCTGCTCGCGGAAAGGTACTGATATGAACCTCACTGATATCCCCATTTATGACCATCACGCTCACGCGCTGCTGCACGAACCGCTGTGGCGCGCCGGTCCGATCGAGCCGTACTTCACGGAAGCGACCGATCCGCTTATCCTCCAGCACTTCGCGCGCGACACCCTGTTTTTCCGAAGGTCCATGCGCGACCTGGCGGCCTACTACGGCTGCGCGCCGACCATGGACGCGGTGCTCGAGGCGCGGCAGAACCAGGATTATGGCGACCTGGCGCGGCACATGTTTCAAGACGCCAGGATCGACACGGTGCTGATTGACGACGGCGTCTGGCCGGACCGGTTGTGGAGCGTCCGCCAGAGTGCCGACCGGCTCCCCTGTGCCGTCAGGCGTGTCCTGCGCCTCGAGAGCGAGGTCGCATTGCTCGCTGCTGAGCACGACAGTGCCGCGGGCCTTCTCACCGCGCTCGAGACGCACCTGCGGCACCTCGCGCCTACCCTGGCGGGCCTCAAGAGCATTGCCGCATATCGCACCGGGCTCGATATCAGCCGGCCCACCGCACACAGTGTGGAAGCCGCGTTCACGGTGTTGAAGCGGGAAACCTCTCCAGGAGCCGTGCCCCGTGTGAACAGCAAACCGCTGATCGACAGCGTGGTGTGGACCGGCCTGCGCGTCGCCGTTGACACCGGCCTGCCGGTGCAGTTCCACACCGGGTACGGTGACCCCGACCTCGATATGCGCCTGGCCAGTCCACTGCATCTGCGCGGCGTGCTGGAAGCCCCGGAACTGCGCGGCCTGAAGGTCGTGATGCTGCACTGCTACCCCTACGTGCGTGAAGCCGGGTACCTCGCCAGCGTGTATGGCGGCGCCTACCTCGACCTCGGCCTCACAATTCCCTACACCAGCGTGACGGCCATGCGCACCGCCACGCTGGAGGCTCTGCATCTTGCCCCTGTCACCAAGGTGCTGTTCAGCACCGACGCGCAGCGGACGCCAGAACTGTACTGGCTCGCGGCCCGCTGGGGCCGCACCGTTCTAGGAGACGCGCTTGACCTGACGGTGAGGGACGGAGACCTGAGCCCGCAAGAAGCCGATTGGGCCGCCCGCCGTATCCTGCACGACAACGCCCGAGACCTGTACCCGTCTATCGTGGTTCGAGCGTCCTGACGCTGCAAGGTCAGGTCGGCAGCGGGGAGAGTTTCGGTGCTGTCTCCATGGTGCTCCATGTAAAAGGGCGCAAAATCATCAGGTAGGTAAACGCCCAAAGAACCTGGCGACCTCAGGATACCGGGGGACGCTCTCAGCGCGTTGCTCGTCGCTCAGCGCTCCCGTCGTTCTGGAGCGTGAACGTGACCGCTTCCCCTGTCACGGTGATGACAGAGTGCGGGAGCTATCCTTCACGGCAGACGATGGAAACCAAGATTAAATCACGCTCGATCTGGATGCTGCTGATAGGCATGTTTGCTTTCTGCTTCCTGGCGATCTCGTACGCGAGCGTGATGGCCCCGCTCTCACCGTTCGAGACCCGCGAGGGGCGCAAGCTTCCCACCCCCAGCGGACGCGGACGCATCCTGAGCGCCGATGGCCGGGTGCTGGCCGCCACCTTAGTCAAGGACGCGGGCACCTTCGCCCAGAAGGAGACGCGGGTGTACCCCAACGGGGATATGGCTGGGCAACTGCTCGGGGTCATGGGCGCCAGCGAGGGCCTCGAAGGCCTGGAACACGATTACCAGGACCATCTGGCGGCCGGCCAGGACCTCACGCTGACCATCGACACCCACCTGCAGGCCGTGACCGAAGCAGAACTGCAGAAGAAAGCCTTGGAAGAGCGTGCCGAGTACGCCGCGGCCATCGTGATGGAAACCAGAACCGGACGCCTCCTGGCCGTGGCCAGCTGGCCGCCCTCAAATCCTGGCAAGTGGAAAGAGACCCCCATGCGCAACCGGCGCAACCGGGCGTTTATCGACCGGTTCGAACCAGGATCGGTCATCAAGTCTCTAACCGTGGCCGCCGCCCTGGATGACGGCATCATCAAGCCGGATCAGGTCCTTGACACCCCCATGGCCCGGTACGTAGGCAAGAGGTGGGGCAGCACCATTCGCGACTCGGTGGCGCACGGGCCGCGCCTGACGATCCAGAACGTGCTGCGTTACTCCTCGAACGTCGGCATCAGCCACATTGTCGAGCCGTACACCAACGAGAAGTTCCGGGCTCGCCTCTCGCAATTCGGCATCGGCACCGCTCCCGAACTCCCGGTCGTCACGGCCAGTAACGGGATTCTGCGTCCCATCGAGCGCTGGGACACGCTGGTGCGCACCACCAACGGCTTCGGCCAGGGGATGTCCACCACGCTGCTGCAAATGGCCGTGGCGTACAACGTGCTGGGCAACCACGGCGTGTACCTCCCGCCGCGGCTCAACGCCGCAGATCCGGTGGGCACGGGCCGGCGCGTGGTGCGCAGCGAGACCGCCCGCACCGTGCGCGAGATGCTGCGCATGACCATCGAGCTGGGCATTCCGCACCGCGCGCTGCTCGAGGGCTACGACCTGGGGGGCAAGACCGGCACGGCCCAGTTCGCCACCGCCGGGGGGTACAGCAGCGAGATCTACGAATCAACCTACGCGGGCTTCTACCCCAGCACCAACCCTGAGATCACCATCGCCATCATGGCTCACGGCGCCAGGGGCGAGTACCATGGGGCCGACCTCGCGGCCCCCGTTTACCGTGAGATCGTCGCCAGCTACGCGTCCTCGCGCGGTCACCGGCCTGACCCCGGGCTTGAGGCTGAGCAGCGCGTCATTCAGATGGACCGCAACGAGGGCAAGTACCGTGACGGCACAGTGGACCGCGCGCCGATGCCCTCGCGCGAGGAACTCCTCAAGACCACCAGAGCCCAGGGCAGCGCACCCTGACAACCGGTGTGTCGCCGGGAAAATGTTCGAATACAGCGAGTCTGTCACCGCGAACACCGCGGATGAAATTAGTGTGTCACCGGTTCTCGTCAAGCGAAAGAACAGAGAAAAACCCGTTGCAAAGCTTTTGTTCGATCAGCCCGGCGTGCAGCGGTTCCCTGCTCTCACACTCCGCGTCAGGAGCTTGAATCCAACCGCAAATAGGTCACTTCCCAGACACGCTCCTGATGATCGGAAGCCTGCTCCCCTCACCTGAAGTTCAGGTAGGTGCCCCATCGTGGTTCACGCCGTACGTTTGTTGCCCGCAGGGCGCCTGCACGTGGTTGGATGCGGCGTCAACCGACGAACGGATTTTCGCGCCAAATCCACCCGGTACGAGAAGCGTGGGCACCGGCGAACGGTGTCCACGTGCCTGCAGCCCTATTGTCAATTTGAGCCTTCAACCAGACAAACCCTACGCCTGAGGCGCGTAGCCGAGCAGAGCCTTAATCTCCAGAAACTCGCTGAAGGCAAAGTCCCCCCACTCGCGCCCGTTGCCGCTCATCTTGTAGCCGCCGAACAGCGCCATCAGATCAAACGCGCCGTTGAGCACCACCTGTCCGGCACGCAGCTTGGCCCCGACCTTGCGACCTGCGTGAGATCGGCGCCGCTGACATAGGCCGAGAGGCCGTACTCGGTGTCGTTGCCAATCTCGACGGCCTGCTCGACCGAGTCATAGCCGAGAATCACGAGGACCGGCCCGAAGATTTCCTCACGGGCAATGGTCATGTCATTGGTCACGTTCGCGAAGACGGTGGGCCTGACGTAATACCTCCGCTCCAGCCCGGCCGGACGGCCAGTGGCGATGGTGTCTTCGGCCGCGGCTCTGAAGTGGGTCTATGCTCAGTTATTTTGGATCATCAAGAAGCTCTCGGCGCGTTCATTGTCACGCAGAACAACGCCCTGCTCGAAGGCGTAAATCGGATTGCCTCACCCCAGACCCCAAAATGCCCGCGGTTCATGAAACACCGCGAAAAAATGCGTGGCCAATACGGCCGCTTTCGCAGAAGGCACGTACTCAGCGAGGTGACCAATCTCAAACCCGCCCTTCAATTCATAGGTCAGGGCGTCAAGCGCTTCCTCAGCCGTGTACTCGCAGTCCTCGTCTCCCGGTGGCTCTCCGCTGAAGGGCTGTATCCGCGGATGGGCAATCTGGTACGCCGCAAGAGCGCTATGAGGGCCCAAGCTTTCGTAGAGGGCATTGAAAATGTCGCTCTGGCCCTTCCACCCTTGACGGAGAGCTCCGATGACCACGGGCTCAAGTTGGTAGTACCCGTCCATTCGTGGGTACTGGGAGACTTCAGTCTTCAGTTGCTCCAGGATCGAATCGTGGACAGGCTCCAGCACGCTTCACAGTATCGAAGCATATCCATGAGTCCACGCCCCAGGGGGTTTCGTAGACAGCGTAATGGTTATCGCCAGCAATCCGGCGAACAAGAATGGGGAAAGCTACATGGGGAAGTGATGGGTCCACCTCAAGAGACCAAAAATATTTCAGCAAGAAGGCCAGCACCGCAGATGCTGACCTAAAGGGCACCGCTGAATTGTTCCAAAGTACAGCAAGCGCTTACGTGAAAGACGACATTATTTAAGTACTACGTCTTTAAAGCGGAGGATACCATCAGGAATAGATTTCAGACCACTCACAGCCTTGGTGGTACCGTACATGTTGCTTTGGTGGTAGACCCAAATATAAGGCGTATCGCTAAGTACTTTACCAAGTGCCACGTTATAAGTGGCTTTACGAGCACTCATAGAGCTTTGTGCACGAGCCTTGGCAAGCAATGCATCCACTTCCTTGTTACTGTAACGGCCGTAGTTGTAAGTCCCGCCCGTTCTGACCCAATCATAAATATTACCATCAGGGTCAATTCGACCGCTCCAGTTCAGGAGCGCTGCATCAAAGTTGAAACTCGTCGCTCGGCTGCTCAGCGCACCGTTATCGACCAGCTCGATCTTCATATTGATGCCAGCTTCGGCCATCATTGCTTGATACACCTGGGTAAGCAGCGCGGTAGTCGTGCCGGTGGCGGCGATCATTGTGAAGGTGAGGTTACTTACTCCGGCTTGCTTGAGTTTCTTTCGAGCGTCAGCAATGTTCGGGGTAGGCACCTTGATGCTTGAGCTGTACGCAGGAGTGTTTGGGGGAAAAGGACCAGCGGCTGGCTTGGCGGTGTTTCGAAAAACCACCTGCGCAACAGCATTGCGGTCAATGGTGGCAGCGACAGCCTGGCGTACCAGCTTATTGTTAAAGGGAGCGCGGGTAGTGTTTAGCCAAATTCCTTGAAATCCCAGCGTGGGAATGCTGATTACATTGAATTTGTTATTGCTTTCAAGCTTCTCAACGTCTTTGGCATCTACCACTATGACTTGCGCCCCTCCGGACAGCAGGTTCGCGTACCGTACGTCACCGTCAGGAAACGGTCGGTAAACAAGCTTGTCTATCTTCGGTGCGCCATTCCAATACTCACTGTATGAGTTCAAAGTAATGTTGTCCTGCTGAGTTCGGCTGACAAATGAGAACGGTCCGCTGCCAACAGGCGCACGCCCGAAGTCAGCGCCAGACTTTGCCGCTGCAGTTGGTGAAACAATCATGCCAGCACGATCACTAAGTATCGCGAGTAACGGACCAAATGGCGCGTGCAGGTCAATGCGAACGGTGGTTGGGTTCACCGCCGTGATACTTTTGATTGCAGAAAGTTCGTTTTTCCGCGCGCTACCATCCATGTTCAAGCTGCGTTCCAGTGAGTACTTGACAGCGGCGGCATTGAGGGATGTGCCATCATGAAATTTAATTCCGCTCCGTAACGTGAGCGTGTACGTGAGGCCATTCGAGCTGATTTTCCAACTCCTGGCGACGGACGGAACGATTTTGAGGTTTTCGTCCACATCCACAAGGCGGTCAAATACCTGGTACAGCACGTGTCGGTCAACAGCCGCAGCCGACAAGACTGGATCGAGCCGAACCACGTCAGCATCCATGCCAACCGTAAGGGTTTGAGCGCCCGCAATGCTTCCGGCAAGCATAGTAAGCGTGATCAAAGACGATGATAATCTCGTGCTAAGCATGTTCGACTCCTTGTGAGCGAGTTAGAGGACCTTTAGTAGAGGCGAACGACGAGCCGCGGTTTCACTGACGTGTTCTCGGTGGATATCGTGGCGTTTGACTGCGCATGGATCTGAAATGAGTTGACCGTTCAGAAAAATGCATGTTGCTCGGGTCCGTTTTGACGGTCTTTGTGAACTTCAGCCTCGGCACCCCGCAGGTCAGCAATTCTTTACCGTTACGCCTGCAAAAACAGCACAGGGCGTTAGGACTCCTTCATTCATTCGGCCTCCTTCACGGACACATCAGACTGAAAGGAAGTGAGGCCGCCCATGAAGGTGCCTGAGAACCTGCCTTCCTTATAAAGGCGGTAGCCAGTTGCGAGGTTGTTATGTTCAACTATAACACCACAGGTATTCGAGTCAAGCTTCCTGGCAGTCTGATAGGGCCCGTTCAACTCCATGCGTGGCCTTCGCGATCTACAGATGGCTTGCTGTGACGCACCCGCCATCCCCAAGCGCAGCGTCCACGGCCTTCCGTTCTCCGCGCATGGCCGACCGGGAGAATGCGGTACCGCCGGCGACCGGCCTTCGCGGCAAAGTACACCTCCTGACCGCCTAGGACGCCCAGCATCCGTTAGTGATTCGTCAGAGGCCGGGCGGTACCCTCGGGTAACTTCATCCCAGAGGACCTTGCCTGACAAGCAACGCCTCGACCTGCAGGGAACGCTTCCGTGATCCGGACGCTGCGGAAAGGAGAATGTCGTGAACGCTCTATCGAAATCACGGACCTGGATGTGCATTGCGCTGATGTGCAGCGCGGCCCTGGCAGAGCAGAACCTCGCAGAAATGCAGCTCTCCAACGCCGCCAACTACTGTGACACCGCTCAGGCAATCGCGCTGATCGCACAGGGTGTGAACATCAATACCCGGAATTCCGGCGGCTACACACCCCTGATGATGGCCGCAAACTCCGGTTGCACGGACATTGCCCGGTTGCTGATCGCGCGCGGCGCTGATCTGAGCGTGAAAACGTCCGCCGGCTGGGATGCTGCTTACCTCGCGAAACTCAACAACCACCAGGCAGTACTGGCCCTGCTGACCACGCCCGCGCGCCCGCGCAGCACAGCCGCTGAGCCAGCCACACCACGGGCCCCGGCCGTCAAGACACCCTCACCGACCGCGGTACCAAGCGCGCCGACGAGTGCGCCGCCGAAGGCGCACACCGCCTGGCCGAAACTCGGGAAGTACAAGCCCGGCCAGAGCGTGCTGTATAGCGGAACGGCCGGGAAAACCTGGACGCGCGGCGTGATCCGCAGCATCGACCCGAAGTACGGGTATAACCTGACCGGAGTGACCGGCAGCGAGGACGCGAATTTCGTGGTGGGCGTGAACCGCGAGCCGTTCTGGACCGCCTGGTTCGTGGGAGATTGGCGCGTGAACGTCCCGGTCGCCGTAAATACCGTCGTCAGGGGCACCGACGTGTACCGCGTGTACAGTGGCGGGCTGCGCCTGCCACCCCTGCGCATCAATGCGGACGGAACGTACAGCTGGCGCGTCCAGTCGACCGGAGGCGAGCAGTTACTGCGTGGGCGCTGGGTCCCGAACCCGGACGGGCCGGGTGTACTGCTGCGTGCTGGCCCGCAGGGGGCGGACTGGCTGGTGTACAACAACTCCCGCACGGGGAGTGCACTGGGAGACACCATCATTATTTCCAGCGCCTGCTGCTCGCATTACGCCGGCTCACGCCTCTAAACTGGCTGCACCCCAGGATCAACAGGCCTCCAGCGCTAGGGCGTCCCTTTCTGGGGGTGGCTCAGGGCCCAGGACACGTTGAGAGAGATCACGCGAGGTTGAACCGGAAACATTCTGCTGATGGGGCTCACTTCACGCGGGTCACCTGCGTCAGCAGGACTGTGGTGGCCGCGCTGAGTTCGCGAACGAAAGCTTCCCGGTGCGGTCCTACTGCTGCGTGATCACCAGCAGCTTCGTGCTACTCCGCTCGACCACCTGCATGCCATGCTCTCTTTTCCAATGCTGTGTACCCGCGTCCCGAAAGGCTTTTAACGAAACCCTGAGCCGGCGCCGCGTTCGGCAGCCAGTATGCACCAAGAACCCCAGAGCGCCCGTGTCGTACCCCCGGTACCGGGCGCCCCTGAATGAGCCTTAGCCAGAGGCCCGAGGAAGCGTAATGACGCCAGAGAACAACCGGATGGTGGATGCAGAGCACAGGGCACTCCTTCTTGTGCCTCGCCGAACTGCTCAGCAGACCGGTGGGACAGAGGAAACACCGATACCGAGCAACGGATCCCCTTCGTTCATTGCGAGACTCGTCACGAGGAACAAAACGGTGCCACTCTCTGGCGCGCCGAAGGTGTGCAAGTCATTTCCGTTGATGTCCCTCAATGTTCCAATCTCCTGCCCTTTGGACACTGTGTCCCCAGCCGCCACTCTCGGGTGCCATAAGCCGGAAGCTGGCGCCGAAAGCCAGGCGAACTCATCGTGCTCGATGACTTCAGAAGACTGTTCAAGGTCGCATGACAGCATGCCAAGGTGACGCATGCCCTGACGAACTCCCCTCACCAGCAGGGTGACGTCGGCCGCCCTACGCAGGCCCTGACCGCCCGCCTCAGCGATGATGGCGGGAACACCATGCGTCCGGGTCACCTCAAACGTCATGCCGCGACTGTCGCTGGCAATCAGGTGCGGCAATCCAAACGCGAGCGCCAGCTGGCGTGACGGCTCATGGTCCCGCACGTAGACCGAGAACGGCTTCAAAGCCTCAACAAGGTCTCCGCCATGCAGGTCGATAAGCGCATCGGCTTGCGACAGAAACTCCTCGTGTAGCCACGAAGCCAGTTGTTCGGCGTAAGTTCCTCGCGCACGACCCGGAAACAGGCGGTTCAGGTTGCGCCCGTCAATGGGGTTCACGTAGATGCTGCGCTGCCAGAATGCACTGGGATTAACCATAGGCAGAACCACCAGCGTTCCTTGCAAATCAGACGGACTGGTCTGTGTGAGCTGGTAGGCCGCGTCGATGCTGGCGTACTCCGCGCCATGCACCCCGGCGGTCACCAGCAGGGTTGGACCGTCCTCTGCCCCGCGTACCACGGTGTACGGCACGCGTGTTCGGGTATTGAGTGGCGCGTCAAGCACTCCCCGCGCGACTGTCCCTGGGGGCGTGGACTGGATCAGGGTGTTCATGGTGTCACCGCGTGGCCGTGACCACAGCATCGACGGATCGGGCGAGAGCTTCGAAATAAGCTGTCCATGCCCGCGCGCCCTCCTGAAACCGGGCGAGGCGGAAAAACTCATTCGGAGCATGAATGTTCTCGTCGCCCACCGCGAACGAAAAGAACACGGTGTCCATGTCGAGCGCGTCACGGAACGTGTCGCAGATGGGGATCGAGCCGCCCATGCCGACCATCAGTGGATCCTGACCGTAAACGCTCCGGATTGCCTCACGAGCGACCCGTAACCCCACATGCTCCGGGGGAATTCGGTAGGCGGGTGCTCCGTGTCTGCTCTCTTCGAACGTGACCGTCACCCCAGGAGGAGCGTGCTGCCGCAGGTGAGCCTCGATCCTCTCCCTGATGCGGTCCGGATCCTGACCCGGAACGAGTCGGCAGGTAATTTTTGCGTGCGCCTCGCTTGGCAGGACGGTTTTAGCGCCCTCACCGGTGTATCCCCCCCACAGCCCGTTCAGTTCGAGTGTCGGACGGTACCACTGGCGTTCCAGCGTGCTGTAGCCTGGCTCTCCAAACGTGGCAGGCGCGCCCACCTCCCTCAGGTACGCTTCGTCATTGAAAGGCAGGGCGGCCGTGTCTGCCCGAATGGCGGGCGATACGGGCACCACATCGTCATAGAAGCCTTCGACACTCACCCGGCCGTCGGGACCGTGCAGGCTCGCGACCATCCGTGAGATCGCATGCAGCGGGTTGTGGAGGCTGCCGCCATGCCGTCCCGAATGCAGATCCTTCCCCGGGCCACGCACGGTGAACTCCAACGCGACCAGCCCGCGCGCGCTTACGGTCAGGGTCGGGACGTCCGCGCGCCACATACCCCCGTCGGCCGACAGGACGAAGTCCGCCTGAAGCTGCTGCGCGTGGTCGCGCACGAACGCCCCGAGGTTCGGGCTGCCGATTTCCTCCTCGCCCTCGAACAGGAACTTGACGTTGATCGGGAGTGCCCCGCGCGCCTGCAGAAACGCCTCAGTCACACGGATCGGAATCAGCATGGGAGCCTTGTCGTCCGACACACCGCGGGCGTACATGTTCCCGTCCCGCTCGGTAGCTTCGAATGGGGGGCTGTCCCACCGTTCGAGCGGATCGGGCGGCTGCACATCGTAGTGGCCATAAACGAGGATGGTCGGCGCACCGGGATGATTTGTCCATGAGGCCGTCACCACCGGGTGGCCTGGCGTGTCGGTCACCCGGGCGTCTGTGAGGCCGGCGGAGCTGAGGCGCGCGGCCACCCATTCCGCAGCGCGGCGCACATCGGGCGCATGCTGCCCCTCCGTGCTGACGCTTGGAATACGGACGAACGTCCGCAGGTCTTCCAGGTGGCGCTCATAATGCTCTTCTAAGTAGGTCAGGACGTCGTCCATCATTTTCCTCCGTCCACGCTGAGGATCTGCCCGGTGACCCAGCCGGCGTACTCGGACGCGAAGAACAGGACGGCGTGCGCGATGTCATCCGGGCTGCCGAGGCGTTTCAGGGCAATGTTGTCGATCAAGCGGCGTTGCCCGTCTTCGCCGTAGCTCTGCCACTGCCGTTCCGTGGTGGGGTTGCTCAACACGAAGCCCGGCGCGACGTTGTTCACGGTGATGCCCCACGTGCCGAGTTCGTGCGCCAGCTGCCGGGTCAGCCCGATCTGCGCAGCTTTCGCGCTGGCGTAAGCCTGAATGCCTGTGAGACTCACGCCGAGCCCGGCGCCGCTGCTGATGTTGATGATGCGCCCGGCGCCCCGGGCCTTCATCAGTGGCGCGACCGCCTGACTGAAGTAAAACGCACCGTCGAGGTTCACCCGGAAGATCGCGTGCCAGTCGTCCTGGCTGATCTCTTCAATGGGGCGGCCGACCTGACCGAGGACGCCGCCTGCGTTGTTCACGAGGACATCGACCCGCTCTCCTCCTGACGCTTCGAGTACCAGGGCGCGCACCGCCTCCCGGTCTGCGACATCGACCGAGCGAACCTGCAATGGAGTGCCTTGTTCAGCTGAGAGGGTCTCCGTTTCGCGCAGCCCAGCTTCGTTCACGTCACAGGCCCAGACGTTGGCGCCGCGTGTGGCGAACGCCAGACTGATCGCCCGTCCGAAGCCGTGAGCGGCGCCCGTCACGATGACGGTCTGGCCGTCGAAACGGACGATCATGGGCGTACCATCACACAAAAGATCGAGGGCCGGGCGGAGGTGCAGGGTGAATTCATGGGGTTCTCCTTTCGGTCGTTGGTGTGCCCCCGAGGGGCGGGATCCGGTTGCCATCCAGGAGCGCTTCGAGGCTCATGCCAAGCGAGAGGGCCAGGGCGTCGGCACCGGGCCGGGTCGTGATCTGCAGACCGACCGGCAGACCCTCAGAGAAGCCTGCGTTGAGGCTCAGTGCTGGGAAGCCTGTGAGGTTGGCTGGGGCGGTGCGCCGCGCTTCGGTGGAACCTTCGTTGTCCGAGACGACGGGGTCCTCGTGCGGCGCGACCCACGCCACGGTTGGTGAGAGGATCGCGTCGACGTCAGTGAGAGCCGCGAGGAAGTCGAGTGCGAGTTTGCGGCGGTACTGCTGTGCGCGCACATGCTCTACCCCACTGACCGCGAATCCCTGTTCGAGATGCATGCGGGTGTCCGGCGCGTACGCCCCGGGAGACTGCTGCAACCACGCCGCATGTACGGCACTCGCTTCGGGAAGCAGCACATGCATCATCGCGGTATCCATACGGTCGAGCTGCGGAATGTGCACTTCAACCAGAACTGCTCCGGCCCTACGCAGGGCGTCACACGCCTGGTCGAAGACTTCCACCACTCCCTGCTGCATGTCGGGGCCCCGGGCGTGTTCTGCCAGCACTCCCAGCCGGACGCCCTGCAGGTCACGTGGCGCAGCGTCGTGCGGACCTCCGGTCAGGGCGGCAAGCATCAGGGCGGCGTCACCGCTGCTGCGCGCGATCGGACCGCCGTGATCCAGCGACCAGGACAGAGGAAAAACACCATCGAGGGGCACCAGTCCATAGGTGGGTTTGAGCCCGGTTACGCCGCAGTAGGCCGCGGGAATGCGGATAGATCCGCCTGTGTCTGTTCCGAATGCCGCGAAGCACAGGCCAGCCGCGACAGCCGCGGCCGAGCCGCCACTGCTGCCGCCGGACGTGCGGGTCACGTCCCAGGGATTGTTCGTCTGGCCGTAATCCGGGTGCACGCTGCCGTACGCGAACTCCAGCAGGTTCGTTTTACCGAGCAGGACCGCGCCGGCTTCCCGGAGCCGCACCGTGACGACCGCGTCCTGGCCAGGAACATGATCCGCAAGAAGGCGGGAGCCGCAGGTGGTGCGGACTCCTGCGGTGTCCGTGAGGTCCTTGAGCGCGACAGGAATGCCGTGCAGCGGTCCCCTGTCGGTTCCACTGCGCAGTTCTGTTTCAGCTTGCACCGCCTGAGCAAGGGCCAGCTCCGCTGTAACGGAAATGAACGCGTTCAGCGCTGGGTCGAGTTCCTCGATGCGTGCCAGACACGCGCGAGTCACCTCGACGGGAGACAGGGAACCGCTCCGGTAGCAGGCTGCCACCTGCGGAATGGACGCGAAGAGGATCTCGGAGTTACGCATCCGCTACGCTCTGCCGCGCTGGTCTGCCAACAGGCCCCGGGTGCAGGTCCAGATCAGTCAAGCACGTGTCCCACCCCAGCCTGACGTTGACGGACGTGATGAAATCTCCGGCCGGGAATGGACTCACGGCCCTCTTCACGGTGACTTTCCCGCCCTCAGCGAGGGTGCGCCCTCGCGCCACCTTGAACGGGCACATCAGGTGCCGCCGTGACGGTCCGGGCAACTGACACGGCCGTCCTTGTGCGGATCTCCTCGTTCAAACATGGGCGCGCCTCATCAACCCTGGTCGAGTGGGCGGATCAGGATTTCGTTGACGTTGACCCGCTCCGGTTGCGTCACGGCATACACGACAGCCGCGGCAATGTCCTCGGCTTCCAGGGGAATCATGGTCTGAATGCGGCCCTCGTAAGCGACCTTGGTGTCCTGGTGAGTGATGTGATCGGTCAGTTCGGTCGCCACGACGCCCGGCTCGATCACCGTCACGCGGATGCGGTCCAGCCGGACTTCCTGCCGCAGGCCCTCGCTGAAGCCACCGACGCCCCATTTGGAGGCGCTGTACCCGGCAGAAGTCGGGCTTGCGCCGCGCCCGGAGACCGAGGAGATGTTGACGATATGCCCGCCGCCCTGGGTCCGCATGTGTGGAAGGGCCGCGTGGGTGGTGTACATCAGCCCCAGCAGGTTCACGTCGATCATGCGGCGCCAGTCGGTCGTGTCAGCGCCGGTGACCGGTCCCAGCAGCATCAGTCCGGCGTTGTTCACGAGAATGTCCACCCGCCCGAATGCGCTCACGGCGCGCTCCACCGTGAGCCGTGCCTGAGCTTCATCGGCGAGATCCGCGACAACCACCTCAGCGTGGCCACCGGAGCTCTGCACCTGCCGCGCCAGGTCCTGAAGGCGGTCCTCGCGCCGCGCGACCAGCACCACACTCGCGCCCTGCGCCGCGAGTGCAAGTGCTGTCGCCGCACCGATGCCGCTGCTTGCGCCCGTCACGACTGCAACCTTTCCTGCCAGACCATCAGACCGTAATGTCATGCCGTCTCCTTTTCCGTAACGCCGTACAGGTCACGGTATTTGCCGCTCAGGTAGGTCAGGTAGGGCGCTGCGTCCAGGCCGCGACCCGTTGTGCGTTCGAGAAGTTCGTGCGGGGTGAAGGTCCGGCCGTGCTGGTACACCTGCTCGGTCAGCCAGATGCGGAGCGGGCCGTACTCTCCCCTGGCGAGAGACGCCTCAAGGTCGGGAAGCGCTGCGTGAGCCGCCTCGTAAAACTGGGCTGCCATAATGTTGCCCACTGTGTATGTCGGGAAGGAGCCAAACAGGCCCGCTGACCAGTGAATGTCCTGCAGGACGCCCCGAGCGTCATCAGGCACCTTCAGGCCCAGGTCCGACTCGATGCGTGCATTCCACATCTCCGGGAGGTCCTGGACCTTGAGGTCCCCGGCGATAAGCGCCGACTCGATATCTACCCGAAGCATGATGTGCAGGTCGTAGGTCAGTTCGTCGGCTTCCACGCGAATCAGGCTGGGCTGCACCCGGTTCACGGCGCGGTGAAACTCAACCACCGTGACGTCCGCGAGTTGCGAGGAGAACAGCGCCTGGGCCCGCGGGTAGTGCTGGTCCCAGAACGCGCGGGACCGGCCCACCCGGTTTTCCCATAACCGCGACTGACTTTCGTGCGTGCCGTAGCTCGCGCCGCCCACGGCGTACAGCCCCAGCAGGTCCGACGCGAGGACACTGCGGCTCAGCTCGGAAGAGACGCCCTGCTCGTACATCGCGTGTCCCGCCTCGTGCAGCACTCCGAACAGCGCGCCGGGCAGGAAATTCGGATGATAGCGGGTCGTGATGCGCACGTCCTCCCGGGTAAAGCTGATCTCGAAAGGATGCGCGGACGCATCGAGCCGGCCACGCGTCAGGTCGTACCCGATGGCCTGCGCGAGTTCCAGCGCGAGGATCTGCTGCGCCGCGACGTCGTAGTCGCGCTCCAGAAAGTCCAGGCGGGGCTGGGGCTGTGCCTGGACTTCGCGCAGCAGTGACAGGTGATGCGTGCGAAGCTGCGAGAAGAGGGGTTGAAGCGTGGCCGCCGTGAGTCCTGGCTCGTACAGGTTGAGCAGTGCGTCGTAAGGATGAGCGTCGTACCCGAGCGCATCCGCCAGTCGCCGCTGGAGGTCCACCATGCGCGTCAGGTGCGGCGCGAACCGGCTGAAATCGCTGTGGGCCCTGGCGTCCGCCCAGGCGTCCTGAGCGGCACTCTTGGTCAAGGCGAGGTCGCGGGTCAGCTCGACCGGCACCCGTTTCAGCGCGCGGACGGCGCTGATGGCCTGCTGGGCCGCACGAGCTGGGACGCTCGCGGGCTCTGCGGCGCTGAGTGCCGCCCGCGCTGCATGCTCAAACGCTGGATCAAGAAGCCGCTGCTGCGCGAGCCCGCTTAACGTCGCGGTCTGCTGCGCCCTGGATTGGCTGCCGCCGGGCGGCATCTGGGTGCGTGTGTCCCAGGTCAGCAGGTTGAGGATGCAGAGCAGGTCATTGATTTCGGCAGACTGTTGCTGGAATTCGTTCACCTTAAACCATCCCTTTTTCTGTGCTTTCCGGTGGCACAGCCATGCCCCGGTCAGCCTGAGCAAAGACCTGCTGCTCCGCAGCGAGCAGAACCCGCACGCGCTCGAGTGTGCCGGGTGCGAGATGCTGCGGCACGATCACAACTCCGTTCTCGTCAGCCACGACGACATCTCCTGGTGACACGGGAATGCCTCCAGCCTGAATGGGAACGTTGACGGCGCCGCGTCCTCCCGGCAACCCTGCGTTGGGCGTGATGGCCGTACTGAATACTGGAAAGCCCAGCTGACGTACAGCCGTCACGTCCCGGCACCCCCCGTCTATCACGGCTCCAGCGAGGCGGCGGGCGAGTGCGGCGCGGGTCGTGCGCTCCCCCCAGAAGGCGGCGCCTGTGATGCCATGCGAGTCGATCACCAGGACACTCCCTGGTTCGGCGACAGAGATGGCGTCGAACACGGCGCTGAGATCCGTTCCGAACGTGCGTACGGTGACCGCTTCCCCGGCGCAGCAGGCACCGGACCAGACGGGGCGGAAGGCGCCGCTGAGGGCCCAGCCACGGTCCAGGGCGTCGCTCACGACACATGTCAGGTCACCGGAAGGCAGCAGGGCCCGCAGGCCGTCTATCACGGCTGTCATGTCGCCGGGGTGACGGCCGGGATCACCGCGTGAAGCTCCGCGAGGTTCTCACGGCTCAGCTCTCGCTGACCGCTTTCGAGTTCATGAATCAAGTCGACGAGGCGGGCCGTGATGGGGGTTGGAAGACCGTGCTCCTGACCGAAATGCACCACCCAGCCCAGTTGAGCGTCCACTTCCGTGCGGCGTTTGCGGACCGCGAGGTCACGCCAGATGCCGCTGTGTGTCTTGGCGCTCCGGCGGTTGAAGGCCACCATCTCATCCATGCTGGCCTGGGCCATGTCATCGCTGGCGCCAGGGAGAAAGGCGGCAGGATTGAAACCATTAAAGGCTTCCGGAGTGATCTGGTGGGCCAGAGCGACGCGCATCACTTCGCGTCCCAGGGCGATATACAGCGTCCGGTCCTCCGGTCGCGCCAGGGCGTCGGCGATGCCATCGTTCGTGACGGCTGTGGCGAACAGCAACGCACCGTACCCGAGTTTGCTCCACAGATACCCGAACATGTTCGCGCTGAGCACGGCGTTACTGTCGAAATCCCGCAGGGCCGCGTGAAGGGCCCGCGCACGCTCCGAAAGCTGCCCGTCCTGCTCGCCGATCACGACCACGCCCCGCCCGGCGTAATGCACCACGCCCGGGCTGAGGTAATCCGCTCCGAAATTGACGAAGCTCCCCAGCACCCGGTCCTGTCCGAAGGTGGCGTTCAGCACAAGCGGGTTCAACCCATTCTGGACCGACACGACGCACCCGGCGGGCGTCACGTGGTCAGCGAGCTGCCCTGCGGCACTCGCGGTGTCCTGCGCCTTCGTGCACAGCAGCACATGGTCCCACTGGCCTGTGACCTCGCCGGGCGTGAAGGCCGCGGCGTGCACCGTAAACGATTCGATGGGCCCCTCGATGTGCAGGCCGCCCTCGCGGATACTCTTTACGTGATCCGCGGCGCAGTCCACGAAAGTGACGTCATGCCCGGCCCGGACGAGGTAAGCACCGATCGTTCCTCCTATGGCGCCTGCTCCCCATATCAGCAGCTTCATGTCTGCTGCTCCGACCTGCTGGCCGGAACCCACCCGTTCTGCAGCAGGCCTGATGTTTCCTGGACCGCCACCGCCCACAACGCCAGCATGTCCTCGTCACTGCGCTGATACAGCCCGCCGTAATTGCCGTCGCCAAGGGTCTGGCGTAGTTGAGCGGGCGACAGGAGCCTCAGCCGGTCCAGATCGGCCATCGGTTTTTGAATCTCAGGCAGGGTCACGCCGGGCAGGCGGGTCCAGGGGAAATTTTCCATCCAGGAGGCGTGTGACGCGACCGGGTCGATCCGCTGCACTTCCTGCCAGGTCCTGGGTGCGTTCCACCAGTTGTGAAACAGCACCTGCGTCCCGGGATGGTCCGCTGACCATTCGCCTGAGAAGCCCTGAGCGGGCGAATTTCCTCCGTGGCCGTTGACGATCAGAATGCGGCGGAAACCCTGCTCATACAGGCTGTCGAGGACATCACGGACGACGCTCAGGTACGTCTGAACACGCAGTGTCACGCTGCCGGGGTAAGCACGGAAGTAGGGTGTAATGCCGTAATTGAGGGTGGGAAACACCGGCACACCGAGCGGCGCAGCGACCTCTTGTGCAAGTCGCTCCGGCAGGATGTTGTCCACGGCCAGGCTCATAAACCCGTGTTGTTCGGTGCTCCCGAGCGGCAGGACGCAACGGTCATCTTCCCTGAGGTAAGCCTCGACCTGCATCCAGTTCATCGCTTCAATTTTCATGATGTTTCCTTTCGCGCACCAGGGCGCGGTGCTGAGCAATGACCGGTAAAAGTGTCCGCTCCGCATCAGGCCTGTGGACGGCATGTCGGTACTCGAAGGCGAACGTGCCAGGGTTGAGGGCTGTGACGATTCCGTCTGCGCCGCTGGCATACACGGCTGCGTCACACCACGCGAGCAGTTCCGGGAGATTCTGCTCTGCGAGGTGAGCCGCACGGACGTCCAGAACCTGCGGCGCGTACCGGTGCACGCCGGTCAGGAATGTCGGGAGAAAGTCATCGAAGGTAGCAATCAGTGCCAGACGCGTGTCCGGCGCGAGGGCAGCGAGGTGCTCCCGCGTCTCATGGGACACGGTAACGCGCATCGGGAGGATGTCCAGGCCCGGTAGCAGTGCTCGCGCCTCGGCAAGCCGGTGGCCCAAGGTAAGAACGATGTCCGCACTCCGCACCTCCTGAATGAGGGCAGGCTGGGCGAGTTGGATGAACGTACAAGCTTTCACACGGTCTTCCGGGCGAAGGAGAGCCTGCAGTTCCCGAGCGTAAGCCCGGGTGGCGACATCCAACACACCGACGAGCACAATCCGCACTCCTACATCGCGCGCCGTGTGTCCGCGCGCGATCATGGCTTGCAACAGCGCAACGACCCGCTCCGGTTCAATGCCGTCCCGTTCAGCCTGGAACAGCACATCGTTCAACAACCCACGTAATGCAGCGACATCCTGCATGGGACCCGAAGAACTGGGATCCGCCACGAACGTGCCCCGGCCAGCAACAGTAACGATCAGCCCCCGTGCAGCCAGATCCCTGTATACGTGCGCGACCGTGACGTGTGCGACACCTGTTTGCGCCACGAGGTCGCGGACGCTGGGGAGCCGTGCGCCCGGCGGCAGCTCTCCGCAGGCGATGCCGTATTCGATCTGGCCACGCAACTGCACGCTGAGAGGCACGCTGAGTGTCCGGTCAACCACGAAGGGCGAGGTGTCCGCTTCTCCCTCCTGAGGCATCAGCCCACCCCAACCGGGAGGCGGACTTCCTGGTCCACCGGATCGTACAGGTGACACGCGACCTGCTGCAGAGGACGGATCTCCGAGAGTTCAGGCCGCTCGGTGACGCAGCGGTCGAAGGCATGCGGGCATCGCGTGCGGAACGGACAGCCACTGGGGACGTTGAGTGGGCTGGGCAACTCGCCGGTCAGGGCGGGAACTTCCGCGCGCTGGCCAGGCTCAAGAAGTGGCGCGGCCGCCAGCAGAGCCTGTGTGTAAGGATGGGCAGGCTGCTCGAACAGATCCTGCGTGGCGGCTATTTCCACGACCCGTCCGAGGTACATGACCGCCACCCGGTGCGAGAGATGGCGAACGAGGCGCAGGTCGTGCGCGACGAATAACACCGTCAGGTGAAGCTTCTCCTGCAGTTCCAGCAGCAGGTTCACCACCTGAGCCTGAACGCTCACGTCAAGGGCACTGACAAGTTCGTCCGCAACGATGCATTCTGGTTCGAGTGCCAGCGCGCGGGCAATGCCGATACGCTGACGCTGCCCTCCACTGAATTCGTGAGGAAGACGGCCTGCAGCCTCGGCAGGCAGCCCCACCAGGTTCAACAGTTCATGTACCCGCTCGTTGTGCTGCGCCTTAGGCCGCAACTGATGCACGGTAAGCACTTCCCGCAGGGCCTGTCCGACCGTCATGCGGGGATTGAGTGAGGAGAAGGGGTCCTGGAAGATCATCTGCACGCGGCGGTGATACTGCCGCAGCGCGTCACCCTGCAACAGGAGCACCTCCTGTCCCGCGTACCGTACGCTTCCCTTGTCCGCCTGATGCAGCCGCACCAGGCAGCGGGCGAGCGTGGATTTGCCACAGCCGCTTTCCCCCACGAGGCCAAGGGTCTCGCCCCGCTGTACGCTCAGGTTCACGTCGGTCAGCGCGCGGACGGCCTTGGCGGGTTTGCCCTGCCAGCGCTCCAACAGGCCCTGACACACAGGGAAGGTTTTGGTGAGGCCTTCGACGTTCAGCAGAGGCTCCGAATTCAGCGGTTCGTGTGTCATGCGGTCACCTCAGCCACACCAGGCAGTTCTGCGTGATGAACGCAGGCGCTTGCCCGTCCGTCATCGATAGGCACAAGCGGAGGTTCCGCGCCCAGGCAGGCCTGGGTGCTGTATGCGCACCGCGGACTGAACGCGCATGCCTGCGGGATGTCCCGCAGGTCAGGCGGCGAACCCGGAATAGGCTGCAAAGGACGGCGATGCGCACCGATATCGGGCAGGCTGCGCATCAGACCGAGGGTGTAGGCATGCCTCGGCTGCCGGAACAGGTCGGTTACGCCTGCGGTTTCCACCAAGCGTCCGGCGTACATCACGGCGACCCGGTCACAGGTCTGTGCCACGACACCCAGGTCGTGTGTCACCAGAATGATGCTCATGCCGAGCTGCTTACGCAGGCGCAGGAGCAGCCGGAGAATCTGATCCTGGATGGTCACATCCAGCGCGGTGGTCGGCTCGTCAGCCAGCAGCACGCGCGGCTCGGCCGCGAGGGCAATGGCGATCATGGCGCGTTGACGCATACCTCCGGAGAACTGGTGCGGGTAGTCCTTGAGGCGGGTACGGGCGCTGGGAATGCCCACCAGGTCAAGGAGTTCTGCGGCGCGGTCCTCGGCTGGACGCCCCCGCAGACCCCGGTGCTCGTGCAGGTTCTCGCGGATCTGCTCCCCAATGGTCAGCACTGGATTCAGGGCGGTCATCGGCTCCTGAAAGATCATGCCTATCTGTGCACCCCGTATGGTTCGTAATCGGCTTTCAGACAGCCCGATTAAATCCTGCCGGTCGTATTGAACAGCACCCGTGACCCGGATGGGCTTGCGGTGCAGCTGCAGCAGGGCCCGCAGAGTGACGCTCTTGCCGCTGCCGCTCTCGCCGACCAGGCCGAGCACCTCGCCCGGCTGCAGATCGAAGTCGACACCGCGCACCGCGTGCAGTTCACCCCGCGGGGTTGGAATATGAACGTTCAGGTTCCGGACACTCAGGACCGGAGACGGAGAACCGGTCACGAGCGGGGCCTCAGGGCGTCGGCGAGGCCGTCGCCGATCAGACTGAACGTGACGCCAGCCAGGGTGAGGGCAAGGCCGGGAAAGCCGGAAATCCACCACGCGGTGACCATGAAGTTTTTGCCGTCCGCCACCATCACACCCCATTCGGGCGTGGGTGGCTGCGCGCCGAGTCCGAGGTACCCAAGCGAAGCGCCCAGCAGAATACCCAGACTCATGTCGGTCATGAGGTAGACGATGGCTGGCGTTACCGCATTCGGAAGGATGTGCCTGAGCAGCACCCGCGAGGGGCTGAAACCCAGAACGCGCGCGGCCTGGGCGTACTCTGCTTCCTTTTGCGCCAGCACCTCTCCGCGCACGAGGCGCCAGTACGCGACCCAACCGACCGCACTCACGGCGATGTACATGTTGGTCAGGCCTGGTCCAAGGACGGCCACGATCGCGATAACCAGAACCAGGAACGGAAACACCACCACGAGATCCGCAATGCGGCCGACCAGCATGTCCGGCCAACGGCCGATGAATCCAGTGAACGCGCCCAGCAGACTGCCGAACACGAAAGGAAAAAGCGTAGTCAGCAGCGCGATCTGCATATCGATGCGGGTGCCGTACACCACCCGGCTGAACACATCCCGGCCGAAATTATCCGTTCCGAACAGATGGCTTGCGCTGGGAGGTTTAAGAATGGCCGAGTAGTCGAACTCCGTGGGACTGTAGGGCGCGATGAGGCCCGGCGCGAACGTCGCGGCCAGGATGGGCAGCAGTAAGAGCAGACCCATCACCAGCGTGGGTTTTGGACGTCTGCGTGTCCGGCGTGGTGCGGCCGCAGCAGGGGTCGCTGGGGTAAGGGTGGTCACGGCGTCCTCCGTCTGGCGTAAGCGAGCAGCGAATTCATGCGTGCTCCACGCGTGGGTCAAGGCGGGCATGAATGAGGTCAGTCATCAGGAACACCAGCGACACCAGCACCGCGAACACCAGCGTGAGGCCCTGAATCACCGGGTAGTCGCGTCCGAAGATGGAATCGATCATCAGGCGGCCCACACCGGGGATGGCGAAAACCGACTCCGTGATGACCGCGCCTCCGATCAGGGCACCGATGTTTAATCCGAGCAGCGTGACGGTGGAAATCAACGCATTGCGCAGCACATGCCGCAGCATCACCACCCGGGACTGCAGACCTTTGGAACGGGCAAATTCAACGTATTCCGCAGTCAGGACTTCCAGAATGGAGTTGCGCAGGGTGCGCACGAGAATGGCCGCGAGGTTAAAGCCAAGCGTGAGGGCCGGAAGAAACAGGTGGTACAGGTGGTCCTTGAGGCTGTCACCGTATCCCCCGATGGGGAACCACCCGAGTTTCGCCCCGAGCAGCGTGAGCAGCTGCAGCGCCACGTAGAACACCGGCAGTGATAGCGCCACCTGGAAGACACCGCGGATAAGGCTGTCGACCCAGGTGTCACGGCGCACGGCCGCCAGCACCGCGAGCGGCACAGCGAGAAGCACAGCGATGAGTGCGGCGTAAGCCGAAAGGAACAGCGTGACGGGCAGGCGTTCTACGATCAACCGGAAGACCGGCACCTTCAGGCTGCTGCTTTCTCCAAGATCACCACGAAGCAGGTTCTGCACGAAAATGCCGAATTGCACCGGCAGCGGCTTGTCGAGCCCGAGTTCGCGCCGTGTGCGCTCCACGATTTCCGGTGTAGCACGGTCCCCGAGAATGGCGCTTGCCGGGTCGCCGGGCAGCAGCCGCACGAGCAGAAACACCAGGATCAGAACCGCGATGAACGTGGGAATGATCTGCAGGAGCCGCTTGATCACATACGTGGCGCGCATGACTTTCCTCCAGAAACTGACGGGGCCACGCCCACCGGTCAAAGTGGCGCGGCCCCGTCAGGTGCTTTACTTCTCTAAGGACGTTGCAGCGAAGATGTTGTTGCCCAGGGGGATCTGCACGAAGCCCTTGACGTTCTTGGACAAGGCAACAGGGTACGGCGTCTCATACAGGAACACGATGGGCGCCGCTTTCATGTAGATGCCCTGAATCTGGTTGTACTGACTGGCGCGGCGCGCAGGGTTGGTTTCCTGCTGGCTCTGCGCAAAGAGGCGGTCAATCTCGGCGCTCTTGTAGCCGGTGTACAGCGACTGGATGTTGTCGTAGATAGCGAAGTAACTGGTGATCTGACTGGGGTCGTTGATGTCGTTCGTCCAGGCGGCAGTGCGCATCTGGAAGTCGGCAGCCCGGTAGCGGGCGGTCTTGGTAGCGTTGTCAAGCTGCTCGATCTTCAGCCGCACGCCGGCTGCGCCCCACATCTGCTGCAGCGTCGTGAGCAGCGCGAGGTCGTCTGCGTTGCCGCTTGTGGCAAGGGTGACCACCTCAAAACCGTTTGGGTATCCAGCGTCGGCCAGAAGCTGCTTGGCTTTTGCCAGGTCGTAGGTGTAGCTGGCCTGCGGCGCGAACAGCGGCGTGGTCGCGGACATGAATGACCGCATCGGCTTGCCGTTACCGAAGGTAACAATCTGAACCAGAGCTTCCTTGTTGGTAGCGTAGTTCAGGGCCTGACGGACCCGGACATCACTCAGGGGGTTCGCGGTGCCGTCCTTGAGCTTCGGACGGTTGTTCATCAGAACAGTGTTCACCTTGGTGGAAGGGAACAGCTGCATGTTGATCTTGGGGTTGGCCTTGAGTTCAGCGACCCGGCTGAGCGGGATGAACTCTGCTCCGTGGAGCTCTCCCGCCTGCAGTTTGAGGATGCGGGTGTTGTCGTCGGGAATGATTTCGAAACGGATCGAGTTCAGGTACGGCAGGGCTTTGCCGTCTGCACCTTTCTTCCAGTAGTACGGATTGCGCTTCAGGACCATTGACGATCCCTTCTTCCAGGAGCTCAGCACGAATGGTCCGGACCCGATGGGTTTCTCGGCGAAGGCTTTGGCTTTGGCCGCTTCGGTGCTGCCCCGCGCGGCGTTGAACAGTTTCTGCGGCATGATGGCGGCGTTGAAGGTGGCGAGGGCCGCTGGAAGCGTCGGGTCGGGCTGCTTTAGATTCAGTGTGACCGTGTTGCCACTGGCAACAATGTTACTGATGGACGCCAGCGAGCCACTCCACGCGCCGTTGTCGGGCTTACGGGCGCGGTCGAGCGACCACTTGACGTCCTGCGCAGTCAGAGCGCTGCCATCGGCAAACCGCAGGCCGGGACGCAGGGTGAGCCGCATGCTTTTTCCATCGGGGGCAACAGTGTACGCGGAGGCGAGGCCCGGCTGCACACCTTTGCCGTCGGCGGTGGGTTGAAGAAGGGTGTCGTACAGGTTGGTGAGGATCCAGATATCGACATTGGCGTCGTTTAGAACCGGATCGAGGAACAGCGAGTCTGCATAACGTCCATAGACAAGCTCGCCACCTCGTGTGACCCCTAGAGCTTGAGTGAACGCGAGCATGCTACTCAAAGCGAGCGTGGTTCGGATGAATCGATTCATTCGGGCACCTCCATGGATGCTGACCGCGGAATTAGTGTTATGGTTGTTATGGTTGTTATGGATGAGCATAACACCCAATGAACAGAAAGTCTATCCGCCAAGCGCATCTTTGATTTGCTTTGTGCCGTGTACAGTAGGCGACATGAAAAAACCTGAGCACGACCGTGCGGTCGGACGCCTCTCTGATCGTGTTCTGCTCGTCACTGGAGGATCCAGTGGAATTGGTCGCGCTATTGCTCTCGCAGCCGCTGCCGAAGGCGCACAGGTCGTTATAGCTGACGTGCACCCCGAGGGCGCAGAACAGACCCTGGCTGCCATCACCGCAGCGAACGGCGAGGCCACTTTTTTTCCGTGTGACGTCGCCAGTGATGTTCAAGTTCGCGATCTCATGGAGGCGGCCATTCACCGCTTCGGACAGCTTGACATCCTTGTCAACAATGCTGGAATTGGCGGTGACAACGCACCCGCCCATGAGCTCGACCTCGAAACCTGGGACCGCATCATGGCCGTGAACCTGCGCGGTCCCTTTCTCTGTGCCCGGTACGCTCTGCCGCACCTCATGCAAAGTGGTTCGGGCGTCATCGTGAATGTTGCGTCGACCTACGGTCTGATCGGAGCCCCCAATGCACCTGCCTACTGCGCTTCCAAAGGCGGAGTCGTGAACCTCACGCGGCAGCTGGCCGTTGATTACGGCCAGCGTGGAGTGCGCGTCAATGCCGTGTGCCCAGGCTACGTAGACACCGACATGGGAGGGCGCCGTGCCAGCCTTCCGCCTGAGGAAGCACAGGCAGCGCACGACCGCCGGGAAGCGAATGCAGCGCGCCAACCTCTCGGCCGACAGGCCCACGCTGATGAAATCTCAAGGGCTGTCATATTCCTCGCGTCTGGTGAGAGCTCGTTTATGACAGGCTCCATCGTTACTGTAGACGGGGGGTGCACGGCCACATTCAACCACGACTAGCTTGATGCCAGAGATTTTAAATACGGGCGAATTGTCCAGTTATGGGCTACGACCGTGTCATGAAAGACGTAGCTTCGTGAATGGCGCAAACAATATTGAAGCTGAGCGCTTGACGATAGGTAGACAAGCATGCCATCAAGCGCCCAATATCTTCAATCGTTCTTGAACCACATTCTCCGCTCGGCTTAGATGAGCAGGCTGCGAAAACCCGGACAGGTTCCGCGTATGAAGCTCATGTAAGACATGACGTCATGCCCCTCTACATTGACAGTGAAGGCTTTCAATTACTAAGCGAAACCCAGATGAAAGCGCCAGTGCGTTTGTCATACACCTGCTAACACGACTTTGTCACTCTTGGAATGCGTGTAGGCGCTGGTTTCCCAGGTGGAAGATGCTGGAGACATGACGGTCCCACACAACTGGCAGCGTGCCTTCCGAGGCTTTCTCTCCCCCTACCTGGAGACCCTGGACAATGCCAAACAGCGGGTATGCCTGCCCCGCTATGTTCGCGGACTGCTGGCCCCTCTGGAGCGCAAGAGCACTCAACCAATCGCTGAACATGTCGGCATGCCGTACCAGCGTCTGCACCACTTCGTGAACGTCAGCCATTGGGACGCAGAGCAGATCGAGATCCGACTGAAACGGCAGGCTCAACGACTTTGTGGGGGTAAAAATGCCGTGTTGATCATTGACGACACGGCATTGCCCAAAAGCGGAGACGCAAGCGTAGGGGTTGCATACCAGTACTGCGGAGCGTTGGGCAAGATCGCCAACTGCCAATCGCTGGTTACCCTCACCCTGTCGGATGGCTCCCTGTTCGCCCCTTTGAGTATGCGGCTCTTCCTGCCCGGGTCGTGGGCAGGGAATCCGGAACGATGTCAGGGTGCTGGCGTACCAGTGGTACGCCAGCACTACAGATCCAAGGGTGAAATTGCCATGGAAGAGCTCGACCGGGCGCTGGACGCCGGTGTGACGTTTCGGGTAGTCCTGGCCGATGCGGGCTATGGCATCAACAAGGACTTCCGGCAAGCGCTGTCCCAGCGTGGCTTGACTTGGGCGGTGGGCATTGTGGGGATCCAGAAGGTCTTCAGCTTGGACGTGACGCTGCGCGATCCGCCACAGAAGACTGGAGGACGGCCCGGGAAACACCCGATCCCAAGCGAAATCGCACGTCCTGTCAAGGACGTGCTCCATGAGATTCCTCCGTACCGCTGGCATACGGTCAAAGGAGCGAAGAGTTCCCGCTGGCTGGTGGTCCGTGGCCGGATTGCCGATGGCCTTCCGAACAAGCGGGGGTTGCATCTTCCAGGCGAAGCAGTCTGGGTGGTGGGAGAGAAACGGCGGGGAGGTGAGATCAAGTACTACGTGACCAATCACGCACCATCTACATCCATGGCTCAGGTGGTTCGCGACATCAAAGCCAGGTGGGCCTGCGAGGTTCTGCACCTGCAAAGCAAGGAAGAACTCGGCCTGGACCACTTCGAGGGTCGGTCACTCCTAGGCCTTGAACACCACATCGTGCTGGTACTGCTGACCATGATGTTTTTGCAGACCCTTCGACAGCAACAATGTTCTGTTGCTGCCGAGATTCCAACCCTACCGGAACTCAGACGTACCACCAGCCGGGCGTTGGAACAAATTTGGTTTGGGCGATGTCCGCATTGCGGTGAGGTGGTTCAGGTGGGATCGACACCACTTCCGGGACTGAAGGTGAGGATTTCGAACCCGTATCGAAGGAAAAAGACCCTGTCGCTTTCTGATAACTTCAACACACCTTGATGATTAATAACTACCTGACTACGGACAGCGATGCCGGAATAATTCAATCGGACTTCAAGCTCGTCTGCAATCTCTTGATGCTGCTCAAGAGCAGTTTCCGTCGAGGATGATAAGTACCCGACAAGTTCCACATGCGGACCAACCTCATCGTATGAGATGACAATTGCCTGGTGCTCGCCCACGATGCAGCCCATGCAGGCTTCTATCAAGTTGAGGAGCACATGAACTGGAATGGAATCCAAGGGAACTTTCATATGAGTGCTCCTATTTCACTTGATTCTTTGTCTATTGAAGTTAGGACTATGTTATTTCTATTTTTGATCCTCCACAGTGGGGAGCCACTCGTCTTGAACCCAAGCAATGAAGCTAGGCCAGCGGTAGGTGTCAAATGAGCCGTCATCGTGCACCCACCGCACCACCGCATACTCTGGTCCAGCAGAGCGCGTGTCGAAGCAGAAGGCGTCTCCATCCTGACTCGTCTCAAATGGCACAAGAAATTGAGGAAGGCCAATAGCCCGGAGATCACGCGTCTGGTCGAGCAGTCGTCCGCCAGTCAACTCGTGATGAATTACCAACGGCCAGTAGGCACCAGCCAGAACATCGGAGAGAGTCAGTAAATAGGCGCGGTACGACGGTGGAAGACGAGTCTCCAACAGAACCTCTAGCGCATCAATTTCCCGATCATCCGGCAGTTTGGGAATCAATGGGGCTGGCACGCCTCCCGCTCTGAGTCTTTTAAACAGTTCCTCTTGGCCCACCTGCTTAGCGTACGCATTCCAAGCCTCGGCACGCACACAGGTCTTGATCGGAAGTGACAAAGTCCTACTAAGTGCATGCACCATGCACGCCCTGGAAGGTGAAGCGCCGATGGAGTCCTGTGTCCTCAAACAACTGCACTATCGGGTCCTGGGGACCGATCACCGGTGAAAACCGCTCGACTGCCCACGCGTCATGTATTAAACGGCGTGTCCTGCAAGGCGTACGGTGCAACGCTCGAAAACATGTCCGGGGAATTGAACAATGGTGCGTGCCGAGGCTACGGCGTCCCCGGTCACGGTGCAGCCGAAGACCACAATGCCGCATGTAGGAAGTTCGGCGCTTCGCAAGCATACCCAATCCTTGCCGCTGCTTTTCACCGGACTGCCGCTGAGCCTACGGGCCATGATGGCCTGTTTCCCTTTCACCATGTCTGGCGGGGCTCTCCATCAGCCATTTTTAGCTCCTTGCAAAGATGGACAGCGCCCCAGCCATTGGTTTATACCCGCTCTGAGCCTGAATGCCCGGCACCCTCAGCTTCCTTCATATGATCCTGGAGATACATGCCAACAGTTCCTCCTCCCCCTGCGTCCGACTGGTATTCCTTCGGCAGCCGCGCTTTTCTGT
Source organism: Deinococcus deserti VCD115 (assembly GCF_000020685.1). NCBI lineage: Bacteria > Thermotogati > Deinococcota > Deinococci > Deinococcales > Deinococcaceae > Deinococcus > Deinococcus deserti. Next base: position 92,443 of record NC_012528.1, on the reverse strand, counting down.
CCGACAACCCTGAAAGTGCGGATGGGTCGCTCGGAAATCTTCCCACCAGCTGGGAGTCCGAGATGGTTGTCGGCTCCACTGCCACAGTGAACCGTCTCAGGCACGCAGCTTCCTGTACAAAAACGACCGATTGCGAGAACAGCGACCAGGCATGAGTCCCCACGAGCTGGAATACAAGTCCCGGGGCGTGCAGCTCAGAGCCCTCGCGGGCCTGCCCAGGAACGCCCGCAACGCGATACTGATGGAGCCACTGTGGGCTATTTTCGGCACCGTCGTCATCTATTACGCGCCCCTCTACATGCGGAGCGTGGGCCTCTCCAGCACCGAGATCGGGCTGCTCGGCTCGGTCACGCTGGCCCTCTCCTTCCTGTTTCAGGCGGTGGCCGCGCCGGTGACCAATCGCCTGGGACGCAAACGCACGACCCTGATCGGCGACCTGATCTCGTGGACCATTCCCATGTTCGTCTGGGCCACGGCGAACAGCTTCGCCGCGTTCGCTGTGGCTGCGGCGCTGAGTGCTGTCGGACGGATCGTGGCGCTGTCCTGGAGTCTGCTGCTGATCGAGGACGTCGAAGAGCGGCAGCGGGCCCGGGTGTTCGGCATCATCAACCTCATTGTCACGGTCTGTGGTCTGCTGACTCCGCTTGTGGGTCTGATCATCGCGCAGCACGGTGTGACCGCGACCATGCGGGCCTACTACATTGCCGGTGGCGTCGGCATGACCGTCATGTTCCTGTGGCGCAACGCCATCACCCAGGAAACGCAAAGCGGTGTGGCAGCCATGGCGCAGCACCGGGCCCTGGGAGTCGGCCAGAGCATCTGTCACACCATGGCGATGGTGGCAGGCATGCGGGGACATCCCGGCCTGATGGGCATGACTGCCTTTTACCTGCTGACTGTTTTTATTGAGCAGCTCAGTCTGTTTCAGATCCTGTTCCTGCAAGAAACTCTACAGTTCAGTGCCCAGACGCTCTCTTTCGTTCCCTTCGTCGGTGCCTTCGTGACTGTGCTTCTGTACTGGGTGGGCCTCCCTCAGCTCTCCAGGTTGCCGCTGGGCCGCACGCTGGTCGTCACGCGCGTCCTGGGGTTGCTGGGCGCGGCTCTCCTGCTGTTCGTTCCCGCGGGCAATGTGGCCGTCATGCTGGCCGTGGTCGGGTTGCTGGGGGGGGCCACGTTTCTGACACAGACCTACCGTGACGCCGCGCTGTTCAGCCGGCTGCCCAGAGAAGGTACGGCCGACCTGTATTCCGCGGTTCAGACCCTGACCTTGCTGTGCGCCATCCCGGCGGCGGCCCTGGCAGGGGCAATCTTCGAGGTTTCCCCACACGGCCTCTTCGTGGTGATTGCCATCCTGAGCGGGCTGCTGCTCCTCCTGGCGTTCTGGCTGGCCAGGCGTGAATCAGAGTCGGATGGACCACTTTTCTAACCCTTGTGCTCCAGCACTGGGACTTCGCTCGGTCAGTACGCTGAAAACAGGCAAGGCACGGGCCATCCGCTTCAGTACCCAGGACGCGATATACCGCGTTCTCGACTGCCTGCCGGGCGACCTGCTGAAATGAGGGTGGAAGTGACGTAGCCCGCACCGAAACAGGGCCTTCTGGATGGATTTCATCAACAACGGTTAACCTCGCCGCGGTGTTGAACTGGGTGGCGAGGTGGGTGCTGATCTCCTCGGCGCGGTCCACGTCATCCCACACCAGAAACTCACTGGTCTGGCATCCGCTGTTCTGGTTCCTGGCAAGCCCATTGAGGACCTGTCCAAACTCACGGGCGGCTGCAGCGTCAGCCACGCGGACGGCACCTGTGGAGAGCGGCACGCGAAGCAGACTTGAACTGACGGCGGGTCCCTCCTGGGCGGAGGCTGTCACGGCGAGCAGAATGACTGTGGTGAGCAATCGCTTCACGGGAACTGTTCTTCTGATTGAGGTGCCTGCAGTGTGCGGGTCCCTGACTTACGATTACCTCACACGAAGGCAGCGTGGCATGACTGGCAGCAGCGCGATACGCGCTTCGCAGTGCTCGGGAAGCAGGTACAGTGTCTTTGCTTAAAAATCTAAAATAATTGGAGCTTTCCTGCACTCCTCTCTGCCTTGGATTCAGAAGGACGGTGACTGGTGCTTCACCTCCCCCGCGCGCTGCGCTCCTCCCGCGCTTTTCTCCAGGATATGCGGAACCGCAATTACCGTCTTGGCGTCATCAACGGCTGGTTCGGGTCCATTGGTGACACCTGCCTGAATTCAGGTATCGTACTTGCCCCGCTTGCCAGCCAACTCGGCGCCTCTAACACTCTGGTGGGCCTGATTCCGGCGCTGATGAGCTGCGGCTATAGCCTTCCCCAGCTTTTCGTTGCCGGGAAGGTCAGAGAGCGCCCGTTGAAACTCCCGATCTACAAAAGCAGCGCCTGGCTGCGCTCCTCAGCCTTCCTGCTCCTTGTCACGGCGAGTGTGCTGGTCACGCTCTGGTCCTCCCGCTACAAGGTAGGCGAATCGTTGGCCCCGCCCCGACAGGGGCAGCGGATGACACGTGAACTTTATTGCCACCATGGATGGGCGCCTTGTTGATGGCACAGTCCATTGTCCTCACAGCGGACAACTGAACGCGGTTCCACGGCAGCGACGCGCTGGAGGATGAATTCGCCTGGTGATGGCCCCAGGGTTACCCGGCCGGTTATTCACCTGCATGGCGGACTGCTTCGGCAAGGCGTCACTTGACCCACCACCCTCCGCCTCAGAGCCGCGCTACTCTCCTGAGCATGGCTGCACCCCGCTCTTCCGCTGCGCTGCGCGCCCGTGCCACGCCTACGCACACCGACCTGGCCGCGCTGCCGTTCGACCAGGCGTGCGCTGAAATCGCCGCGCGCCACCACCTGAGTGAGCCGCACGCTTTCCAGCTGGCCCCTGGCGGCGCCACCCATCTCGTACGGCTTTCCGACGGTCAGGCTCTCTGTGGCCGCGGGCCTCAGGTCTACGCCGAGGCGCCTCAGGTGACAGGCCCATTGACCTGCCGAGCCTGCGTGCAGGCGGTGGCCCGCCGCCTGAAAAGCAGCCTGGGCCGCCGCGCCGCACGCCACACGCCCACCCGCTGAATGGCACTGTTCAGAAGGAATTCGTGTCCTTGTCGTACCCGAGCCTGCGAAACACCCTGAGCCTCGTGGTTCATGACCTGGGCGCAGCAGCCGACATCCTCCAGACAGACCGCCGGACCTTGGTCCTTGGCCGGAACACTGTGTGTGGCTGCGGTCCGCCCCTGTACAGGGGTTCCTGACCCGCTGGCGTGGACTGTGTGAGCTGGTAGGCTGGCAGGAACACTGACAGGGCAGAAACGGTCAACGGCAGAATCTCTCCGACCAGGCGTAATGAAGACGCTTCCCGCACGAATTGCCACAGTCCTTCAGTCAGCGCAGCGTCTTGTGGAGTGAGGCCCATGCGCCGTGTGCCTCCGCCCACCGGTCCCAGCTTCAGGCACGCAGCCGGCTGCCCAGGGCGAGGGTAGCAGCACAGACGGAACATAAGTGTCCTGGAACCGAGGTGTTCCTGAGCGACAGTGCCGCACTTTGCACGGACCCTCCCGCAAGGACAGTCAGCATTTTTACGTGCTAACTTCCGCATCAAGCCTCAGTCCAACCTTCACGCTTCCTGGAAAGGTCCTCCTTGAACGACGTTACCCTTGCTTTTTCTCCCCGCCGGGCGCGCCTGCCCACCCTGGAGCGAACCCCCCGCATCACATCGGCACCCACGCTCACCCCTCCGCTTACCCTGACGCTGGGACGCCTGCTGATCCATTTGGACCTCACGCCAACCCTGGAACTAATGGCACGCATCGAACTGCGCGGCAGCGAGCGGCGACCGCGGGTCCGCGGCAAGGGCGTGGCCGTCCCGGACGTGCTCAGGATCGCGCGGCGCTGCCGCACCCTGGAAGAGCTTTTTGAGCTCCGGCCCAGCCTCGACGAACTTGATGTTCGCGCCTGCCTCGCCTACGCCCATCAGCTGCAGGCCCAAAGAGAGTCGGGGCCATCGGGGCGTTTCCAACCCACCTGAGCGCACGCCGATGTGTGGCTGCCTGAACCACATCAATCCCGCTGCCCCTCCAGGGCGGCCCGGAGTTCGTGCACAGATGCCGGTCCCTTCACCACGTAGGCCCGCGCGCCCAGACCCACTGCCCCAGCCGCCACCGCCTCATCGGCCCGTCCACTTAGCACCACCACAGGTACGGCACCGGCCAGCGCCAGTCCGCGTTCCACCAGGTCCAGCCCAAAGCCATCCGGAATGTCGAGGTCCAGCAACAGGGCATCGAAGCGGCCGTCCGGCCAGCGCGAGGTGGCCTCCGCAAAAGTCACCACGTGCACCACCTCCCACTGAACCTCTGCCAGCTCCAGCCATTCCTCCAGCAGCACGGCGTCCGGGAAATGATCCTCCACCACCAGGACCCGCGTCACCGACCTCATGCGCCGCCCTCCACTGCCGGCAGGGTGAAATAAAAGGTCGTGCCGAGGGCCGGCGTGCTCTCCAGCCATATCCGCCCTCCATGCCGTTCCACGATCTTCCGGGCGATGGACAGGCCGATGCCGCTCCCCTCGTACTGCTCGCGGGTGTGCAAGCGCTGGAAGATCGTGAAGATGCGCTCGAAATACTCCGGCGCGATGCCGACGCCATTGTCCTGCACGCGGAAGCGCACGAGGCCGCCATCGCACTCAGCGCCCACCCACACCACGGGCCCCCGCTCCGGGTGACTGAACTTCAGGGCGTTGCCGATCAGGTTCTGGAACAGCTGGCGCAACTGGGAAGCGTCGCCCAGGACGTCCGGAACCTCTCCGATGTGCAGCTGGGCGCCCGTATGCTGAATCTGCGCAGCGAGATCCTGGCTGACCTGCGCGAGGATCACGCCGGTGTTCACGCGCACAGGGTCCGCGGCGCCTTTTGCCACCCGGGAAAACGCAAGCAGATCCTGCAGAAGCTGCGTCATGCGCTGGGTGCCCTCAGTGATCAGCCGGACGTACATCTGTCCCCGCGCATCAGTCTGCCCGGCGTACTTCTTCGCCAGCAGCTGTGAGAAGCTGGTCACCGTCCGCAGGGGCTCCTGCAGATCGTGAGACGCGACGTACGCGAACTGCTCGAGCTCCGCGTTAGACCGGCGGAGTTCATCGTTCGCCTGCCGCAGCGTGGCCTCGGCCCGTTGGCGTTCGGTGACGTCCCGGAACACCAGCACCGAGCCTTCAATCTCCCCGCTCTCGTTCAGGATGGGCGTGCTGGTGTACTCCACCGGAAAGGACGACCCGTCCTTGCGCCAGAACACCTCGTCATTCGCGCGGTGCACCTGCCCGTCTACAAAGGCGGCATAGATTTCGCAGGCTTCTCTGGGAAAGGGCGACCCATCCGGGTACGAGTGGTGAATCAGAGCATGCTGGGGGCGCCCCATGAAGTCCTCGGCCGTGTATCCCAGCATCTTCAGGGCCGCTGGATTCGCCAGCGTGGAGCGGCCCTGGGCGTCTATCGTGGTGACGCCCTCCCCGAGGCTGTTAAGCACCAGCTCATTGAAGCGCGACGCCCGCCGCAGCTCGGCTGCGCTGCGGGTGCCCTCCATCGCCAGACCCAGACTGCGGCCCACCGCCCGGATGATCGCCTGCTCACGCTCCGACCATCCCAACGTCTGCATTGATCCTGCCGAGAGCACGCCCGTAGGCCGGCCGTGCTGAAAGTACGGGTAGGTGGCCATGGCCCCCGTGCGGCGCGCCCCAGGAAGGTCCTCGCTGGCCGAATTCCATTCCTGCATAAAGTGTGGTTGCTGGTCACGGATGGCGTGCGCGAACCGGGGCGTGCTGAACTCGAACCCCGCCTGCATCCGGGCCACAAATTCGCGGGGAATGCCGTTTGACCAGGCCCGCGCCTTCCACCGCCCATCCTCAGGTTCGTAATACCCCACGCCCAGGTCGCCCAGGGTGGCCCGCAGCACGTCAGCCGCGTGCTCAATCAGAGCACGGACGTCCGTCTCGCCCGCCACCCGTTCAGTGAAGGCCACGAAGGCGTCGAGCGCCTCCGTTCGCTCCTGCAGGGCCTGGGTGGTGACCGCGCGTTCAAGGGCCACACCGAGAGTGCCCGCAGAGCGGCGCAGCAGGTCGCGGTCACCCGCTGGCCAGGGTTCAGTCCGCGGGAGGCGCCACGCGCAAAGAAATCCAACCAGATCATCCCCGGAAGCGTGGATGGGCTCCACCGCGAAGGCCAATGTCGCCAACCCGGTGAGCACGCCCCCCGCCGCGTCGTAATCCGCGTAGTACCCAGCCTTCTTCGTGCGGGCGCACCTGTCCAGCAGGGCGGCCTCCTTCAGCGGGGTGCCGCTGGTCCGCAGAGCCGCCATCGCGGGAAGAGTTTCACCCCAGATGGTCGGCACATGCAGGCGGCCGCGCTCTAACTGCACGACCATGACACTGCTTGCTCCGAGGGTATGACCGAGGGGCTCCAGGGCCTGAACCGCCACGTCTTCCGGGGAGTGGGCGCGCTGGAGGGCGTCGCCGAGAGTGGCCAGGACCTCCGCGCGGGCGCGGGATTCTTCGAGCTCACGGGTGCGGGCTTCCACCTGCCGGTGCAGGGCGCCCGACAGGCGGGCGCGGCCCAGCGCAACGGCGCACTGAGCAGCCAGCGTGCGCAGAAAGCGCCGTTCTGCAGGGGTGAAGTGGTGCGGTTCCTTGAAGTCCAGCACGATCGCGCCCAGGGGCTGCCCGTCAAGGAACATCGGCAGCACAGCGCTGGCCACTGGGGCAGTGGTTCCGGCGCGTTCCTCAAGGTCGGGGTAGACGGCCGTCAGCTCGCCTTGATGTTCGAAGAAAAGCGGCGTGTGCTGCTTCAGGGCGTCCCCGGCAGGGACCGTGTCGTCCAGCGGGCCGTCCTGCCAGATGGTCTGCGCTCCGTCCTCGCGGCCCTGGGTCGCGGCGATCTCCAGGCGGTCGCCCGCGTCGCTGACAAGCAGAACCGCTCCCGCAACGGCGTCCAGCGCCACCAGAGCGGGCTGGAGTACGATCTTGAAGACGGCAGCGGGCGTGGTCGCGGCGGCAAGCGCTTCGGTCACGTCCTGCAGGCGCTCCGCCAGGGAGGAGGGCGCGGTGGACGCCCCGAATGATTCGGGCATTTGGCCAGCATAGCGTTCAACCTGAACACGGGGAGCTCCTGAAGCCACACTGGATCACGCTTATGCCTGCCGCACCGCAGAAGCCTCGGGCAATCCCTCTGGCGTCCGTTCGGGGCCTACCCTGACTGGATGTCGGAAGCAGCGCAAAAATGCTTCTGCTTGAGGGTCCTTCTAGAATTTTCTGACACCTTATGCCGTGGACCTCAGCAGCTGACTCTTCGAGATTGTTGCGTAGCTGGCGCGGGCAAAGGAGTATGAAGGAGCTCAAGGTGCGTCCAGAAGGCGTCCTGAGCCCACCGCGCGGCCTGACCGAGCTGGGTCCATCCGAGCCTCGCCCGGCTTCGCGCCGTGCGACCCCGTTTGTCGAGAGTCGGTGGGGCGGTTCCCTGCGTGTCATTGCTCACCCATACCATCCAGGCCCGTGCGATGCAGAGCAACCCGAACAGCCTGGAGATTCAGCCCACTGCGGTCATGTGCGCGGCTCCCAGATTCAGCCCGCGTGACTTCAGAGCAGAGAACGATCATTCAATTTCCCACCGGTAGGTATGAAGGACGTCCAGCATGGGTGATAGCCGCCTGCATCCAGCCGCCATACACCCAGGACGTGAACTGTTACATCGAGGCCGCGCATGCGCCAGGTGCGGAACACGTCAGGCGTGCGGCCAGGTGCGGGCTGGGTCAAGGCTTGAGAAAGTGATCGAAATACAACGTCAGGACATTGTGCAGCGAGACCCGCAAGCGCGTGGTGTTCATGCGCATGAGCACGCCCTGCCAGGGGTCAAGCAGCCGTTCGGCGAGCCAACTGGCGTCGGGCTCCCGGGGGAGGTCACCAGGCTCCTGGCCTTCTTGGATGCACTGCTTGACCAGGGCCTACATGCATCGCAAAGCGCCGATCCGTACCTCAGAAGCTCGTGTCTGCCTTCAGGCGGAGCAGGCGTAATCTGAGTAATTCAGCGTTCCGGAAGTGCTGCCGCGTTGCGCGCTCTGCCCATTCCATATCTCCTGCTTGCAGCGCCGCGAGGATCTCTTCATGCTCCTGTTCAGCTTCAGCCCGGCGTTGTGAGGAGTTAAGCGTACTTGTCTGCAGGCGTTCAATGGCCTGGCGCAAGTCCTGGAGCTGCCGGGCAAGATAGCGGTTGCGGGATGCATGCCAGATCGTGGCATGAAATCTGTGGTTGGCACGTACCACAGCTGCAACATCATTGACAGCAGAGGCGGCGCACATCGTTTCCTGCAGGTCAGCAAGCGCCAGCAAATCAGCTTCACCACGGTAAGAGGCCGCGAGCCGCGCTGCAAGGCCTTCGAGGGTTTCACGCACTACGCACATTTCCATCATGGCGTCGAGATTGACGGGAGCCACGATCAGACTGCGCCCGGCCGATTCCAGCAGGCCATCAAGCTGCAGGTGACGGAGCGCCTCACGTACGGGCGTGCGGCTGATTTGCACATGCTCGGCCAGAGAGACTTCCGTAAGCTTTTCACCCGCTTTCAATTCTCCTCGCAAGATGGCACCTCGCAGCGCTTCGTAGAGCCCTGCTGCAAGTGAGATAGAGGTGTCGATCTGAAAAGGAGGCAATGCCATAAAAGGTCCCTGGTTTGATCTTAGCTGCCAGGAGAGTGTTTGTGCTTCCGACACTCCTCCGGGTGTCCCTATTGTACTTCTTTGTATACAGAAGTATACTTCCAGCATCCCATTATTTTGGCCAGGAGACTGGTCTCTTCAGGAGCACAGATGCACCTCAACTCTGATTCACCCTCTGACCAACACACTTTTGACACCGTCGTGGTAGGTGCTGGAAACGCCGCCCTGTGCGCCGCGCTTTCCGCCCGTGAGCGTGGTATGCGCGTTCTGGTGCTTGAACGCGGCCCACATGGAAAGCGTGGCGGAAACTCGTACTTCACCGATGGGGCCATCCGGTTTGCGTACAACGACCTCAACGATATCCGGGACGTGATTCCTCGCATCAGCGATGAGGAAGCTGAGCAGATCGTCATGCCGTCCTACTCCGAAGCGGACTATCTGGGTGACCTGATGCGGGTGACTGGGAACCAGAGTGATCCTGAACTCGCCCGACAGATCGTCACGCAGTCACCCAGCACGATCCGGTGGATGCGGGATCACGGCGTGAAGTTTGACCTGATCTATGACAACCAGTCTTTTCTGAAAGACGGAAAGTATCACTTCTGGGGTGGGTTGCCCGTCAAAACCGACGGCAAGGGAGTCGGCCTGATCGAACGACTCAACGTCCGGGCAGAGGAACTGGGCATTGAGGTGTGGTACGAGTCCAGAGCCACTCGCCTTCTGACCGACAAGGGCCGGGTGACTGGTGTGCTGGTGCAGCGTGGGGAGCAGGAGATCACGTTACAGGCAGGCAGCGTCGTTCTGGCGTGTGGCAGTTTCGAGGCCAGCCGCGAGCTGCGCGCTGAGCACATCGGCCAGGAGTGGGACGCTGCCATCGTCAGAGGCACGGAGTTCAACACAGGTGACGGCATCAGCATGGCCCTGGCCGTCGGAGCTCAGCGCTACGGAGACTGGTCGGGCTGCCACGCCATCGGCACCGACGCAGGCGCTCCCAAGGTTGGAGACTTCGGCAAGCCGGGCGACATCTACAAGAAGCATTCCTACCCTCTTGGTCTCCTGATCAACAAATCAGGGCTCCGCTTTGTGGATGAAGGCGCTGATTTCCGTAACTACACCTATGCGAAATACGGGCGCGAAATCCTGAAGCAGCCTGGGCACGTCGCGTACCAGATCTTTGACTCGCAGGTCCGGCCGATGCTGCGTAAGGAATACAACCTGGAAGAAGCCACCTTCTACCAGGCGGACACGCTGGAAGAGCTCGCCTCGCTCCTTGACGTCGATCAAAAACAGTTTCTGGAAACCATCGGCACCTACAACGCCGCTGTGCAGGACGGAGACTACAATCCAACCGTCAAAGACGGCAAGGGCACCGTGGGAATCACACCTCCCAAAAGCAACTGGGCGCTTGCTGTTGAACAGGGTCCCTTCTACGCCTTCCCGGTTACGTGCGGCATCACCTTCGCCTTCGGCGGCGTACGGGTCAGCCCTCAGGGAGAAGTGCTGAATGCAGATCAGGAGGCTATCCCTGGCCTGTTCGCGGCAGGTGAAATGGTCGGAGGCATCTTCTACCAGAACTATCCCGGGGGTTCCGGCCTGATGTCCGGCGCCGTCTTCGGAAAACTCGCTGGAGAAAGCTCGGCACAGTACGTGCAGGCCTCCAGCCTCGCTCTCACGTCCTGATCTTCTACCCCTACACCAACCGCCAACCAACTGAGCGGCCCGGCCGCCTCATAGGAGCATCACATGACCAGATTTTCCCTTCTCGCCGCCGCTCTTCTCCTTCTCCCCCTTTCCGCTTCTGCACAGCCCCTGACTGGTCTCCGGATCATGGCGCCTGCCAGCCCCGGCGGCGGATGGGATCAGACCTCTCGGGCCATTCAGTCTGCCCTTCACGACACGAAACTTGCCCAAAGCGTGCAGGTCTTCAACGTATCCGGTGCGGGCGGCACCATTGGTCTCGCGCAGTTCAACAACGCCCAGGGTGACAACAACCTCCTGATGGCCATGGGGCTGATCATGGTCGGCGCAATCGAGACAAATAAAAGCAAAGCCACGCTGGAAACCGTCACGCCTATTGCACGGCTGACCGGGGAATATGAGGTGCTCGTGGTCCCTGCAGCCAGTCCCTATAAGAACCTCAGGCAGTTTGTCGCTGCCTGGAAGGCCAACCCCAGACTTGCCATCGCTGGTGGCAGTGCGGGAGGCACGGACCACATGCTGACCGGACTGCTGGCTGAAGCTGCTGGCATCGACCCCGCCAATATGAACTATGTGGCTTACTCCGGTGGAGGCGAGTCACTCACTGCGCTGCTGGGCAACCAGGTGGCCGCGGGCGTCAACGGCTACAATGAAATGGCTGAGCATATTAATTCAGGCAAACTGCGTCTGTTGGGGATTTCCAGCAAACGGCGCATTCCCGGCATCATCGCGCCAACGTTCCGCGAGCAGGGGCTAAACGTGGAAATGTTGAACTGGCGAGGCGTCGTCGCGGCTCCTGGCATCAGCCCCGAGCGCCGGAAGCAGCTTATTGCCACCTTTGACAAGCTCCATGCCAGTAAAGCCTGGAAGGACACGCTGCGACAGAGGAAATGGGTAGATATGTACCTGAGTGGCGAGAAATTCGACACCTTCCTCACCGCCGAGCAGACGCGTGCCCGGAAGGTCTTGAAGTCCATCGGCCTCGTCAAGTGAGATAACAGGCGCTGTGCCTGAGGGCTCGCGCCACGAAATGAGCGCAATCCGTATCACACGGATTGCGCTCAGAATCTTGAGGTTAAGAGAGATTCTGAGCAGGCTCAAGGGAAAAGGACCCCCCGGTCAGACGTGAAGCGGTCGGTGAGTAATCTGCCTCTTGACTGTTACCCAGCATCCCGGTGCCGGTCGCACCCTAGATCGCGGCTTGGCAGAAACAGGCATACAAGCCGGCATACATTCTTACCATCATCAGTTCAGTTACCTGACGCTGGTCCACTGGCCTGTGCAATTTGGGCTAACCTCTCAGGCCAACTGAAAAACCCTTGATCATGGTCACCATTGTGAGCGGCGTGTCGTACGCTCAAGCGAGCGAATACGTGCCCGACAAGGGTCCGGTGATCTCTTCAGGCAGTTCAGCCTGAAAGGTGACGGCCCACCAGTTTCAGGAGGTTGTATGTCGATCCGGCTTCTCCCGCTGACCGCCCTGACCGTCCTCCTCACCGCCTGCTTGAGTGTCGCTCCACCAGACCCGGTCACGATCCAGTTCCTGAACGTCTCTGACTGGCACGCGCAGCTTGATCCGCTGACGGTAGGCAGCGGAACCACACAACGCACCGTCGGGGGCGCCGCTACGCTCAGCGCTTACTTCAAGCAGGACCGCGCCGCAAACCCCAACACGCTGACCCTCACCGGTGGTGACGCCTACGGTGGCTCACCGCCCCTGTCGAGCTTCTTCAACGAAGTGCCCGCTATCGAGGCAATGAACGTGATGGGTTTCGATGCCGACACGTTCGGGAATCACAACTTCGACCGTGGAATTCAGGGCCTGCAACCCCTGATTGACCGGGCGAAATTCCAGTACGTCTCCGCGAACCTCGAAAACCTTGAAGCGAACCTGACCAAGGTGAAGCGCTACCAGATCTTTACGGTGGGCGGCGTGAAGGTCGCCGTCATCGGCATCACGAATCCTGAAGCCCCGACGCTGGTGGCTCCCGGCGCGCTCGGCACCCTCCGTGTGACGGACCCGGTGGCGGCCGCGACGCAGGCCCGCTTGATGGCTCAGGCGGAGGGAGCACGCGTCTTCGTGGTGATCGCTCACCTCGGTGTAACTGGCCGCGATCCGGTGACGCAGGCGCACACCGGTCCGCTGATCGACTTTGCCAAGAGTGTCAACGGCTTCGACGTGATTTTCGGCGACCACACCAACGAGCAGTTCAGCGCCACCATCAACGGTGCCCTGGTGATAGAAAACCTCAGCAAGGGCGCAACCTACTCCAAAGTGAACGTGACGGTAGACCGCTCCACCGGGCAGGTCACCGAGCGCATCAACACCTTCATCGAGCCCGTCACCACCGGGGTCACGCCGGATCCGGCGGTCGAGCAGGTGCTTTCGACCTACCGCACCCAGCTCGCCCAGCAGCTCGACCGCAAGATTGGCGTGGCCACCGAAGTGTTCGCGCGCGGCAGCAACATCGAACGTCTACGTGAAGTGGCCCTGGGCAACCTGATCACGGATGCCTTACGTGCGCGGTATGGCACGCAACTCGCCATCCAGAACGGCGGCAGCATCCGCAGCGCCCTGCCTTCAAGCTATACCCCCCAGGACAAATCCCTGCGCCGGCCGGCCCCCGGGTACCAGCCGGGTCCGCCCTATGACATTGTCGCGGGGGACGTGTACAGCGTGCTGCCGTTCGGCAACACGGCGGTGACCCGCACCGTCACCGGCTCGCAGCTGTACGCCGCGCTGGAGAACAGCGTCTCCGCGCTTCCCGGTGCCAGCGGACGCTTCCTTCAGATTTCCGGCTTCTCGTTTACCTATGACGTCAGCCGGCCAGTCGGCTCACGCATCGTGAGTGTCACCCTCGACAGCGGAGCCCCGGTCCTGCGGGACGCCACGACCTATACTCTGGCACTGTCGGACTTCACCAACGCTGGCGGCGACGAGTACACCATGTTCGCTGACGGGCAGGGGGTTAGCCGGGAACCCGACGCTCAAGTCGTGCTGGAGTATATCCAGCAGCGCGGCACCATCACGCCTGCCACCGGCACCCGCATCCGGGCCGTGGGTGGCAGCTGAGCACAGGACCTTTCTGGACGATGCTCGCCTGGCACGGCATAAGCGAAACGACGTCAGCAGGCGAACGCACCGGGTCTGTCCGGTCCAACATGCCGCCTCACCGCCCGTCAAGAAAGCAGGGAGTGCGTGAGGAAGTCGCACTTTCTGCTCCGACCAGAGTCTGAAGGCTGGTGGCCTTACCGGACGGGTGTGAGCGTCACCGCGCAGGTCACTATGCCGGACACCACGGCTTTGCAGTTGTTGAATGCGGAGGTGTACTTCCCGTTCAGGGTGATGGGTGCCGAGGCTGAAACGGTGGGAGCAGCCGTGACTCCTGCGTGCATAGGGCGAACGGCGAGGTTATCCAGACGGACATCCCGCAGCTTCAGCACCCGCAGGGAGCTGGGGTCCGGCATCCTGACCCGGAACGGCAGTTTTACCGTCAGACTTCTGGAAGCTCTGCTGCACGTTTGAGCCGAACGTCCCGCCGCCCGCTGCACCCGGATGAACGAGGTACTGGTCCCCACCGTTGGTGTACGCTGCGGCCTGCACGTCATGCTCGCTGGCGTTAAAGGCGAGGCACAACTCATCGCGGGCGGTCAGCGGCTCCGACACACTGAATACCGTCGTTAATCTGGAAGCACCCGAAGAGTCGGTACGTGCCGCAAATCCGCACGACCACGAACTTGCCGGTGCAAATAGCTTTTTCGCACGGGCTGAGCATCAGGCACAACTCGTTTTCCGGCACAGTATCCAGCAGGACGTTGAGGTGTTTGAGCGCCTGACATGCTGCCGGCCCGTACTGGCTGGACGCCCGGCTTCGGCCGCAACTCGCTCGCTGGCTCACCCAGACCATTGGTACCGGAGCCTCCAGTGCCAGTGATCTGGGATACCGGGATGCCGCAGACGGGGTGTCTTCCGCGCGGGCTGCCGGAGCGGTGGTCGTCTCCAAGGACTCTGGTTTTCCTGACCGGGTCACGAGCCTGGGCTCTTCGCGCCAGCTGCTCTACATCACCTGCGGCCATACGAGCACCCGGTTTCTGAAGCAGGTGTTCGAGGAGTTTTCTTCGGAGGCGAACAGGCTGCCTGGCCTGGGAAAACCCGTGGTCGAGCTTGGTGACGCGCTCGCCGATTCCGCAGACGGATAACGAGGCGTCAGGCTGTATGTAGGTCTGGCCTTTGGTGCCGGCGAACGTGGAGACTGTCATGATGGCAAGCCTGGTTCGGTCCCCGTTGGTGTCACTCCTGCCCCGTCCCCATGCCCTCACGATGGTGTCGTGGCTGTGCGGCCGGTCGCCGGCCGCCGGCGGCAAGAAGTTGGACGCGTGAAGGAGATGCCGCCTGTGGCGTCGTCCATACGGGGGCCAGCGTGGGCTGTGCTGCTGGCCGATACCTTGACCTGGCTGGCCACCGGCGTCATGTTCCCCTTCCTGATGCTGTACTGGCAGCGCGTGCACCAACAAAGCGCGGCGCAGGCAGGGATGTTGGTTGCGCTGGTGTCTCTGGCCGGTGTGCTCGCCACCCCCCTGGCGGGCAGCCTGACGGACCGACTTGGCAGTCGCGCCACCCTGCTGGGTGGCCTGGGAGCGGCGCTGCTCGGCGCCATGACGATGGCCGTGGCAACGACGCTACCCCTGGTGCTGAGCGGCGCGGTGCTCGTCTTTGCGGGGCAGGCAGTGGTGGGGCCAGCGGTGCTGTCCGCGCTCGCGCTGCTGCTGCCTGCCCACCTGCATTCGAACGCGTTCTCATTGCGCGCCACAGGACTGAATGCCGGCATCGGCGTTGGCGCGCTGCTCGGTGGCGTGATCGTACACGCGGATGACCTCACGTCATTCGCCCGGCTGTTCTGGCTGCAAGCCCTGCTGCTGCTGCTCGCCGGGGGGCTTGCCTCGCGGCTGCCGCGGCTGTTCTCACCCTCCGGGTCCGGTGCGCGTGGGCGTGGCGGCTGGCGTACTGCGCTGCGCGACCCTCGCCTGCTGCTGCTGTGCGCCCTGATGTTCGCCTTTGTGTTTATCGGGATCAGCCAGCTCAACACCGGCATCGCCCTCGTCGCAATGGATGTGCGCGCGGTCCCGACAGGCGTCTTTGGGGCTGCCGTGGCGTGCAACGCCTTCGTGATTGTTCTCGGGCAGGTGGCGGTGACGCGTGCGCTGCGTGGCCGGCGGCGGACAAGCGCCCTGCGACTGATGTTCCTGGTGTGGGTCGCTGCTTGGCTGGCGGTTCTGTTCCTGGGAACCGCTTCGTCTGGGCTGGTGGTGCCCCTCCTGGTGCTGGGCATGCTGCTGTTCGGGCTGGGAGAGCTGCTGATGCCTCCCAGCCTCACCCCGCTCGTTGCCGTGGTGGCGCCCGGGGAGTTGCTGGGCCGGTACAACGCGCTGGTGTCCCTGTCCGGGCTGCTGGCCCGCACCGTTGCGCCGCTTGCGCCCGGCGTGCTGCTGAGTCACTCGTCCTCGTTGTTCGCCGGGGTGATGGTGCTGGCGTGCCTCGCATGCCTGACGCTTCCGGCGCGGCTGCACCCCCGCTTGAACGACGCGGACAACCTGATCCAGTAGCCGCCGGGCGATGAGGTCCTTCCCAAGCCGACTTGTGCAGGAAGGAGTGAGGCGAGTCGCTGCCATTGATCGTCAGTCATTTCTTCTGGGCACAGCGGCCAAGCCTGCCGGCCTCAAGCTCATAGCCAATCTTGGCCGACACGCCTTATGCAGGTCCGCAGGACACATACCGGCAGGCTGACGCTACTGCATGACCTTCTATCAAGGTGTCGCAATTTCAGTTATTCCATGGGTGAAGGAGGAGTGATTCTTCATTCATTTCCTTCGAACGGGCCTGTGGCTGTCGTGACCTCACACCGATTCTTCTGAGGTTTCTGATGATGTAGATGCGACAGTAGCGCGTGGATCCGATCTTTTCATCGGAGCCGCACGTCAGCCACCACGTAGTGACTCAGCCAACAACGATGGATTTATCGACAGGGTACCGGACGCGGTGCCGCTGCTGCCGGGCGAACGCGATGGCGAACGTCAGTGGCCCGATGCGGCCCAGGAACATCAGCCCGATCAGCACCAGCTGCCCGGGTGCATTAAACAGCGGCGTGGTGTTCATGCTCAGGCCCACTGTGGCGAACGCCGAGAACGCCTCGAAGGCAACGTTCACGAACGGCAGTTTCGGATTGGTGGCCAGCAGAAGAAACATTCCGGACGTCACCACCACCAGGCTGAGCGCTGTTACCACCGAGGCGCGCAGCAGGTCCTCGGTTTCGATCCGCCGGTGGAACGAGACGTTCTCGTGCTCGCCTTTGGCGTGAGACACGATACTCGACACCAGCACGTAGAACGTGGTGGTCTTGATGCCTCCCGCCGTGGACCCGGGACTGCCCCCCACAAACATCAGCAGCATCGTGATGAAGAGCGTTGCCCCGTGCATGGCCCCGTAGTCGACGGAATTGAAGCCCGCCGTACGCGGGGCGACCCCCTGGTAGTACCCGCTGAGCAGTTTGCCGCCTGTACTGAGTGGACCGAGCGTGCCGGGGTTGTTCCACTCCAGGACGGTGACGACCACGGTGCCCAGCACAATCAGGAACGCTGAAGTGACCAGAATGATGATGGTGTTCAGGCTCAGACGGTTCCGGCGCGGGTCGCGCAGGTAAAGCGCCACGCCCAGCACTGCCAGGTACCCCAGACCCCCCAGGATGACCAGGGTGCTGGTGGTCAGCAGCACCAGCGGATCTTCGGCAAAACGGATCATGTTATCCGGGTACAACCCGAATCCCGCGTTGTTGAAGGCACTCACCGAATGGAACACGGAAAGATGGATGCCACGGTCCCAGCCCTCCAGCGGCACAAAGTGGACCATCAGCAGCAGCGCGCCGATCAGTTCAGTCAGCAGGGTGTAAATGAAGATGCCTTTGATGACCCGGGTAACATCCCCAAACTCGTTCAGGTTGGCCTGCTGGGCAGTGCGCAGCCGTTCCTGGACGCCTACCCGCTGGCCCCGGAGGCTGGCAAACAGAGTTCCGAAGGTGATAATGCCCAGCCCACCAACCTGAATCAGGACCATCAGGATCACCTCGCCAAGACGGTTGAAGGTGCTGCCCGGGTCGAGGACGTTCAGGCCGGTCACACACGTGGCGCTGGTGGCAGTAAATAGCGCCTGAAGGAGGGTCACGTTCTTCCCGGGAGCGTGCGTGACAGGGGAATACAGCAGCAGGGTGCCCACCAGAATGGCCACGGCGAACGACAAGGCGATCAGCTGTGGTGGCGTCAGGCGGTTCAGGAGCAGGCGACGGTTCGGACTGGTCATGGTGCTCAGCCGCCCACGTGCACGATCGGCCGGCGCTGCTGGTTTGGTTCAGCCACCCGGAGTACCTCATGCGTGAGCGGGGGAATGTCGCCCTCGCCAGCCAGCAGGAAGCGCAAGGCGTTTGCGGCAGGTCCTGTCTCGCTCCACTCAAAGTACACATGTGGAGGGCTGCCGGTAACGTCCCGCACATGAAGCAGCACGGCAGCAATGGTGTTGGGCACACTGCTCCCACCGGCACGCAGAACTGCGTGCCGGCCGATCCGGACGCCCTGGACCTGGACGGTATCCGTGAAGTTGCTGGCGTCTGTGATGGCGACCTCAAGAAACAGTGCTGGTTCACCCTGGGGCAGGTGCGTGTCCAGGCGAACCTCCAATTCTTTCAAGTGGTACTCAGTGGAATCCCCGGCGTGCAGGCGATTGGCGATGAAGCGGACCGGCAGGCCGCGCAGTACCGTTTCTCGGAGCAGCTGCTGGGCCGGCCCATCCAGTGTGACGTGTTGAACACGAAGTTCTGTGGACCGGCTCACGCGCGACGCCACGCTCACGGTCAGGATGGCAGCGATAAACAGCAGGGCGATAAACAGTCCCTCTGGGCGGTCGGCGACGGTGACGACGCTGGTATAGATGAACAGGGCACTGATGACAGCGAACACGGCTGCGCTCCGGGCATGCTTGCGCCGGACTTCGGTCAAGAACACGGCGACAGCGGCGCTGGTCATCAGCGCGAGGACACCTGTGGCATAGGCGCCAGCTTGGGTCTCGACGTTGGCCCGGAACAGGATGGTTACCAGGGCACTGAGAGCAACGAAGATCACCACCAGCGGCCGGGAGGCGCGCGACCAGTCAGGCGCCATGCCGTATCGGGGCAGATACCGCGGCACGATGTTCAGCAGGCCCGCCATCGCCGACGCACCCGCAAACCACAGGATCAGGATGGTGGCCGCGTCATAGAGGCTGCCGAAAGCGTCCCCCAGCCGCTCGTGGGCCAGGTACGCCAGGGCCCGTCCACTCGCTTCCCCCCCCGGTCGGAAAGCGTCCGGTGGGATCAGCAGGGTGGTGACCATGGCCGAACCGAGCAACAGCGCGCTCATCAGTAACGCAGCAGTCGTCAGCAGTTTTTTCGTGTTCCGGATTCGCCCCGCGAGGCGCTTCCGGGCGTCCCCCGGGCCTCCCTGGACCAGCGGCATCACGACCACGCCGGTCTCAAAGCCGCTCAGACCCAGGGCAAGGCGGGGAAAAACGAGCAGCGCTGCGCCGGTCATGGCCAGCGGCGACTGGTACGCCTGGGCCAGTCCGGTTTGCCAGTTTGTCAGCACTGCAGGCTGGGCCAGCACGTCCAGAGTTCCCTTCCCGATCACCACCAGGTTCAGACCGATGTAGAGCACCACAATGGCAACGGCGATCCCGATGGCTTCCTTGAAGCCTTTCAGGAAGACCCCCCCGAGCAGCCCAATGAGCGCCAGCGTCAAGGGGACCTGGTACCCGTCCAGACGCGCTTTCAGGAACGGGTTCTCGACCAGATGTGCGGTGGCGTCCGCCGCCGACAGCGTGATGGTAATGATGAATCCGGTCGCGACGAAGCCGATCAGGGTCAGCACGAGCAGCTTGCCCGGCCAGTAGCTGAGCAGCCGCTCGAGCATGCTGATCGAACCATCCCCATGCGGGCTTTCCTGCGCGACCCGCCGGTACATGGGGAGGGCGCCGAACAGGGTCACCAGGACCAGCACCAGGGTGGCCACCGGTGCCAGCGGCCCTGCGGCGAGCGCCGCGATTCCAGGCTGGTACCCCAGCGTGGAGAAGTAATCCACCCCGGTCAGGCACATCACTTTCCACCATGGATGCTGGTGGTGCTGCACGCGTACGGCAGATTCGTTTTCGTAGAACCCTTCTGGCTCGGACTGCTCAATTTCCAGAAACCATTGTTTAAATGAGCCAGAAGTCCGGGCGGTCGACATGACCGTACGCTAAGCCGCGCTGGGTGCCCTTGTCCTGGCCAGGTGGCCAAGACGCGCTCGTCCGCGCGCAGTAAGCTCCATACCGCATGCACTTCGCCCTGCCATCCTCACACTCGACGTCCCGCAGGCCTTTCCAGGGACTGGAAGTGGTCGCTGTCGTACTGGCCGCACTTGTGTTCCTGGCCGACCTGGCCACGCC
Source organism: Deinococcus deserti VCD115 (assembly GCF_000020685.1). Taxonomy (NCBI): domain Bacteria; kingdom Thermotogati; phylum Deinococcota; class Deinococci; order Deinococcales; family Deinococcaceae; genus Deinococcus; species Deinococcus deserti. The sequence continues at coordinate 72,539 of NC_012528.1, read as the reverse complement.
CCCCGCACTGGTGGTCGGGACGCTGCTCAGCGCGCCGGTCGCGCTGGCAGCGCTGGCAAGTTCGTGGCGGTTTGCGCTCGGCCTGCTGGTGTTCGCTGTGGTGGCGAATGTGGGAGCAGGCTTCCATCACTGGCATGACCTGCCCACATCCACATTCGATGTCCTCAACCGGGCAGTGAGTCTGGGAGCAACGCTGCTCGTGGGCGGACTGACCTGGCGGGCCCGGCTGGCTTCCGAGCGTGCCGTGCAGGTGGAGGCGGAAAAGCGCCGTGCTGAGCAGGAACGGAACCTGCGGACGCTGGTGGAGTTTGTCAGCGGTCCGTACGGTCTGGAAGCGTTCGTGGCGCGCGCAGCGGAGGGCCTCGCAGCATTTACCGGAGCGCAGGAGGTGGAGATCGGCCGGGTGGACCGCACGACCATGCGAACCCCGCACGCCATTTTTCCTGCCGGGGCCCGGCATCACCTGAACCAGACCCTGCCGCTCGATGTGCGGGTTCCGCCGTCGAGCGACGGATCAGTGTGGACTGCCAGTCAGGAGTCAGACTTGCTGGCGTTCCTGCCAGGACGAGACGGGGATCTGCTGGTTCGTGTGCACCAGCCACAGGTGAACGCGGCCCAACTCGTCGAGGCCATCACCACCCTGCGGCCACTTCTGGAACGGACGACCCTGCTTGACGACCTCGCTGCCCAGCGAGCGCACCTTGCGGAGCAGGGTGAAGTGGTCCGTGACCTGATCTACGCGTTCTCCCACGACCTGAGGACTCCTCTGATGGCCAACGCCCTGCACATGGAACAGGCCCTCAAGGGAGCCTTTGGTCCGTTGCCTGAAGAGTACCGCCGCACCTTGCACAATGGCCTGGAGGCCAACGACAGTCTGCTGAGCCTGGCCGATCAGCTCCTCACGGTCGCCCGCTACGAAGGCGGTGAAGCGCAGGAAGAAGCGCAGGAGGTCAACCTGCGCAGCATCGTCCTGGGCGTCGTGGACCAGGTGCAGCCTCGGGCACAGGCCCGCCGGGTGGGGTTTGACCTGCGCCTTGACAGTGTCCGGGTGTACGGCTCGAAACACGACCTGCGGCGGGCGGTGCAGAACCTGGTCGACAACGCGGTGAAGTTCAGTCCGTCTGAGGGCACCGTGACCATCGAACTGAAACTGGACCTGGACGACGCTCTGATCAAGGTCACCGATGAGGGCCCGGGCGTGCCCTCCTCGCGGACGGGAAATTTGTTCCAGCGGTTCCGGACCGGTGGCGCGGGCGGCAGTACGGGCCTGGGGCTGTACCTCACGCGGCGCATCGCGGAAGCGCACGGCGGCACCGTGTCGTACCGCAGGACTGCCCAGGCGCGTACGGTGTTCACGCTGACCGTACCGAAGGGTGAAACGACATGACGGCCTCCCCCATCCGGGTCCTGCTGGTAGAAGATCATGCGTTTACCCGGGACGGCTTACGCGTGGCGGTGAACTTCGAACCGGACCTGCGGGTGGTGGGCGAAGCGCGCAGTGGCGAGGAGGCCCTCGAGGTGCTCTCCCGCACCGCCGTGGATGTGGCCGTGGTGGACATTGGGCTGCCGGGCATGGACGGCATTCAGACGGCGGGTGAAGTGCGCAGGCATTATCCGCAGACGCGGGTGGTGATGCTCACGGCACATAACCTGCGCGCGGAGGTTCTGGCGGCCCTGGCCTCCGGGGCAGACGCCTACTGCCTGAAAAGTGCCCGGCCGGACCTGCTGCTGCTGGCCATCCGGGCGGCTGCGGTCGGCAGCGCTTTCCTGGACCCACAGGTGGCGCACCACGTGCTGGGCGCGATGCGCACGCCGGGCGTGCCGGTGGAGCTGTCGGCCCGGGAGCTGGAGGTGCTGCGTCTGATCGCCGACGGACTGGGAAACCGGGAAATTGGAATGCAGTTGGAGATCAGCGTGAGCAGCGTGAAGTTGCACGTTCAGGACCTGTTGGAAAAGCTTCAGGCGTCGGACCGGACGCAGGCGGCAGTGAAAGCGCTGCGTCAGGGCCTGCTGTGATTCCAGAGCAGAATGTAGAGATAGGCAACCGAAATGGTCCATATCGCAGAGCTTGACCTGGCCGATGCCCGGATTCTTTAAAAGTTTGAAATAATTTGTAGACTGGATGAACCATGGCTGACCCCCGCAGCAAAGACCTGACCTTCACCCTGGTTGGCCACGCTCACCTTGACCCAGTCTGGCTCTGGGACCGCCAGGAAGGTCTCGAAGCCGTCAAGGCCACCTTTCGGAGCGTCCTAGACCGGCTCAAAGAAAACCCGGACCTGATGTTTGGGCACACGTCTGCAGCGCAGTACGCATGGATGGACGTGGATCCCGACCTGCTGGCCGAAATCCGTGCAGCAGTTGACCGCGGGCAGTGGGAATTGCTGGGGGGACAGTGGGTGGAGCCCGACGTGAACATCCCGTCCGGCGAGTCCCTGGCCCGCCAGGCGCTCCACGGACAGCGGTATTTCGAGCACACCTTCGGTCAACGATCCCGGGTGGCCTTTCTGCCTGACACGTTCGGGCACCCCCACACCCTGCCGCAGATGTTCAAACTGTCTGGACTGGATCACTTCGTGTTCTGGCGCCCCCACCCTCATGAGGTCGACCTGCCGTCCAACCTCTTCTGGTGGCAAGGTCCAGACGGCACACGCGTGCTGAGTGCGCGCGTGGAGTCCTATAACTCCAATCCTCGCGACGTCGTCGACACCTTGAACGCGTCTATCGACTGGCGACCGGCGGACAGCCCGGAATGGCTGGTGGTGTACGGTGTCGGCAACCACGGTGGAGGCCCCACCAAGAAAGCCATCGCGAACATGCGCGCCCTGATGGTTGATCCCGACTGGCCTACCCTGCAGATGGGGACTGTTGCCGGCTTTTTCGCTCGCGCAGCCCAGCGGGACGTCCAGGCTGAATTTCATGCGCCGCTGCAGTACACGTTCCGCGGGTGCTACACCTCGCACAGCAGCGTCAAACGGTTCAACCGCCTGGGTGAACACACCTTGAGCGCCGCTGAAAAATGGTCGACGATCGCGACCCGTTACGGCCGTGCCTACCCGGGCGCGGCACTTGACCGGTCCTGGAAACACCTCCTATTCAACCAGTTCCACGACATCATCTGCGGTACCAGTATTCCCCGGGCGTACGATGACGCCCGGTATGAGCAGGGCGAGGCGGTCGGCACCGCGAAGAGGACGCTTCACGAGGCGGTGCAGGTGATTGCCCGCCACATCGACACACGAAGCACCGATGACGTCGTGGTGGAAGAAACCATGCGCCGTGTCCGCACAGGGGCAGGCAATGTCGTGGCTGATATGGGCGATGGTGTCCCGGTGGTGGTGTTCAACCCGAATCCCTGGCCGCGGCAGGAAGTGATCGACGTCGAACTCAACGACTGGCACGTCCTGGACATGCAGGTGCTGGATGACCGCAACGAGCCGGTGGTGCACCAGTTTGCCATGGGCGAAGCTGGGCCGCCCCGGAAGCGGGCCGCGTTCCTCGCCGACGTTCCCGCACTGGGATACCGCGTGTACCGCATCGTGGACCGGCCTCCGCACCAGCCTGGCGCCGACGCCCGTCCACTCAGCGCCACTGACCGTGTTCTTGAAAACGCCTGGTGGCGTCTGGAACTTGACCCACGCACGGGAGCACTGCGCAGCCTCCGCGACAAGAGGCTGGACCGCGAACTCCTTGCCGGCGCCGCTGCACAGGTGCTGGTGATCGAGGATCCCACCAACCCATGGGGGAAAGGCGACTACTTCCGCCATCTGGCCGGCGTGTTCGGCGATCCGCACATCGAACTGCTCGAAACCGGCCCGGTCCGGGCCACGGTGCGGGTCACCACCCGCTGGGGCCGCTCCACCGCCCGGCAGGACCTCTCGATCTACCGGGACAGCCCCGCCATTCATGGCCACCTGCAGCTGGACTGGCACGAAGAGTACCGAATGGCGAAACTCGCCTTTCCCTTTGCACTGGAGGACACGACGGCCACGTTCTCCGTGCCATTTGGGTACGTCACGCGTCCGGCAGGCGGGCAGGAGGAGCCTTCGCAGGCGTGGCTTGCTGTGAGCGGTGTGCTTGCCAGCTCGGGGAAGCCGACCGAGGCAAACTTTCAGCAGCTCGGGGATCAGGCCGGCTCCATGGCCCAGCGGCACGCAGGCCGGGCACCCTACGGCGTGGCGCTGCTCAACGACAGCAAGTACGGTGCGGATGTGCACGGTGGCGAGGTACGCCTGTCCATTCTGCGCAGTCCGATCTATGGGGGAGGCGACCGCCCCGAGCAGCCCAGGCCAGTGGATCAGTATCTCGACCAGGGCCTCTCGGAGACCCGTTGGGCGTTAATGCCGCACATGGGAGCCTGGCAGGACGCTGGGGTCGTAGCGGCGGCGCAGGATTTCAACGAGCCACTCACCTTCGTGCGGGAATTCGCGCATTCTGGCCGGTTGCCACGCACCCTATCGTTTCTGACGGTCGAGCCCCCTGACGCGGTTCTCGTTACAGCGCTCAAACAGGCGGAGGAAGGTGAGGACTGGATTCTGCGTCTGTACGAGCCGTACGGGCGCCCGGCTGCAGTTCAAGTGACCGTACCGCTCCTCAACCTGTCCTTTGAAGCGACGGTTACCCCGCATCAGATCAAAACGTTCCGCCTGGGTCAGGACGGCACTCAAAGCGAGGTCAATTTCCTTGAGCAGTGACGCTGGACTGTCACGCCCTCGGGCAGCCGAAGACGTGAGCACACGTGCGCCGAGACTGTGACGCAGCTGAGCCTCCACCAGAGCGCCACTTCAACCGGGGTGCTCGCGAAGGCTGCTCGAGGACGCTATTGCAGCAGACCCCTGCCCGAACGATGCCGCCGATATCGGCCAGAGCAGTGTTACCTCGGGTCGCGACCACGCGCCTGTCAGTGGGTACATGCGTATTCTCGTGTTCTATGGGTGCAGCCAGGTTGGGTCGAACACCCGCAAAGAGGTTTCAAGCAGCGTAAGGTGAGGTCATGTCCCGTCCGAGCCAGGATCAGCCTTCCTTCCAGTCCACGCTCCCGAGGCTGACATGACTTCCTGGCCGGTGCAGGAGGGTGTGTTCGAATTGGGTGACCTGAACGTCGAACGTGGAGGTGTTATTCAGGGGGCCCGGCTGGCGTGGCAGACCCACGGCACCCTCAATAGCGCCCGCGACAACGTCATCGTGTACCCCTGCAGCTATGCCGCGACCCATGACAGTCAGAGCTGGTTGATCGGGCCGGGTGGCGTGCTGGACCCGGAGCGGTGGTTCATCGTCATTCCCGATATGTTCTCCAACGGGCTCTCCTCGGGGGCGGCTGAAACCCCGGATTACCCTGACCTGGTCACTCTGCGGGACAACGTGCTTGCACAGTCCCGGCTCCTCCGCGAGATTTTCGGAGTGCAACGGGTTGCCGCGGTGTATGGCTTCTCGATGGGGGCGATGCAGGCTTACCACTGGGCCGCCCTGTTTCCAGGTCAGGTTGAACGGGCCATCGTGGTTTGCGGAAGTGCCCGCACGTCCCTGCACAACAAGGTATTTCTCTCTGGCCTGCTGAGGACGCTTGAAGCCGCACCAGAGCACCTTGGGAACGGGCGGTTCGCTGCTGAGCCCCACGAGGCGCTCAAGGCGTTCGGGCATATCTACGCAGGCTGGGGGCTGAGCCAGGACTTCTACCGCGCGGAACTGTTCCGCACGGTCCTGGGGTTCCCTGACCTGGAGACGTATCTGCGCTCGGACTGGGAGGTGAGGTTTGCTCCGTACCGGGCAGCGAATCTCTATGCTCAGGCTCTGAGCTGGTTTCACGGTGACATCAGCGGCAATGACCTGTACGGCGGGGACCTTAGCCAGGCACTGGCCAGCATCCAGGCGCGGGTTCTGCTGATGCCCAGCGAGACCGACCTCTATTTTCGGGTGGCTGACAATGCCGCAGAACTGCCGTATCTGCAAGCCGCAGAGCTGCGATCGATCCCGAGCCTCTGGGGCCACCGTGCAGGAAGTCCCGCTGGACTTCCTGAGGAATTGACCTTCCTGAGCAGTGCTGTACAGAACTGGCTCGCAGAATAAAGGGAGTAAGTTTCGATGGAGAAGCGAACTAACCCCGTTAAGGGCCTGAATGCCTCTTGGTGGGTGGACAGAGACGGTCACGGAAACTGTACCTGCAGCCATCACCTGCAAACGGTTTGCGCTTTCCAACCTTTGTTTCCTTTGTCTGTATCTGGCGGCGGACTCAGTTCCTTCAGGCAGCGTGGCGAACACGACTGAGGAAGACGGCGGCCGCACGGGCAAAATGGCATCTTTCCCAAAGAGTGGACGATAATGGGCAGGCCTGTGAACGCCACGAAGAATACCAAGACGGCCACGGAGGACGACCGGTAGCCGCACATGCAAAAGGAATTCTGCCAGGTGCGTCATCACCTGCACGGCCACAAGGAATTCAGCCCGCTGCGCTCCTCCTGCTTAAGCAAGAGCTCGCCCGTTCACCTGCCTGTCAACCGATTAGCCTGCCGGTATTTCAAAAAGCCTCCACCTGCTCCAGAACAGCTTCAAAAGCTGGAGACTTTCCCAGGTATGAATTCGCATGCAGACTGTACGCCTGCGTAATGTCGCGCTGGGCGCTCGAGGTCGTCAGCATGACCACCGGGACCTCCCGTAAGGCAGAATCCTTCTTCAATTCCTAGAGCAGTTCAAATCCGCTCATTGCCGGCATGTTGATGTCCAGCAGGACCACATCCGGCAGAAGGGACTCGTTGCGCAGCAGCTGTAGGGCTTTCTTGCCTTCTGCCGTGGTGGTGAGCGTGCATTCTGGGCGGAGCTGCTCGGAGGCTTCCTGCGCCAGCATCCGGCCGCTGGCGTTGTCGCCGATCAGAAGGGCATGGCAGGGTACCGGCATATCATGTGAGCATATGGCGTGAACCCCAGGGTCAAGGCTGCTCAGCGGTTGATGGGCGCGCCACCCGCGTCGCCTGCCAGTACCCCAAGAATGCCTCCACCTGCGCCATAAACGCTTCGAAGGAGGGTGATTTCACGACGTACGAGCTCGCGTGCAGCGTGTATGCCTGCCGAATGTCCTCGGCAGCATTTGAAGTGCTCAGCATAACTACAGGGATCCCTTTGAGCTCCGGACGGTTTTTCAATCGCTCCAGCAGCTGGAAACCATTCATTCCAGGCATGTTGATGTCCAGGAGAATCACGTCTGGCAAGGGGACAGCCACCTGGAGGAAGTCCAGGGCTTCTAAGCCACTTGCGACGCAGGTCAGCGTGCAATCCGGCTGGAGTTCTGCAAAAGCTTCCTGGGCGAGCAGGCGGTCCGTGGGGTTGTCATCGACGAGCAGGTAGTGGCGCGGGGCGATGCTCATAATTCAGGATACGAGCGGGGAGCAGAGGCAGGCAGGAGAACCAAGGTGAGGTGAACACGTCCGGAGCAGAACGACGCAAGAGAGGCTGATTCGCAGAAGCTCTGGCGACAGCCAAAGCTTCGACAACCAATTCTCCCTTATCGAGCTGCATTTTCCATAACCAGCCAGGATTATGAGGGGGAGACAGACTGCGCCTCTCAGCCTGAGAAGTCCTGGATGGCGGCTTCTGCATCCTTTGAACACGTACCGGGTGGGATGTACGCTTCAGAGGAGTCCGGCGCCCACGACGGTTTCCAGTGGTGCGAGGATCAAAATGCATATCTCCCTCTCCTCGTTGCCTCTCAAGCCCTGCGCGGAGACCGACACCTTCATCGGTCACCACGAACGCATGTATCAATGGCACCTTCAGTCCTGCAAGATGGCGAACAGGGGCCTTCCTAAGAATGGCAGGGCCACATGGCGGTGGACTCTCCCCGGTACGATGCAGCCGTGCTCAGCACCACCCTGGTGCCAGCCCTATCAGGCGGCGCACGTAGATGCGGTGGACACAGTTTGGAGCCAGGCGCTGGGCGAGGCGTCGTCAGCCGCATGACCGGAGACTTGCAAAGGCTGACGACACAACATCATCGGGCCAACTTGACAGGGCTCGCGCCTTGATCACCGGGATTCTGGAATGGTGCCTCCGGTCCTCATGACCGTCATGATTCGTAATGTTTCAGCGTTCAGGCGTCACTGAGAGTGCGTGGGCGCATGGCCAAGATCTGACCCCCCATTTCGAAAGGCTTTCCTGGCTTTGAAATGTAACGGTCAGGCTCCCGCTCCCTGACAAGGAATCAAGCGCCTGGCCATATCTATCAGCTGGGCGAAAAAGCGTACGTCATCGGAGCCGCTTATTCCTGCATTTACATAAGCTTCATCATTCGTTTACTTACGTCAGCTAGTGGTATCAGCAGAAAATGAACTGAGTACACTCAGAAAGCATCCCTATTCAATTCCGAAAACAAGGAGTCTTATGCGCCAGGTGCTCTCTGCTGCTGTTCTTGTCTCTCTGTTGGCCTCTTGTGGACAGACTGTCCCCGACGTCGCCGTCACACTTCCAGGGGACTCTCTGGTGGGCGCCTATGCAGAGAGACCCGAATTACAGGATCCGGAATCGCAGGCGATCCTCAGCCGATATGCCAACGATCCAGGACTGGTTCAGGCGCTTCAGGAAGCTTATGGCGAGCGGCCTACAGTTCTGAGTTTCCCAGAGACACCAACGATCACAGGCCAGGATCTTGCTGCTGACCGCCTGGCTTATATCAAGCGTGTCGGCTGGAGGACGGTCACTTATTACAACGGTCAATACGCGAGCTATGCCGGCACCACACTGCCCTATAGCGGCCTGAACTGGACACGGGATGGATGCAGCGCACCCGACGGACTCGGTCTCGGCTACCGGGAAGACTTTCGCCCCGCTTGCAACGTTCATGACTTTGCGTACCGGAATCTCAAAGTCTATCAACGAACAGATGCCAACCGAAAGACCAGTGACGACGTGTTTTACAGCAACATGAAAGTGATTTGCGCCGCAAAATCCTGGTATGCCGAACCAGCCTGTTACAGCGCTGCGTATGCCTATTACCAGGGTGTGCGCGTGGGCGGCGGCGGCAGCTTCTGATGTGACGAGTTCAACCGCCTGCGCTTTTCAGGCCATGACGTGGTTGCCAGTATTGATGCCTGCGTAGATAAGGAACAGTGAGGCCAACAGACCTCACACGTCATAAACCGCGTAGAGTGTGCAGTGTTCCGCGCGCCTCCGCTGATCTCGCGTATGCGCCGACAGGTGTGTCATGGCCAACCACGCTTCGTACTCCCCACTTAAACCGAATTGAGTCACCACAAGGCGAGGCCAACGCGTCGCCCACGCCCCACTTATTCTGCGTCGCCTTATAAGGCGCGCTGGAGGCACTATGCCTACGGTTGATGCTCCGGACTACCTCAGCAACTTAACCGATCTTCTCCGCGAAACCTTTGAAGGGACAGGCGGCCAAGGAAGCCATTACATCGATGGGAGAGGCCACGGGAGCGTCTTTGAAACACTAGATGATCTTGATCATGAACTCGCCTCAACACCTCTGAAGCCGGATGGAGCAACCATTGCGGCGCACACGGAACACATTCGCTATTACATCCACATTCTCCGCCGCTTCATCGCCCAGGAGGAAGATGTGCGACCTGACTGGCCGGGAAGTTGGGAAACCCGTACGGTCACCCCTGAGGAATGGAGCGACCTCAAGCGGGCAATTCGTGATGAGTATGCCGCTGCCATGACGCACCTCCATCAGATTGAGGTCTGGGACGACGAGCCCATCGGTGGTTTTTTGAGCATCCTGACGCACAGTGCTTATCACCTGGGTGCAATCCGGCTCCTCGCTGTGACCCTCCGCCATTATTGATACCTTCTTAAATCGGTCACGCTTGGCTGCCGTAAAACAATCGGGTCGAGAGTTGGATGTACCAAACACGCTGCCACGCCTGAAGCGGTCGTGACTTCAGAGTGAGCAAATCTTTTGGACAGAAATTCGCCAACATGTGTTGCTTGATGTAGGCCCAGACCAGTTCAATAGGATTCAACTCTGGTGAGTACGGCGGCAGATACTTGAGAGACAGACGAACCTCACCGGCGACGAAGGCGCTCAGCGCCTTCGTTTTGTGAATGCTTGGGATCACTGTGACCTTCCCAGGCACATGTCGGAGCAGATGGGTCAGGAAATGGATGACCTGGGTGCCTTTGATGGCGGCCTGATGAGTCTGCTGCAAGAACTGCCTGTCGTCGTGATCGCCCCAATCGTCGACACCTTGTCCCAGTTCGTTTTGGCGTCGAGCACTGGGCTCTGCCCACACGGCGCCCAAGTCCGCGATACCGTGGGTTTCAAACTGAAACCCACTTCAACTAGAAAAGCAAGCGTTTCTCCGTCTTCCACCTTCTTTTCGAGCTCAGGCCCCACATTTGGATCCAGGACATGACCGCTTCTTGATCTTGTTCTGCTGCCCGCTTCGTCGGTTTTTGCCGTGAGAACCCCCACGCATGGAGTAAGCGACTCAGGTGATCCACGTGGTACCAGACGTCAAATTTCACGCCGATGACTTCCTGCACTCGGGGGCAGGTCCAGCGTTGGTCGGGGTAAAAGTGTGGATCAGGCCCTGCTTGCAGCAGAGCCATCACATCCGCTATCTGCTCATCCGGGAGGCGTCTGGGCGGGCCTCAGGCAAAGGTCGCTTCCAGTGAACCTTGGTGACGCAGTCGTTGACGCCATTTTCGGACGGTGCTGGAACCCACGCCGCACAGCTCGCTGAGCTGAGCGGAACTGAGCTTGTCCTCTCGGATGTAGGGTTCCGCGAACAAACGCCGTTCCTCCAGTTGAGGACGGGTCAGCCTTTCAGGCCGCCAAATCTGTGGCATAGCCGCAGGGTAAGCTGTTCCCAAATTACGCAGGTATCAATAAGACGCGTGGGTGCAAAAGCTGCAGTGCGTGAACCTGCGAATGCTTTCTCTGAAAGAGGCGTCCGTGCAACAGACCGTTGACAAGTATGGTACGACCGAGTGCCTGGGTTGATGCTCATCGCCCTTATAGGGCGTATGCCACGCCGTAAACCGTGGCATGCGCCCTTGCTCAGGTACGAGGCGGGTTGCCAGGACAATCAATCTCCTGTCAAAAGGTGTCGCAGGGGTGTACGACTTTCCCCGCGCGGTGGGGGAAGGGCCGTGGGGGACAAACATGAGCCTGTGAGTGATCCGGGGCTTGTGAAGCTTATCGAGTCGGGCGCGCTGCTTCAGAAGTATCCCCGGTTGTGAACCAGCCTGATCAGCTTCCTTTTTCGGATTGCCCGTTCAGCTACGTTTCTGTTACGGCATACCTCTGCGGCGCTGAAAGCATGATCGCTCACGACTGGCGGCCTGGTTTTCCCATAGCCTCGAGAATTTCGACGCCTGCGTTGCCGCCATCGCTTCACGCACCAGGCCCATCTGGTCACTTCAGCCAATCTCCACCCGCGCTCCTCTGAACGAATGGTGAAAGCCGCCTTGTTTTCCAGAGCCCCTTGGACCCCTTGAATGGCGTACACTTCGTTTTCAAGGAAATCTTTGATCTGCTGGCTACCCTTGTATCGTCGTCGGATGCTTATGGTGGCCACCCGAAATCAGGGTCGCGCAGGCCACACCTGTTCAATCTGGTCCAGCTGTGTCACGCACTTCCAACTACTTTCCTCGGTCCATCAGCGCACCCAACAGTTGACCCTGACTGAGGCCTGTTTGCCTTGTTGACAAGGTTTATCAACCAATATAGGTTGAGTCAGATTTTAAGGAGGATTCCATGCATCTTGCCCGCTTCCCACGGCGTCAGTACACGGCCGATCCCACACCTATCGAGAAACTCGAGCGCCTCAGCGCTTTTCTCGGCGGGCCAGACATCTACATCAAGCGGGACGACCTGACCGGCCTGACTGGAGGCGGCAACAAAACGCGCAAACTGGAATTCCTGGTGGCCGATGCTCTCGCGCGCGGCGCCGACACCCTGATCACCGTCGGAGCGGTCCAATCCAACCACTGCCGCCTGACACTGGCTGCTGCCGTTAAAGAAGGCCTCCAGTGCCGCCTGGTGCTTGAAGAGCGTGTGGCGGGAAGTTACCAGGAAAACGCCAGCGGCAACAACTTCCTGTTCCGGCTTCTGGGAGCCGAAAGCCTCACCGTGGTGGAAGGTGGCGCCGACCTGGCGGGCACCATGCAGAGCATTGCCGACGATCTTGCCCGGGAGGGCCGTAAGGGCTATGTCATTCCCGGGGGCGGCTCAAACGCCCTTGGAGCGCTGGGATATGTCGCCTGCGCCGAAGAAATTCTGGGGCAGACCTACAGGATGGGCCTGGACCTCGATCATATTGTGTGTGCCAGTGGCAGTGCCGGCACGCATGCTGGTTTGCTTGTCGGTTTGACCGGCAACAACGCACACCTCCCGCTGACGGGAATCAACGTCCGTCGCGAGCGCGAGACGCAGGAAGGCAACGTGCACGCCCTCGCACAACAGACGGCGGAGCTGCTGGGCGTGCCAGAGATTCCCCGGGAAACGGTGCGGGCTCTGGATGAGTGGGTGGGGCCGGGCTATTCTCTACCGACCACCGATATGGTCGAGGCCGTTCAGCTTCTCGCACGCCTGGAAGGCATCCTGCTTGACCCGGTCTATACCGGCAAAGCGATGGCAGGACTCATTGGCCTTGTGCGCCGGGGCGAATTCAAGCCGGGGCAGAAGGTCCTGTTTGTGCACACCGGGGGAGCACCCGCGCTTTATGCCTACCAGGACGTGCTTCTCGCATGAACAGGGCTGTCGGCGTGCTGGGTGGCATGGGTCCGGAGGCCACGCTGGATTTCTTTGCCAAAGTCTTGCGCCGGGCTGGGGCCAGGAGTGACCAGGACCATCTCCGCCTTCTGATTGACAACAATCCCGGTGTTCCCGACCGTAACGCCGCGCTGTCCGGCCGGGGCGAGTCCCCCGGCCCCGTACTGGCGCAGATGGCGCGCGGGCTGCAGGCCTCCGGCGCAGACTTTCTGGTGATGGTATGCAACACCGCGCACGCCTTTGAGGAGGACATCCTCAACGCCACCACCCTTCCTTTCGTCAGCCTGATCGAGGAGACGCGGGACGCAGCTCTGCGTGAACAGCCGGGACTGCAACGGGTCGGCCTGCTTGCCACCAGCACCTGCCTCGGCGCCGGTCTGTACCAGTCAGCTTTCGCGCCGTATGGCGTCAGTACCCTTGCCCTGGAAGGCTCCGCTCTGGCGCGCTTCATGGACCTCCTGTACCAGATTAAGGCGGGAGACACCGGTCCCCGCGTCCGGGCTGAGATGCGTACGCTTGCGCTAGAACTGGTGGATTCGGGGGCCGAGGTGCTGGTGGCAGGATGCACCGAGGTCCCTCTGGTGCTGGACGCGCAGGATGTGCCCGTGCCGCTCGTCAACTCGACCGATGTCCTTGTGGAGCGCACGCTCCAGTACGCCCGGGGCCTGGTGCCCCTTCCCGAAAGAAGTGTGAAGACCCCCGCATGATTACTGAACGTTCCGACCTGCTTGCTGCAATTGACCAGCTCAACGGGGTGGGTCTGCCCGCCGCGATCACTTTCAACACTCACATCACCGCACTCGCCATTGCGCGCAGTCTGGGACGACAGGGCATCCCGGTTCTTGGCCTGGACCGCGAAGGCGGCGGCCTGGGACAGCGGAGCCGGCACCTCAGCGCCCTGGCCCTATGCCCGGACGTGGCGGACGGCGGGCGCGAGTTCACCGACTTCCTCCTTGACCTGGGCCCGCACTTCGCACAGAAACCGGTTCTCTTTCCTACGAATGACGACTGGGTGTTCGCCACTTCGCGCCATAAAACCGAGCTGGAGCGTTTCTACCATGTGCCGTTCAGTGGACAGGATGTGATTGACACGGCCCTGAACAAGACCAGCCTGTACCGGGCCGCGGAGAAACTTGGCATTCCCATTCCGCAAAGCTGGTATCTGGACGGCGTGCCTGTGGCAGACCTGGCTGCAGGGCCACACGAACAGGTGCGGCAGGTTGCAGCGCAGGTGCCGTACCCCGTCATCCTCAAACCCGATGAGTCGCGCGCCTTTTACGAAGCCTTCCGGGCCAAGGTCTTTGTCGTGCAAACTCCCAGTGAGTTTGAAGCCCGCGTGCAGGAAGCGGCGCAGCAGGGTCTTCGGCTGGTCGCCCAGCGCATCGTTCGGACCCGGCCGGGCGGCTTTTACAGTGTCTGCAGCTACCTTGACGCGCAAAGCCGTCCGCGTGGCGTGTTTGTCGGACGCAAGCTCGAACAGTACCCGCCTGATTTCGGCACCTCCTGCCTGGCAGACGCCCGGTTTGTTCCTGAAATCGCCGAGCGGGGCGTGCGGGTGTTACAGGCGCTGGGCTTTCACGGCATCAGCGAGATCGAGTTCGTGCAGGACCCTGATACAGGCGAGCACCTCCTGCTCGATGTGAACACCCGCAGCTGGAAATGGATCGGGTTGCCCATCGCCAGCGGCATCGATCTGCCATCGCTGGCCTACCGCGACGCCATTGGCGAGGCGTTCGACGCCCCGCAGCAGCGGGATGGGGTGCGGTGGACCTTTCTGCGCGACTACGTGAAGCTGGTCCGTGAACGCGCGGGCGTCATGCCGCAGGAGCATGTCACCAAAGACGAGTGGCTCAGCCTGATCCGGGGTGAAATTCCAGCAGGCGGCACCCTGGTCGACGGAATCCTCGATCCCGACGATCCCGAACCCTTCTACGAAGTGCTCAAGGGTGAGCTGTTCGGGTTTCGTTATACCTGCGCCTGCTAGACCGGCGGCCCGAGACGGAGAGGCCTGCTTCACGCCCTGGATCTCCCAGGCGCCCCTTTTTACCTACCCACTGCACTCAGCCAGAAAGAGATTGTCTTTTTGGCAGACACTTTAAGGAGACGTCATGCGTTTTGGTTACTGGATGCCTATTTTTGGCGGTTGGCTCCGCAACGTTGAACAGGAGGACATGACCACAGACTGGTCGTACGTGCGCGACGTTGCCGTGCAGTCCGAACAGCTGGGCTTTGACCTCAGCCTGATTGCGGAACTCAATCTCAACGACATCAAGGGTCCACAGGCGCCAAGCCTGGACGCCTGGACACTGGCGCCCGCTGTGGCCGCCGTGACGCAGAATCTGGAACTGATGATGGCAGTGCGCCCGAACTATCACGCTCCTGCCCTGACCGCCAAGGCGATTAGCACGCTGGAGACCATCGCGCCGGGCCGCGTCAGCCTGAACGTGGTCAGCAGCTGGTGGGCTGACGAGGCGCGGCAGTACGGGATGCCGTTTGACCAGCACGACGACCGCTACACGCGCACCGAGGAGTGGCTGAGCGTCGTGCGCCGGCTGCTCACCGAGCCGGTCGTGGACCACGCTGGAGCGTTGTATCAGCTCTCAGGCACCCACCTGGAACCCAAACCGGCCCAGCTGCCCACCGTGTACATGGGCGGCGAGTCGCCCCGTGCCAAGCAGCTTATCTCGGAGAAGTCCGACGCTTACGTCATGCATGGTGATCCGCCGGAAGTCATCGCCGCAAAGATCGCCGATCTGCGCGCACGGCGTGAAACGTCGGGCGGCGCGCCCATGCAGTTCGGGATGGCCGCTTACGTCATCTGCCGTGACACTGAGGAAGAGGCACAGGCCGAACTGGCACGCATCACCGATGTGCAGCAAAGCCCACAGGCATACGCGTCGTATCAGGACTTCGTCCGGGGCAGCCAGCTTGAGAGCCAGGTAAGTCTCGAAGAGTACAGCGTGAGCAACCGCGGCTTGCGTCCCCGCCTGATCGGGACCCCTGAGCAGATTGCGGCGCGCATCCGCGAGTATGAAGCGGCTGGCGTGGACCTGCTGTTGCTTCAGTTCAGCCCACAGCTTGAAGAGATGCGGCGCTTCGGGCAGGACGTGATTCCGCGCTTCCGAGCTTAACGGCCTGGGAACAGGCCTGACCGGGCTGCATCAATGGAAAACTCCTCCGGAACCCGGCGTGGACACCGTTGATCCGGACAACGTGCCGGGCCTCGCATCACGTGATCAACCGCGAGCATTCTGGTACGGCAGACCCCTACGGCTTTAGTCTGCTGAGCCTTTCGGCTCCACCCGAATATTGTATTCAGTCATCCTGGAAATCAGGTTGTGCGTCACAACGTACTTCTGTGACCATTCATGTCGGAACGGCGCGCCCGTGGCGCGGATACGGCCCTCTTCGCTCCCGAAGACCACCACAGCGTCACCCTGCTCAATCCATTCGTCGGGAGTGAACGCCGTGATCTCGTACTTCTCGAGGATGTGTTCGAAGAACCTCCTGACCCCCGCTTTACCGCGGAATTCTACTTTGGTCAGATCAGGGTTCGCTCCGATGTAAATCCAGTGCGAGTCTTCATGGAGTGTCTCCAGAACCGCGTCGAGGTCGCCGCTGGCGAAGGCGGCGAACATGCGTCGGACGGTGGCTGTCGGATCGTTTTCTGGCATGATCTTCTCCTGGACTGAGGTCGAGGAAACGTGCGCAGGTCAGACTCCAGCGAGGCGCCTGATGTTCGTCATCCAGAGTACACGAAAGCTCTTTCTATTCTGGGCGAATCAGCATGTGCCGGCTGCCGGACATGCACGGGCGGACGCAGGCATTCGGTTGATAACGGTCAGGCGGCTATTCGTGGTGTTCGCTGCGCCGAACAGCACGTCCTCTTATCGTCAGTCCGATTGCCGCATTCCCGGAGCACGACTGTTCCATACCAGCTTTGCCACCAGCCTTCACCTGAGGCGGCTTCCCGTGACCGCCTGAGTAGCTTCCCCAGAGGAGCCGCCCGTTCAAGCACGCTCATCGTGAAACGAGTTTAGTCCTGCTGGTAGACGCCGACTTGTGATCCGTTAGCGCCCGGCGGCGACTGGCCCGGACCGCTCAATACCGTGAGACTCTCGAGCGCGGCTTGTTCTTTCAGGTTGCCTTCGCCGGGAAAATTTGTGGCTGTGGGCCAGGTCCGGAGCGACAGAACCATACCACCCGTGCCCGAACGCCTTGACTGCCTGACGCGTGCCGGGATGAGGTCAGGCCTGCTCCATCCGGGATCCACAAATTCGCCCCCACGACCGGACCGGACCACATACAGTGCAGCATGAAACCTTTTCTGCGGATCCTTGCCCTGGGCCTTTTCGGCAGTGCCGTCGCTTTGGCACAATCGGCCAGCCCTGACCTCCTCTCAAAGTTGACCGATTCCGAGCGGGTCCTTCTGCTGACCGCCGCTGGTGTGGGCAGTTCTGACGCCTTCCGACCTGGCCAGCTTCCGCCAATGTTGCCGTACCGCCTGCCCCTGTTGCCCGGGCAGACATTGATCGGATCGGTCGTCCAGCCGTGGTCCACCCTGGTGGTGGTCCGCACCACGGCAACTCCTGAAGCAGTTCGGGTAGCGGCAACAAAGGCGCTTGCACTGGAAGGGTGGCGCGATCAGTACGATACGACCGCCACTCAGGACATCTTTCGAAGTCACACTGGAGATCAGACGATCGTGCGAACCACCAGACCAGCCAGTGCAGACCTGGCGTAGCTGGCAGCCTTACCATGCAGGTCTCCCCTACCCCTGGAGGCAGTCAGGTCGCCTACCGCTTTTTCGTGTCCGAAGGGGTCAGTGTGACCTGCCCGGCCAACCTGGAATGGACAGACCCGGACCTTCGGAACTTCTACTCGCCGGGCCGCAATGTTCCCGCACGCGATCCCCTGGCCGAGCTGCGGGCCGCTGGTCTGGTCCTGCCCTCGCTTCCCTCGCCACCCGGCGCCAGGGTCGGCTCCAGCGGGAGCAGTTACGGCAGTGAGGGCCCGAACGGTCCGTTTTACATCACCTATGCCACCGTGCGCACGCCGCATTCTCCGGACACGGTGCTGACGCACTATCTCGCTGCACTCCAGGCGCAGGGCTGGGCTCAGGGTGCTCCGCAGCAGACCCCGGAAGGAGAGTGGACCGTCAGCCTGACCGCGCGGCAGGGGGGGCAGGAGCGGCGCGCGACTTTTTCCCTGATGCCGCGCCCTGAATTGGGCACCACGGAGGGCAGCACCCGCTTGCACCGCGTGGACGTGCAGTTCGCGCTGGGTCAGCGGCCGAGCTACTGACCTCCGGATGAGGTGATGTGGACACGCCGAACAGCAGCCCTGATCCCGACAACTCCAGGCACAGGATGACCCCCTATTGATCTGGGTCGTACCAGGCGCTGTGCCGCAGTGGAGCTAATTACATGTGCCCTCCGCTACACACCACCGCTACTCCACTGCACCACCAGGAGGAATTTGTCACCTTCCGCTACCAGGGCAAGAAGACAGCGTATGGAACGGCCCGATCGCCCAGCAGACTGCAGGTAGCGTTCTTTGCGTGCCGCGAGCTTCCGCATCAATCTCGATCTGCTCACAGGAGGGTCGCCACAGAGAATGACGACCTGACCGCATCCTCACAAGCGAGCCTCACCTCCTGGCTCCGAAGACGCCAGGAGCAGTTATACCGGCAGTGGCGCAGATGGAACGTCAACCCGCGAAGCCAGGTGACGCAGCCATACGGCAATGGCGTGCCTCACGGAAATGCTTCGGACTGTCGGCTGCCGTGAAGGTGTGGGGGTATACGAACACTCGGCGGCCACCCGGGCACTCACGCGCTGGACTTCGAGCAGGAATCGGGCCTGGTTGGCATCCATAGGGGCCCCTCCTGCCTTTGCCGTAGACCCTCCATCAACTGGAGAGTCAAGGGATGACCAGAGCCCTCACCCCTTGCGTTCCTACATCGTTCTGGTCGTCGTCAACCTTACCTATTCGGCTTTCGGTGGAGGTACGATGAAACACACCAGTCTTCAGATTCGCGCTGCTGAAAATGCGCGCGAAAGGGGCCAAGGGACCAGACCGGAGCGCTCCTGGAAAAAATGGAGGAAGACTGGCCGTCAAGGAGGTACATATGACGGTCTTCGTGGCTGATCAACCGCATCTCGACACTGGCATACACGGGCGAGACGGTGCCTGTGCCTCCGGGAGTCGCGGGGGTGGACGACGCCAGGCATGTGGCACCTCAGTCCGGCCCCAACGTGGAGCTATGTGTCTTTATAGGAGCTCGCAGCCATGACCAGGTCCGATTTGAACCTGACGCCCTTGCGGGCAGGCACGCTGGGCGGCATAGGGCACACCCCACTGATCGAACTGACGAATGTCGTTCCACGGGGATCGGCCCGCCTTGTGGCGAAGTTCGAACCAGCAAATCCGACGGGAAGCATGAAAGACCGTATGGCACAGGCGGCGGTGAGCGCAGCCGTGCAGGACGGCCGTCTGGTTCCAGGGGGCACTGTGGTCGAGTACACGGCAGGCACCACCGGTATTTCCCTGGCGTTCGTGTGTGCCGCCAGAGGCTACCGCTTGCATGTCGTATTTTCCGACGCTTTCAGTCAGGAGAAGCTGCGCACCATGCAGGCCTTCGGCGCTGAGATTACCCTCGTCCCCAGTGACCAGGGCAGGATCACGCAACAGCTGATCAAGGAGATGATCCGGGTCTCCCACGAACTCGGAGGACAGCCTGGGCACTGGTGGTGCGACCAGCTGAACAATCACGATGCCATTGAGGGGTACCACGCGCTGGGCAGTGAACTGTGGGAACAGACGGAAGGGTCACTGGACGCCTTCGTTCACGCGGTTGGTACGGCCCATAGCATTCACGGCGTTTCACGCGAGCTTCGGCGTCGGGGAGCAGACGTGACGGTGGTGGCTGTGGAACCCGCCGAATCGGCAGTGCTTTCTGGAGGAACCAGTGGTGCGCACCGGATCGAGGGAATTGGCATTGGGTTCCTGCCCCCCTTGTGGCACCCCGAGGAAATCAGCGAGATACAGACAGTCTCTACGGAGGAGGCCACACACATGGCGCGGCGTCTGGCGCGCGAGGAAGGGCTGTTCGCCGGGGTCTCGACCGGAGCCAATGTGGTGGCTGCACTCCGCGTCGCCGAACGTCTGGGCGAGGGCGCGACCGTGGCGACCATCGTGTGTGATTCCGGTCTGCGGTATCTCAGCACCGACGTCTTCCGTCCGCAGTAGGAACCCCTTCACGGCCTCGTATCTCGTGCCCCTTACCACCCGGCCCACGCATCATATGCCCGTCTGAGTGCCGTGCGCTTGCCAACGGAGGTCGTCGTGGGCGGACAATGTAGCCATCAATACGTTATCCCAGAAGGTACAGGCAAACCGCTCCGCAGGTTCACACGTCGCCGCGCCGTGTCCGAATGGCCTGTGGTTCTGGAAATGACGCCAACTAGCGACCTGACATGTTTTTCGGGCTTCCACATCACCGCCCTGCTGCACCGTTGTGCAAAGTTCGCTCCCAGGACCACACAACAACTTTCCGCACGGGAGCGGCGCGCGGCAGGACCACGCACTGAAGATCGCGACGCGCTCATTTGACAGTGCTCCCCAAGGCAGCTATTGACATACCCTGACCAGTGAATGGACTGCAAGCACGCCTGGCTCTTCTTTTCTTCTGATGTGTCCGCGCCGCAAGTCAGAGGCACGACGCGCCGCTTATAACTCCGGCGGGTCCGGTACCTGCTGAGCGCCGCTCAGTGCACTGTTGTAATAGCGCGCGTCTGCACTCACCTCCACGCCCACCCACAAGGGAGGCTCGAACTGCTCATCCTCGGCGCGCAGTTCCACCTCTGCCAGAATCAACCCACTCAGCGGGCCATGGAACACGTCCACATCCCAGGTGTGTACCCCCACGGGCATACGGTACCGGGTCTTATGAAGCTGACTGACGCTCAGGGTGAGCAGTTGCCGGGCATCGTCCACCGGCAAGGCATACTCGAACTCCGCCCGGCTCACACCCTGCGTCTTTCCTTTGATGGTCAGCCACGCCTGCGTGTTCGCCACACGGACCCGCACCGTCCGCGCCGGGTCCGTACTGAGGTAGCCCTGACGCAACTCAGAGCCTTCAGGCTTTACCGTTGCAGCCCAGACGTCCGCTCGGACCAGGAACTTCCGTTCAATTTCCATAGGCATATTCAGCATCGTGACATTTCCCGGCGCCGCCCTTCCTGGCATCTGCCGCTCTCCCGGTTCTGATACTTGGAGTTCGGAACTGCCAGAGCAGTGTTCTACACGTGTAACGCCTTCATCATCTGCTGGATGAACGCTGCCACCCACTACCGGTGGCTCCCCTGGTACAGCTCCGCCGGAACCGAAGTAAAAGCTCAGTGAAGGGGAGCTTTAGGTTGGCAGGTCGCCGGTGAATTAAGCTGATCTTCTCCATGAAAAAATCTGAAGCGCGGTATGTGGCAAAAAATGTGCCGGGCGTGGGCTGGCGCGTCTGGAGCACTCCGGTTGAGCAGTGGTGGGGGAATGCTTTTCCTGTGTACCCCGCAGCGCTGCTTGATGAACTCAATGGCCCTAAACGCACGGACAGGCTCCTCGAACTCAATCGCCCCGATGACATCCGGTCCTGAAGGATCATGAATGTGATGGGGCTGCAGCAAGCTTTTCATCCAGGAGTAAACCGTCAATAGAGGCATCAGGACCTTGACCTGTTTCAAGCCCGCCGGAGGCCTTATGACACGGAAGCGAGAAACCCTCACGAGGTGGCTGATCACTCTTGGTCTGTGCGCCCTCTCCACTGCCAAGGCACAGAGCCAGTGGAATGCCCTGACAGATGGCGCGGTCGTGCTCTTCCGGCACGCCCTAGCGCCCGGCACAGGTGACCCGCCTGGCTTTCGTTTGAATGACTGCCGTACACAACGCAACCTGAATGCCGAGGGACGCGCGCAGGCCCGCCGTATCGGTCGCGCGTTCCGCGAGCGGCGTGTCACGGTGACGCGGGTGCTGAGTTCTCGATGGTGCCGAGCGCGCGAAACGGCCTCGCTTGCATTTCCGGGCAAGGTGCATAACGAAGCGGCGTTCAACTCCTTCTTCGACAACAGCGCGCAGGAACCCGCGCAGACTCGCGCAGCGCGCGGCGTGCTGGCACGGTGGAAGGGGCCGGGCGTCCTTGTCGTGGTAACGCACCAGGTCAACATTACGGCGCTCACAGGTATTGTGCCCGCCTCGGGTGAAGGAATCATCGTGCGTTTTCAGGACGATCGTCTCAAGGTACTGGGGCGTGTGACGCCTTAAAGCACGCTCCTGCCTGCTCGTCGTGACGGTAACGCTCAGATGTGTCTGGGGGCGGCCTTCATACGCCGAGGCCTGGAGACAACAGGCATAAGCGCCAGGCTTGACTATTTCACCAGTAAACATTTTACTAGTGAAATAAAGGAGCGTCATGGCTATCCCTTCCATCCCTCAGCAGACATTTCCACTGGTCCTCGCCGTGTTCGCGGGCAGCCTTCTTCCGGCGCAATTCGCCACGAACGGCGCCCTCGCCGGGCAATGGCCGCTTACCCTGACAGCTGCCACGTCCTACCTGGAGGGAGCTCTGTTTCTTTTCCTGCTGCTGAAGGCGCAGCGGCTCACTCCAGACTGGGCTGCTGCGCACCAGGCTCCGCGGTGGGCCTGGCTGGGTGGGATAGTTGGCAGCGCGTACGTCGTCGGCAGCGTGCTGCTCACCCGAATGCTCGGGGCTGCATTGGCCACAACCCTGGTGATTGCTGCACAAATCGTGACAGCCATTCTGCTTGACCATTTCGGCGCGCTTGGTCTTCAGCGACGAAGGATCAACCGGACCCGGCTCCTGGCTGTGTTGCTCGCCCTGGGGGCTCTCAGCCTGCGCCTGTGGGGGACAGGATGACCTTTGCCGTTCTGCTGGGCACGTTGGGCGCGGGCATTGGCCTGTCCGCCGGGCTAGCGTTTAATCTTCGCCTGGCCCGGGCTCTGGGTTCGCCGCTGGCCGCTACTCTTGTCAATTTCATGGTCGGGGCGGCGCTGCTGCTGGGTCTCTGGCTCCTGGGGGTCGACGGCACACGCCCAAGCGCCCTGCCCCCACTTTGGATGCTGTGCGGTGGACTGCTGGGCGCGACTTACGTGACGCTGAGCCTCATTGGGGCCGCGCGGCTGGGCGTAGGTCTGAGCACCGTCGCTGTCACCCTCGGGCAGGTGCTGGGGGCCCTCCTCATCGGGACCGTGGGGTGGTTGGGCCAGCCCTCCCAGCGCCCTACTCTGGCTGCCCTGCTCAGCGCGGCCCTGCTGTTGGGCGCGGTAGCGCTGCTGGCGCGGGACCGTGAGCAGGCGAAGGGGTAAAGATGCCGAGTGAGGAATTCATGGACACTCCCGCCCTGCTGAACCGGATTGAACGGGACTGGCGGGCCGCCCGGCCTGACGTGGACCCGGAACCCATGCTGACTGTCATTGCCGTGCAGCGAACCTCAAGCCTGCTCCAGGCAGCGTTGGAGGACTTTTTCGCGCAACATGACCTCACCCCCTCAGCGTTCGACCTGCTGGCGACCCTGCGGCGCTCGGCTCCGCCAGAGGGCCTGACCCTGGGAGATCTCGCCGGGCTGATGGCCATCACGCCTCCTGCCATCACAAAACGAATGGACGGACTGGAGAGGCGGGGATGGGTGGCGAGACAGGCAGACACTCAGGACCGGCGCACCGTGCGGGCGCAGCTCACAGCCGAGGGACGCCAGGTCGTGGACAGCTTGCTGACGGCTCATGTGGCGAACGAGGAGCGGCTCCTAGGTGGCCTGACCCCAGCCGAACGCCGCATTCTGCGTGCCTTGCTTGGACGGATCTGACCGCCACTGTACGGGGGCCTCTGAGTCCAGTTCAGGCGGCTGACAGACGGTGCCTCAGGATGGTGTCCGGCTTTCCCCTCACACGGCATCAGAAGACCGGAGATCTCTCACACTCTTGAGCTGTTCCTGAAGCGACACTAAAAAAACGTACATCGCTCAGTGACCGGTACAGGTATACGCTGAATATGAAGTAGGAGGCCTGAAAGGGCTTCCGGGATTCAGCGCTCATACGCTGACGCGGCGGAGTCAGTCACTGGTCTCCGCCGTTGCTTTTTGGAGGCTGCCAACCGTGGCTTCCGGCCGGCAGCGCTTTTCTGGCCGGCGGGCGATGATCCCGAGCCGTTCATTGCAATTCCAGGAGGTCACATGATGATCCCGCGCGTTCTCATACCTGTGGAGACCCTCGACATGGCGTCGCCTGCCCTCACGACGGCACGCAGGTTCTTCCCCACTGCACCATGCCACCTGTTGCATGTGCTGCCTGCGGCCCCCCAGACCGTGTCGTCCCTGGGGGGCCCTGTGATCATGATTGGCACTGGCGAACCGGCACACCGTGAAGCAGAGCAACAGTTGAGTGCGCTAGGGAACGGGGAGGTGGTGAGCGGAAGTGATCCGGCCAGTGAGATTGTGCGCCGCACCTTCACCCAGGAGTTCGACCTGGTGGTGATGGGCACCAGTGGCAGGCGCGGCCTGGCCCGTGCACTGCTCGGTTCCATTGCTGAAAGGGTGGTGCGCGAATCCGCTCTACCGGTCATCACCGTTCGTCACGGTGAGCCTGAGCCGACCAGCCGAATACTGGTCATGACCGATTTTTCATCGGCCGCGAACAGGGCATACGGCGCAGTTCAGCAGTACTTTCCTGGCGCAGAGGTGCACCTGATGCACGTCGTCTCACCTACCGCACTGACGGCACCTGTCTCGTTGCCACCAGCGGGCCGCGCCATCACGGCCTCTTCACTCATCGCCCGCAACCGCGAGTGGATCCAGGAAGCACGTGAGCAACTCGCCACACTTGGCGGAGGAGAAATCGTGGAGGGCGACCCAGCAGAAGTCGCTCTGGAGCGCGCTCGCAGTGGCATGTATGGCCTGATCGCGTTGGGGACTGCCGGGCGCGGCGGTGTGGAGCGGTTGATGTTTGGATCGGTCGCCCAGCGGATCGTACGTGAATCTCCTGTTCCTGTGCTTACCGCACGGGCACTTGACCCGGACAGCAGCATGAACGGACCGTCTTCCTTCCGACTAAATGACAACGGAGGTTCCCTGGGAGCCTGACCCCATGTTCAGCCGCGCTACAGAACCTGCTGAGCTGTCCGGCACACAGTACGTCCCTTCCGCCAGGTCAGGCACCCTGAGGATTCGACCGTTCGCGCGTTCGGCTGTAGCCGTTGCAGAGGCCACCCAGGTCCTCCTGTAAGGGATCGGGGCCCTGTTTATGAATCACTCCAGGACTCTGCTCCACCTGCCGCGCTCCCGGAAGCATCGCGCGATCAGAGCCTCCGGCACGTCGTGAGGCGGATTCCTGTCTGCAGGAAAAGAGTTTCAGGGTCTCAGGGGTGGGGTAATTTGTTTCACGGTGGGTCGCGCGGCAGAAGACCAGGGGGTCACACTGGCCAGCAGTTGCAGCGGCACCGACTGTCCTCTGGCGTTTGTGAGGTACGCCACGACTGTCCACTGCCCGAGTTTGGGGGCGGCATTCACCACTTTGATTTTGAAGGTCTTCGGAGAGAACCCGCACAGGTCCTTGCGGCCGTAAAAAGACCCAAACCCAGGCCGGGCGAAATACTCATAGCCCAAGCAACCGTCCGGGTTCACCTCGAACGTAAATTCCGCTTTTGGATCCGTGCTGCCGGGGCCCGCGGTGACGTTGTACTTGAGGGCCAGTGCCGGGTGCGTGACCATGACCAGGGACTTTGTGCCAGGAGGCGTGGCCAGGGTGAACTTCACGGGAGGAGCTGCGGCGCAGGCGACGCCTGCCAGAGCCAGAACTGCCAGCGGCAGGGGTCGGAACATATGGAAGCAAAGTATACTGGGCGCCCATGCAGGAGCAGCGCAGAAATACCTGCGTCTGCGTGCACCACGAAACGCTGCATCACGCGGCCGCACGTGGCAAGTCACCTTCCACGCGCTTGAGCCTCTGGCAAAATGTGCAGAGTCGCCCTGAGCCGACCACCAACGCGTCAGTGGCCTGACTTGCGGGAACCTACAGCCGGTACAAAGAATCTTCAGGCTGTCACAGGTGACACGAGCCGTCCGGCAGGTGACCCGTAGCGACCGCCGTCATCTGTT
This sequence comes from Deinococcus deserti VCD115, assembly GCF_000020685.1. NCBI lineage: Bacteria > Thermotogati > Deinococcota > Deinococci > Deinococcales > Deinococcaceae > Deinococcus > Deinococcus deserti. The sequence continues at coordinate 46,649 of NC_012528.1, read as the reverse complement.
CGGGGAGATAAGGCGCGGCGAACACCTCTGGATCAACATGCAGGGCGCCGAACAGGAGTCCGGCCGGTCGATCCGACGACCGGGTCCGACGTGGACGACATGGCGCGACTGACCACCTGCGGCTGATGTGACATCCACACGCATGACAAATCCGTGCACACATCAGTTGAACCGCCGCGTCCTGGTTGCCCGTGTGCATTTACCTGCCAGAGTTCCTCTCGGCACGCAAATGCTCTATCAGGACGCCAAAAACACAGCACAAGCACATTACGCCGCCGGGCTGGTGCAAGATCTATGGTGACGCGTGGTTTCACTCCCACCAGCGCCCTGGTCACGAAGCGTCTGCCGGGAGACCCCTACCCCAGAAGGAGTTGTATGGACCCTCAAAGCCTGACACTGGAGCAGCCGGCACATATCATCGTCTTCCGCGATGTCACCCCTGAAAATGCTGATGTCCTCGCCTCAATCCTGGAAGCAGTGCCTCTACCCGGTGCGGACGCTGGAGCCCAGAGCATCAACCGCACCATCCTCAGCGCGGCCAACGGCACCCACGCCCGCATCTACCTGCAGCTGGGCGTCGCAGTCGCCACACTCACGCCGCATCAGATCTGGCAGCTGCGTGTGTTGGGCAACATCATCACGGTTGCGCCCAACGAAGAACGGAGCATTCCTGAACGTCAGGTATTTGAAGGAACCGACCTGCCTGCAGAAGGCACTTTCCATCAGATTGGGTTGAACCCGCACACCTCAGAGCTGACCGGGAACGGCGTACGGGTTGCCGTGCTGGATACCGGCGTGGACCTCCAACATCCCGACCTGAACATTCTGCCCGGAAACACCATCAGTTACGTTCCAGGGGAACCTGACGTGCAGGATCAAAACGGGCATGGCACGCACTGCGCCGGCATCATTGCCGGTTCTGCCACACCAGCAGGCGGCATACGCTACGGCGTAGCGCCAGAGGCAACGCTACTTATCGCGAAAGTGCTCAACAGAAAGGGAACCGGCACCGACGCCGAAATAGTTGATGCCATCAACTGGGCTGCCAACCTGGGCGCAGAGATCATTTCGATGAGTCTGGGCTCGCCCCGCACCCCTGGCAGCTCCTTCAGTGCACGGTACGAAACCATCGCCAGCCGCTTGCTCGACCGGGGCATCCTGCTGGTGGCCGCCGCTGGAAACGACAGCGCCCGCCCCCATTACGTGCGCCCAGTCCGCAATCCGGCTGCCTGTCCGTCCATCATGGGGGTCGCCGCCGTAGATCACCATGACCGCATTGCTGCATTTTCCAACCCCACGATGGACGCCATCGGTGTGGTGGACATCGCCGCCCCTGGCGTCGGCGTCCTCAGCGCCTGGCCTGGCGCCACCGTGCAGCGCTCCAGCGGCACCAGTATGGCCACGCCGCACGTCGCGGGAGTTGCCGCCCTGTATGTTGAGCAGAACCCAGCCAATACGGGCCGGACGCTGTGGAAACTCCTGACAGAACGTGCGCGGACTGTAGCAGCCTTAAGTGCCGACGACGTCGGGACGGGCATTGTCCAGGCTCCCTGAGTACCGCATCACGATGTTGCCAGGAAGAATACGTACACTGCGGGCAGGAGGCTCCCTCATGCTCGTGCATATCACCCTCAATCTGAACGAAGCGGAAGTCGATGCCCAGGCCGACAGCGTCCTCGAGGAACTGCACCGCGCTGGTGTCCGCGAAGTCGACACCCGGTACCTGAAAAGCTACTCGCTGGTCTCAGGACATGTGGACCAGGCGCATGTGGGCTCCGTTGAAGCGTTGCCTGTCGTCATGGCCGTAGAACCCATCAGTACTGTCAACGCCATCTGATCGCCAGAGCTTTACCGCTGTCCCCGCCGACCACATAGGCTTGGCGGGTATTTCTATGTGCTGCCGCGCCGCGGTAGTGCAGGACCGTGGGTAAGGTTGATGCCTGTATTGCTGCCCCCTTGTTTCCGCGCTCCGGCTGTGTTTCTGATGAAGTGCCTTTTTACCATCTGGCACTCGGAGGTTGGCAGTGAACGGATATGAACCGCTGGAAGTCGTGAAGGCTGTGAAACGAGCACTCTGGGACGTGAGCAACCAGCGTACACCCATCACACAGGTTGACCTGACTCTCAAAACTCTCCAGGAGCAGGGTGCAGGGTTCAGCCTGAAAGTGCCATGGCTGAGTGACATTGAGGTCTCGGCTGGCGCCAAAGAATCAATGACTCAGACCATCAACCTTTCGCTCACCTTGCCAGATGAGCTCCTGGACGCAGCGAGCACCGAACTGCAGCAGGCAGTCGTGGCGATGGTCGGCACCTTCAATGCCATGCTCGACGTGGCCACCGACGGGGAGCACGGGAAGCCTTTGCTGTTCAGGGACGGCACCGCCGCGGTGGAGTTTGTGTTTGATCAGCAAGGCCAGATTAAATTGATCTTCAATGCCGGACTCCGCGCCAATTATGCGAATACCGTCAAGGTCAAGTTCGGGGCGCGTACCTGAGTTTCCGCCGGGGGCCTGGCCAGGGCACCGCTGCCCCTCAACCACCGGGCCCCCGTGAACCAGCAGGTTAGCCCGTGCTTTTGCTGCAGGACCTTCGCGTCCAATCGCCGCTCCTGATGGCTCGACACCCGATCAAAAGCCTCTATTGTCTGCCATACCAGCGACAATCGTGGTTAAAACCGCTGCAGGCCGAGCTATCTGCACGGACAGCTGAATCAACCTTGGATTCGCCAGCCCTGAGACTGTGATCACCTCCATCCACGGCCCGCGCATTTCCTCATCCTTGGCCTGCCTGGTCCAGGCGGTAGCCCCCCGTTGGCAGCCAGTGCGAGACCCCGCTGGTACATGGAAGCCCGGCAGCGTGAATCCCCAGCGCAGGAGATCCAAGGAGATACACTGCAGGAAATGTGGCGACGCATAGGAGGTCAACGTCAGGGCACCTTGTCAGGACAGGCCCTGCGTGACCCAGGCTGCTGGAAAGAGCGGTGAAGCCGTGACTGATCATAACCGTCAACCGTGGCAGCTTTCCCCCATGCCTGATCTCTGTGAGCCTGAGCATCCACCGGGTCTGGACAGGATTACGTGGCTGGCTGCCAGGCTTTTGGGCGCCTCCGTCGCCTTTATCAGCCGGCTGTCCGACCAGCAGATCATGGCGGCCTTCAGCCTCAAGGGAGACGTATCACGCCACCTCCTGGAGACCGCTCAGAGCCTGATAATTCCTGGGCAGCGTGCCGCCGACATCAATAACCTGACTCTGGACCCGCATACCAGAGATCATCCTCTGGCTACGGGCCCTGACGCCATGCGGTCGTACGCGGCAGTGGCGGTGACCACGCCCGACGGCACCCACACAGGTTCCTTGATTCTGCTTCACCAGCAGACACGCCCGCCGCTGTCTCCTTTTGATCAGGACACCCTCCGCGGACTCGCTGACCTTGCGGGTGAGGCGATCAACCTCCACAACGGACGGCTCGACCTGACCCTCCAGCAGCACCGGCTTCAGCGTACCCTTGCACTGACACAAACCATCAGCTGGGTATTCCATCCTTCCAGCCAGCGTTTCAGCCTCGGAGGAAGTGCTGAGGACCTCGGACTCACGCATATCGGCATGCCGGACACCATCGAGGACTGGGCCCGGTTGATTCATCCGGAGGACCGGGAGCGGACCGTTCGCCAGCTGCACGAGGCGATTGATAGCCGTAGAGCCTACGCTGAGGATTACCGGGTAGTCTCTGCGACAGGCGAGGTGACCTGGCTCCGTGCGCAGGGTCAGCCGCAACTGGATGCAGCGGGCCAGGTGCTGTGCTTTGTGGGTTGCGTCCAGAACATTACTCGCCAGAAACGAGATGAAGCCGCACTGCTTGAAAGTGAGACGCGGCTGCGGACCGTGCTGGAGACCATTTCCGAGCCGATTTATCTGAAAGACCTCAACGGGCGCTACAGGATGTTCAACCCCGCTGCCCTCAGCTTTGTGAAGCAGGATGCTGACCAGGCATACGGGGCAGTCGACGCCGACCTGTTTCCCGGGCAGGCCGAGCGCATCCACGCCATGGACCAGCAGGTAATGCTTACGAGGCAGCCTGTGACGTATGAAGTGCCGTTCCCTGACCGCACGACGGTTATGCAAACCACCAAGCACCCGTATATCGTGAACGGAGAACTGGCAGGCGTGCTGGGCATCAGTCGTGACATCTCCGCACATCGGAACCTTGAGGAGCAACTGGTGCGTCAGGCGCGCCGCACCAGCAGCATCCTGGAAAGCCTGCCCAGTGCATTTATCGCCTTGGACCCAGCGTGGAGATTCGTATACATCAACGCTGTGGCAGCCCGCATGTTCGGACGGGCGCCGGACGAGGTCCTGGGACAGCCGGTCTGGCCTTTCCTTCACCGGCTGACTGGACTGCACCTCAAAGACCGGTTACAGGCTGTTCCGGGCACAAGCACTCTGCAGTTTGAGGTGCACACTCCAGAAACCGGCGCATGGTTCGAGATCTCGGCCGCTTCCCACGAGGACGGCATGGCCATCTCCTTTGTCGATATCACTGCTCGCAAACAGCTTGAAGACTCGCTCCGGAATGCAAATGAAGACCTGGAGCGGCGTGTGACCGAGCGAACAGCAGAGCTCCGCACCAAAGCCTACCAGGATGTACTGACGAGCCTTCCCAGCCGCCGGGCATTCGAGGAGGCGTTTGAACGGGCGACAGAACAGCCCCAGGGTTTTCAACTCCTGCTGCTGGACGTGGATGACTTGAAAACCGTCAACGACCTGGCCGGACACGCCCAGGGGGACCACCTGCTCCAGTGCTTTGCCAGCGCCTTACAGGAGGTCTTTGGTCCGCACGGGCAGGCATACCGGCAGGGCGGGGACGAATTTGCGGTGCTTCTCCAGACCGGGCACTTCGGTCCAGCCCGGCTGCGTGAAATGATGCACCGCGTTCACCGCCAGGTCGGCCTCCAGGGGTACCCATCCCTCCGGGCGTCCATGGGCGCAGTTACCTTTCCTCAGGATGCGTCCGCGCCAAATGACCTGCTCCGCCTGGCAGATCGCCGCATGCTGCGTGACAAAGCAGCGCACCGGGCGGTCCGGACCTTTCAGGGACCACACCAGTCCGAAACCGACACGCACTTGTCCGCAGAGATGATGTGGCAAGCGCTCCGCGCAACATCCGCCCTGATCAGTACAGATGGCCTGATCGATCGGGCCGGCTGGCAGGCATTTCTGCAGGCCGCGGTGACGGCCCTTCCCAGCGCTGAGGCAGGATCCATGTATGTGCGGGAGGGCTCCTTGTTTGTCATGCGCGCACAAGTCGGCTATTCCGAAGCCCTGATCGGGGTCGGGCACCCGGCGGAGGGAATGGGCCTCTGGTACGGCACTGAAAAGAACTGGGCGTTGGGGGAGGCACGGGTTTTGCGAGGCTCTCCTGCAATACGTGCGGCAGCTCACCCAATCCCGCAGTGGCCGGCCGGCAACGCGGACATCGCCTTATTCGACGACCTTGGCGGGCTCGATCATATTCAGGCGTCCTTGTGCGTCCCGGTGATGGTGTCGGGTCAGGTGGTCGCCACCATTAACCTGGACAACCTTCGTTCCGAGCAGGCTTTTGAGCCGTATGAACTCAATATTGCAGAAGAATTCGCACGGCAGGCGGCGGCCATTGTGGCTTCGCACGACCGGCGCGCGCGGGAAGTCAACCGCACCCAGGAACTCGAAGTCCTGGCCCAGGCCAATGCTGCCCTTGGGCTTGTTCAGGAACCCGAAGAACTGGAACGGATTCTTGTACAGGAAACCAAGGAACTCCTCCGGACAGCGCACGTGGCCTTCGCCAGGTATGACCACAGAGACATGGTCCTTCGACTGGTTTCGCCTTCCGGGGTGTACGAGCACTTCCCGTATCAGGTCATTCCCGAGGGTCAGGGCATTTCCTGGCATGCGATTCACTCTGGAAAGGTCCTTCACGTCGAGCGTCTCGACCAGGATCCGCGGGTGCACACTCCTGGCGCCCTGCCGGACGGGACGCTGCTGGCAGCGCCACTGATCCGGACTGCTGACGTTCCCATCGGCGTGATCCTGGCCGTACGACCCGCGTCTCAATCCTTCAGCCCCCTCGATGGACGCCTGTTGGGGGCATTGGCGTCGGCTGGCGTGACAGCGTTTGAGCGCCTCCGGGTGACCGTTGAAGAACAACGGCGGACCGAGGAACTGCGCATGCTGGCGGAACTGGCGCGCCATGTGGGGCTCGCGGATGACGTGGGCACGATCGCGCGGGAATGCCTGAGCGTCTGTAAAACCTTTCTGGAAGCTGACCTGGCGCTGTTTACCTGTCCTGAGCGCGGGCTTGAGATCACTGTGGGCGAAGGGGCAGAAGATTTCCTGAAGGCAGCCGCCAGGTTATTGGATGGATCGGCCGGTATGCCCCCGTTCACCGGGGAGCAGGGCAGGGCCACGTCCTGCTATCCAGAACTTCCTGGCGCGCTCCCGGAAATGGTGAGCGCGGGCGTCCACGGGGTGGTAGAGGTACCCGTCATGGAGCGGGGACGCCGGATTGGCAAGGTCTTTCTGGTGTGGCTCCGCCCGCTCGAAGCGCTGCCGCGCACAGCTGAAGCACTGATGAACCGTTCAGCTGAACTGATCGGGCAGGTACTGAACCGGGAAGCACATTTGGCGGATATTGAAGCTACCCGTGAAGGCGCCTTGATGGCACTTGGCCTGTCGCTGGAGCTGCGGGATTTCGAGACGGCGGGACATACCGAACGTGTGGTTGTCCTGGCCGTTCAAGTGGGACAGGCGCTCGGACTGACCGCCGAGCAGTTGGATGATCTGCGGGTCGGCGCGTACCTTCATGACATCGGCAAGCTGGCTATTCCTGATGACATTTTGTTGAAACCGGGAAAACTGAATGCCGCACAGAGGCAGCTGATGCAGCGTCATACGGTGGTCGGGGATGAACTGATGAGCCGGATTCCGACTGTGCTGCCAGGTGCAAGGGCGGTGATCCGGCATCATCACGAGCGGTGGGACGGCACCGGATACCCGGACCAGTTGGCGGGGGACATGATCCCGCTGGCAGCACGCATCTTCACCGTGGTTGACGTGTTTGACGCCTTGACCCGTTCGCGGCCCTACAAACACGCCTGGACGGTGGACGCCGCGATTGAAGAACTTCGCCTGCAGGCTGGCCGTCGGTTTGACCCTCACGTTGTTGAGGCGGCGTTGCTCGTATTGGCTCAGCAGCGTTCCTGACTGAGCGCGAATCGGCACCCAGCCGACCTCGCCCAGTCGCGCCGGGAAAACCAGCGTAGATCTTCTGCCCTACAAGGTGGTCCTTGACGAAGCCCCGGACACACGTGGGACTGGCCGGTTGCCCCCATACCGAAAAACGCGGGGCAGCGACAGCGCAGGTTGCAAACAAAACCTGGCCAGACTCCGTGATAGGTCTGAAGAGCTTTCGGCGACAGTCTGCTCATACTGCTCGTGCGTTTTTCCTGGGGGAATTTGCCGGGGTGCCGCACAGCTGGCCACACAGACCATAATTCACGGACGCAGCTCTTGACCCGCCATTTCCCACTGGCTGACCGGCATGTCGGCAGGCATGCCGCCGCGTGAGCCGGGCAGAGCATTGTGTGCTGAGCTGCTTACGCACTGCAGCACCTGTTCCTGTAGCGTAAGGGGCGTTCGGGCAGCAGACACGCGGGTGGGCAGTAGTGTAAAGCGAAGATGGCCAGGCTGTTCAAGAGCCGCAACGGAGGTCCCACATGTACGGTCTGATTGGAAAAATCCAGGTATTACCTGGCCAGAGAGATGCGCTCGCGTCAATTCTGCTGGAAGGGACCACCGGGATGCCCGGGTGCCTGAGTTACGTGGTGGCTCAGGATCCTGACGACGACAAAGCCTTGTGGGTGACAGAAGTCTGGGACAGCGAGGCAAGTCATCAGGCGTCTTTGGCTCTTCCCTCAGTGCGCCAGGCCATTCAGCAAGGGCGACCTCTTATTACCGGCTTCGGCGAGCGGTTCGTCACGCGTCCTCTCGGGGGACACGGCCTCGTATACCAGGAGAGTCATTCTCCAACACAGCGCACGGCTGCACCGACCATGACTGAGGGAACATCCTGACAAGCTTTTCGTAAAGCCTGGGCCAGTGGACAGGGCATTTGATCCTGTGGCGTCAGCAGCACCGTTACCACCATGACCGGATCAAGTTCATCCCTGGCGTGTCCAGCGGCAGCTTTTTCCGCACGACTCCCCCTTTTACCTGCCTGGTGCTTAGGGTGAGTCTATCTGTGCTCTGGAAAAACCGAATGAGGCTTGTCCACTTGGACCGGGCCCGTGTGTCGCCTGCTTCTGGCCAGACAACCAATGACCGGTTGTATGCGCAAGCGCCACACAGAGAAAGTGGACAGCCAGGCGCACGCACCTCACCATGCGTGCGCCTGCTGAAGCGCATCATGGGAACAGCTTTGTCCTCCTCACCGTCAAGCCACTGGAGGCACCGTGCGTATGTCTGCTCTGCTGCATCTGCTGATCATCTCGGTGGCTCTCGCTGCGCCAGTCCAGCTCAGAGCGCCTGACGGTCTCACACTCCATGCGGAGCATACGGCGGTAACCCATCCGCGTGGTGCAGTTCTCCTTCTTCATGCCCCGGGGCAGAACAGACATGAGTTCAGGGGGATTGTCGGGCGTCTGGCCCGCGAAGGGTACGCGTCGCTCGCGCTGGACCAACGCTCGGGTGGCCGGTACGACGGCCACAACAACCCCACTGTCGCAGGGCTGGGCACCCGGATCCTGACGGAACGCAGTGCACTGAGTGACCTGGACGTGGCGTGGCGGTGGCTCAAGCGCACGTACCCGAACGCTTCAGTCTTCGCATTAGGAAGCGGCGCGAGCGGAACTTTGCTGATTCCGTTCGCGGCTCAGCGTCCGGAGCTGGCAGGCGTGCTGGCCTTCAGTCCTTATCGGGGCGACCTGTTTGAAACAGACGCCCTGGCTGCTGCGCGGCGGATGCACGTTCCACTGTTCGTCACCAGCAGCGATGATCCGTTCGAGGTACAGGCCGCACGGGAACTGTTGAACGCCACCGCCTCGGCATGCAAACGGCAGTATGTTCCGCCAGGTTTCGGGCTGCGTGGCGCTGTAAATCTTGACCCGGCCAAAACGACCGAACCGGTGGTCACTGAACGGTATTGGACAGCGGTGCTCAGCTTCATGGAAGCGGCGAAGAGCAGAAAACGCCGCTGTTAGACCAGCAGAGCAAGAAATCTCTGCACGCCGAGCGAATGTCTGCAGCAGTGCGCAAGGATTCAGGGTAAACCCGATGCTCAATGCCTATGAGTACACGTGCTTCAGGCGAGGTGGTTGACGGGGTTTTCACCGCGGGGCACAACGACCCCAGGACCCTTTCACGGACCAGGCGCCAATACCGCGGCTCCTGTCAGCGGATGTGCTTCACTCCTGAAATGAGGAGGAACAACCATGTGTGCCTTCGTGATTAAAGGTGGTGTATTGATCGACGGCACCGGAGCCTCCCGATTTCCGGCAGACCTGCGTATGGACGACCATCGGATCACTCAAATCGCTTTGCCCGGAGCTGCGGATGAAACGGCGGCGGAGGTGATCCAGGCCGATGGCCTGGTGGTCGCTCCTGGTTTTATCGATGTGATGAGCCACTCGGTCTCCACCCTCCTGGAGGACGGACGGTCCGTGTCTAAGATCACCCAAGGAATTACGACAGAGATCATGGGTGAAGGCTGGACGCCAGCTCCGGTCTGGGGGGCAAATACTGAGCCCTTTCGCCTGCATGGGTGCCCTGGAGGGGAGAAAAGCTGGGAGAACCGGGCCAGGAACTGGACGCGATTTGGCGACTGGATGAGCGCACAGGAAGGCGTGGGGGCTTCAGTGAACTTTGGTTCATTCCTCGGCGGAACTACGGTCCGGCTTTGTGTGCGTGGGCATGCTGCTGGGCCCAGTACCCCAGAGGAGCTCGACTCCATGCGGCGAATAGTTCGGGAGTCCATGGAAGACGGAGCATTCGGGCTGGCAACTGCCCTGGAATATCCACCCGGCAGTTTTGCAGACACTGACGAACTGACGGTCCTGTGCGGGGAGGTCGCTCGGTATGGAGGCATCTACAGTACGCATCTCCGAGCGGAAGACGACAGCATACTTGAGGCTCTGGATGAAGCGCTGGAGATCTGTCATCGCTCGGGAGCACGCCTGCATCTGTATCACCTGAAGGCTGCAGGACGCTCATCGTGGCCAAAAATGGCCCAGCTTCTTCAGCGCATCAATGGGATACGGACCCTCGGTACTGAGGTGTACGCTGATATGTACCTCTACACTTCAGCAGGGACCGGGTTGTCATCTGTGCTGCCTCCGTGGGCCAGCACGGATGACAGGCTCAAAGACCGCCTGGCAGATCCCCGGGAGCGGGCGCAAATTTATCAGGCAGTGCAGACGCCGGATGGCACCTGGGAGCCGCTGGGAAGTCTGAACGGCCCGGCAAGTGTGACGCCTCTGGGACTCAGGCTGCCCAACCATCTGCAATTCAACGGTCAGAGCCTGGTCAAGATCTCAGAAGCATTAGGTCTCGACTGGATTGACACGGCGATAGAACTGATCCTGAAGGAGCCTGGGCGGATCTTCACGGCCTTCGACCTGATGAGCGAGGACAACATCGAGCGTCAGCTCCTGGAGCCCTGGGTCATGCCCGGATCTGATGCCCAGGGCTTCGACCCGTCACGGTCAAGCCGCGACGCGCTGGGGCTGCATCCCCGGGCATGTGGAAATTTTGCACGCTTTCTGGGTTATTACGTGCGCGACAGAGGACTGATGAGCCTTGAAGAGGGGGTGCGCCGGATGACCAGCCTGCCAGCCCGGCACCTTCGTCTGGCCGGCCGGGGTGAACTGCGCACAGGCGCGTTCGCAGACGTGGTCGTCTTTGACCCACACGAAATCAGGGACCGTGCCACCTTCCTGGAACCTGGGCACCTGTCTGAAGGGGTACATCATGTCTGGGTGAATGGCCAGCCGGTCGTGAGGGCTGGACTTACTACGGGAGCCCGTCCCGGCCGTCGCCTGCACGGTGGCAGCAAAGTCAGAAAACCCTCAGCCGATCGGATATAAACGCTTGTTGCCATGTCGCCTGATGTACGACTCGACACCTGGCACACAGCGTTCGGGGTTCCGATGGGGTACCGGGTACGCTGATACCGAGCAACGGGTCGCCCTCGGCCATGGCGGGAACTGAGACATGCCGTTCTAAAGCGCGGAGAAGACCTGTAGATCATGTCCCTGAGTGTTCCGATATGCCCGGCAGACTCCGTGGGTTTCGTTGCTCGTCCGGCCTTCTCCTCTATGAGGGCTGGCTGGAATTGATTCATAGAGTGGTTTTCTCACCCATGTTCCTCATTTCAGATTGTCGTGATTCGCATCAACACGTCATTGTTATTGTCCCAAACCCTTGACTCAACCGCTAATCGTAATTTTCTAAGCATCAACGGTTGAGAACGGCAGGAATGCGGCACAGTACGCATCATCAAAAACGAAAATATCTTACGGCCGTCACATCCATAGAAATGTTGAGTGCATGCGCATATTCCCGCAAGGAATCCAGGACCGGGTCATTTTTCAGCAGTAACGGCTCTGAAACACCGATGCGGATCGTTCTCGATTCGACGTCGATTTCCATGGAATTGATGCGCTGAGCGAGAGACGGCTGCTGACGAAGCAACAATGCAACAAATGTCATGTCTGCTGGGACCTTGCGGGCGGAATATATCTTGACAAGGAGCCGTGTGACATCACTCGCAGGAACAGGCACCAACTGCACCTCTGCCAACGCGAAAGAGCTGAGCCACAGGATGGGGAGAAAAATCCATTGCTTGCGCCGACTGGGATGTACCGACATACTCCAAGGGTAGGCGAACAAGCTTGAGCAATCAGAACAAAGGAAGAAGCGGCCCACCTCACCTCATAATCAATGGCTTATTCCCATATGTCCGCCATTATTCGATATCGGAATTTTTTCCAATTCCAGAGCACCCAAACGAACCGGCATTCTGCCTGGACCTCTCCCATCGAACCTTCATGAGGCAATCCGCAGAGTGAATGGAGGCCGCTTCTTTCGGCTGGGCGTTAAGGTCAACAGGTATCGCACCAACAATTCCTGGAGGCACTATGCGCAAGCAGTCATGGAAGTGGGTCCTTGGTTTAGGTGGATGTACATTGCTTACTGCAGCGCTCGCTGGCGGTAGTGAAGGCGTCAAAGGAGCACTCGCCCGCTTCACCTCGACGCCCCCTACGGTGATCAACCGGAGTTTCCTTTCACCTCTTTCTGAGTATTTCGGCACCATTAGCGTGGGCCAGCACAGCTTCGTGGCCGCTAATACCGTCGTGCGTGCTGACCCCGGGCAGAGCATTTGCATTGGCAGCGATACTAATCTGCAGGACAATATTCTCCTGCTCGCCCTACGCAATCAACCTTTGCCCGCTGGTGGCTGCGCTCCACGCGCCACGACCGTCCGGGACCGCGTGAGCATCGCACACCAGGCCGTCATCAAAAACAGCGTCATCGGGAACTTTACCTTCGTAGGGTTCCGGTCCCGGATTGAAAACAGTGTGCTCGAAGACGGCGTATTCGTACTGCATGGTGCGGTCGTTCGGAACGTGCGCATTCCCCGCGACAGGCTGGTGCCTACCGGTGCGGCGATCACCACCCAGGCTCAAGCGAATGCCCTGCCCCTCAAGGCCGCGGCCAACTCGGAGTTCCAGGAGGAAGTTCTGGAGGTCAACGAGGAATTTGCCGAGCACTACGTTGAGCTATACCTAGAAGGAGGCTTCGATGCGGTCTCGGGGGTCAGTGCCAATCCCAAGACGTCGTTCAACCCGCGCGCGATACGCCCAACTCTGAGTGCCAATGTCAGGCTGGAAGAGTTTGCGCGCCTGGTCGGTGATGTCCGGCTGGGGGCCAACAGTGTGGTAGGCCGCCGGACCTCCATACGCGCGGATGAAGGAGCACCAATCATTATCGGAGAGCGTGCGGAAATTGAGGACCGGGTCACCTTCCACGCACTCAAAGGCACCAGCATTCAGATTGGCCGTAATCTTGATACCGATGACAACATCGTGTTCCATGGTCCCCTGACGGTGGGCGACAACCTGACAATCGGAGACGACGCGGTCCTTTTCCGCAGCAAGGTCGGTACTGGTGTGACAATCGGGAGTGGCGCCCTGGTGATTGATGTGACATTGCGGGACGGTGTCACGGTTCCCGAAAATGCAAAAATTCTGAAACAGGCTGATGCGGACGCATTGCGCTAATCTGCGGCACAATCAAATCTCCAGTAAACGGCAGAGCTTCACGATCGAGCAAGAAGCCGGAACGCCAGTCCCAAATACAACGGTCAGGATAGGGAAAAGCCCCCCGCCGGCCAGCGGCCACCACTGAACACGAGCAGCGCCTCGCGGCTAGCGGTCAGAGCGTCAAAATCCAATTCTGCATCAGTGATACGCAGGGGCCGAAAAATGAACTCCTCAGTGCGCAGACCGGGCGGGATACCCAACAACGGTATGCCAGGGCATCCTGTCCGCTTGTGGTGGTTCGCCGCGTCCAATGCCTGAAATCCTCCAGGCCCAGCGCCATCACGCAATTTTCAGTACGTCAGCTCAATGCCAAACCGGTGAGCGCGCCAGGTTCTGCCAGTGTTTGAAAGCGACCAATCAGGTACATCGAATTCATAGCGCCCATGCCGAACCGCCGGCGCAGCTCATGGACGGAAAGCCGACCATGGCGGTTACCGGCGCGCAGTTGAAGCATATCCAGGGTGCCAGGGATCCAGGTGCATTTCACTTCGATCATTTGAACTCCAAATGGTATGGACTCAGGCTCTGAAGCCTGGGGAGCAGGAAAAGTCGAGACGGAACGACCCGCAAGATGTTGAGGGAAGCTTAATAAAAGTGTACAGGTTCAATTTCGACTCTCTAACAAAGCATGTGTATGACACCTGTTGCTCATTTCTCAGCGAAGACACAGAGGTGTAATCTTCATGTCTGTCCCGATTCTTCTTGCTAGTTGTTCGATGTGCCGGGGCACCTTCGGCCAACCCTCTGAAGAATCAAATCGAGATTCTTCCCACTTCATCACTGACCAATGAAGACGTCTCAATGAAGCCTTCTCAAGATCCCGTTCAGAAAGCTCGGCGACGCAGCCAGCACACTGACACCAGTTGTAAAACACACCGGCCGAGTGAAGTCGGATGCCCTGCCTCCAGCGATACTGGAGGCTTTTTTCTGGACGGCAACTGACACTGAATGCTTCCGGATAACGCAGCGTTAGGCTGCTCCGCGGGAAGCATGCTGCACCTCGGCAAGATTCATCACTGGAGACCAAGCTCTCCACCTTGCACGAAATGTCAGAGTGCCGCCCAGACCTGAAAGTAACTGCTCTCGCGTGCAACCAGATGGACAAAAACACTTGTTCCTGCACCTCGGCTGGTCTGTGACTGTGTGTTCGATGCACAGAGGAACGCATCCTGAGTGAGGAGCACAGCCAGTCACAGCCGCAGGCGAGCAAATTGTTCTTGTGGTACCCCCAGTTGGGTCATGTGGGCGCGCAACTGTTCTTCCAGGCGCCGCATCTCGCGGGGATGCTCAACACGCAGGTTCTGCTGTTGTCCGAGATCAGCCGCGTGGTAGAGCAGGTCTTCCCGCGGGAGCGTCAGGTGCCGCAGGTCGTCCGACTGAGCCGGCATGCGCCAATGTGCGGTCTGGACGCCAGGAATGAACTGTCCGGCCACGAGGTCCGGGAAGACAGTTGGGCGCGTGTGGCGGGCCGGGTAGCTTCGGGCATCCAGATGACCAACCTGCAGGGAGTACCAGTGCGCCGGGCCAAGTCTGGGATCGTGGTCGCGCAGCAGCGTCCATTCGCCGTTTGTTACGCCCACTCTGGCGTTGGCGTAGCCGTACACCGCCAGGTCACGGTGATCTGTGCGCTGACCCAGAAGCACGGGCAGAAAGCTCCGTGAGTGCGGACCGGTACCCGGCAGGTTCAGCAGGTCGAGCACGGTAGCGTGTAGGTCTACGGGCTGCGTGATGGCCCCTTCTCTCCGTGCGGGCTGTCCGGGACACCAGACCATCAGCGGCACGTGCGTAAGGGTGTTCCACAGGGGGCTGGCAGGCTTGCCGATGCGCCCGTGTTCTCCCAGGTAGTGTCCGTGATCGGTCGTGATAATGACGGCAGTGTCTGGCCAGAGGTCGTGCCTTGACAAGGCGTCGAATACCCGGCCCAGCCAGGTATCGACCATCGTGAGCTTCCCAGCAAACTGAGCGCGGATCCACTGAAGTTCCTGCTCGGTCAGCGCGAGTTCGCCCTCGTCGCTGCGGCCGTACCGTGGCCAGGGATTAAAGTCGTCAGGCGCCTCATCGGTATACAGGCTGCGGTACGGCTCCGGTATGTGGAAAGGCTCATGCACATCGAAGCAGTCCACATGCAGGAAGAACCGTTCCTGAGTGTGATTGAGATCAATCCAGCGGGCCGCGGCGTCCATGACCCTGGGCGCAAAGAAGTCCTTCTCATGGGCGAAGGAGGCGACGTTACGCAGATAAATTCGGGCGCTTTCCCCGTGCTCGGCCACCATACGGCGTGCCCAGGACGGTTCCCCGCGCAGAGGCGCGGTGATGTGATTGTCATGCTCGTGTCCACGAATGAACTCGTACCCGGCGAAATCATGGTGGTAGCTGTGCGCACCCCACTCGAAGAAGTGGTAGTGGTCCGTGATGAGCTGTGTGGTGATGCCCGCGCGGTTGGCGTGATACGCGATGGGCTCATCCCACGGTTCCAGTGGTCCCCACCCGCGCCACCAGAACTCCTCCACGCCGGCCCAGATTTCGCGGCGGGCAGGCATGCAAGGAAGCGAACCTGTGAAGTGCCGATCGAAGATGACTGCGCGCTGGGCGAAGCCTTCAAGGTTGGGCGCCTGTACCCAGTCGTTCCCGTAAGCCCGCAGGAAGTGACGGTTCAACGAGTCGATCTGGATGAGAATGACGTTCCGGGGCATGATCACGTCCTTAGAGGCGGCGCGCTCGGGGAAAGTCACAGCGCGCCAGGGCTCGGTGCCGTTGACTGGTCCGGTTCTGAGCATGAAGTCTCGCCGTTAGCCGTGATTGGAGTTCATGACTCTATTCAGAGATCAGGTCTTGGAAGTAGGGCCAATGCATTTGGTTCGTCACCCTGTGAACTGGCAGCCTTTACCGCGCCTGAAACCCGGTAAACCGAACAAAAGTCCACATTTTAACCTAACCATACTGCTACAATTATGCTGGAATCATAACGCCCTGTTCTGGGGCTGCCCCTAGAGCGCCCCCACCCGGAGACCCCATGGATACCGACCAGCACAAAGCTCTGCAAACCGCCATGAGCCAGATTGAAAAACAATTCGGCAAAGGCAGCATCATGAAACTCGGCGCCGATAGCAAGCTCGACGTCCAGGCCATCAGCACCGGCAGCCTCAGCCTCGACGTCGCCCTGGGCGTCGGCGGCATCCCCAAAGGCCGCGTCACTGAAATCTACGGCCCCGAATCCGGCGGCAAAACCACCCTCGCCCTGAGCATCATCGCCCAGTCCCAGAAAGCCGGCGGCACCTGCGCCTTTATCGACGCCGAACACGCCCTCGACCCCGTCTACGCCCGCGCCCTGGGTGTGAACACCGATGACCTCCTGGTCTCCCAGCCCGACAACGGCGAGCAGGCCCTGGAAATCATGGAACTGCTGATCCGCTCCGGCGCCATCGACGTTGTTGTTGTGGACTCGGTGGCTGCGCTGACCCCCCGCGCCGAGATCGAGGGCGAGATGGGCGACAGCCTCCCGGGGTTGCAGGCCCGGCTGATGAGCCAGGCGCTGCGCAAACTCACCAGCATCGTCTCCAAAACCGGCACCGCCGCGATCTTCATCAACCAGGTGCGCGAGAAGATCGGCGTGATGTACGGCAACCCCGAAACCACCACCGGCGGCAAGGCCCTGAAGTTCTACGCCTCGGTCCGGTTGGACGTGCGCAAGATGGGCGGCAAGTCCACCATGGTCGACAATGTGGCGGTGTCGCACAGCGTCAAGGTCAAGACCGTCAAGAACAAGGTCGCGCCGCCGTTCAAGGAAGTGGAGCTGACGCTGCGCTACGGCCACGGGTTCGATGCCATGGATGACCTGGTCACGCTCGCCACCACTTTCGAGGTGATCAAGAAGGCTGGGAGCTTCTACAGCTACGGGGACGAACGCATCGGGCAGGGCAAGGAAAAAGCCATTGCCTTCCTGAGTGAGCGTCCGGATCTGCTTGCCGATATCCGCGAGCGTGTGCTCGCCCAGATGCGCGGCACCCCTGTCGCTCCCCTCCCTGAACCCGCCCTCTCTGCCGACTGAAGATCGCACCTCCGGGGTCACTGGTATGGCCCCGGATACGTCAGACGCCCGCATGCGGGCGTCTTTTCCTGTGGGTCACGCTAAGTCGCTGAGCAATTCACTGCAGGAGCGCGCTTCGATCATGTGCGGAGATATCAGCACTATTGGTTATGTACCGGTCGGGCATTGGACCCATCCTGCTAAACCTGGCCTGGATGATTTCCAGTCAACGAGATGCTCCGGACCCGGTCGGAAGTCGATACGGAATTGCCCCACCTCTTGTGGGGACCGGGGCTCGCACCGACGACAGCGTTCTGTACATACGGTTTGGAATATGTCGTGAAACCTATGCTCCTGCCCTCGTACCTTTTGGAGGTCGCTCCCGCCGTGTCACCTGAATCAGGAAACGGTATTCAGGCCATCAACCCGGAGTGACGGGGCACCGTACGTCCTGCCCGAAGTAGGCCTGAGAGAGCTTCGTATAGGTACCGTTCGCCATCAGGGTGGCGAGGGCCCGGTTCACCGCCTGCTCGAGTTCTGCGTTGTTCCTGCGCATGGCCATACCGATCCGCTCCGGGAACACCACATCCCCGATCTGCAGTTTGCCTGGCAGCACCTTGCTCGCGTCGATCGCGTTGAACCGGTCCAGAACCATGGCGTCTGCCCGGTTGTTCAACACGGCGTTCAGCTGATCGTTCGTGGTGGGAAAGGTTTTCACACCTCCAATGCCCGGGAGTTTCTGCACATATCCGAGGTACGAGGTGTTCACGCCCATGGTTACGACTTTGCCCTTCAGATCCTCGAGCGTTCGGGGACCGCCGGGGCGGGCGACAAGAACGCCTCCGCTGCAGTAGTGCGGGGTGGAGAACGTCACCGCTTTCAGACGCTCGGGCGTGATGCCGTGCGAGGCGATCACCAGGTCATACCGGTTCCGGTCCAGACCCAGCAGCAGGCTTTCAAACACCACGGTTGTCCACTGGGGCTTGACGCCCAACTGCTTTGCGATGGCGTTCCCAAGCTCTACTTCGAACCCGGTAAGTGCCTTGTTCTTGTAATGGTTGAAAGGCGGGTAGTTGCCTTCGGTAGCGAGCCGCAGAACACCCGACGCCTTGACCTGCGCGAGGGTCGCAGCGTGAGCAGGCGCAGCAGCGCACAGGGCGGGAACCAGAACCAGCAGGGCAGACATCCGGGTATGACACATGGGCTTCTCCTTATGACGTGAGGTTCAGGGCCGGGCGAGATGATGAGCAGGAATGGGAGTGCCGTAACCGAAGGCGCCGTGTACGGCACAGTTGCGTGCGGCTTCGTGCGCCCCGGCCGTTAGGGCTGCGGGAACGTCATGGTGGGTGGCCCAGCAGTGCAGGAACGCCGTAATAAAGGCGTCTCCGGCACCCAGAGTATCGACCACCGCTGCCGGCACGGGATTCTGCGTATAGAGCACGGTGTCGGTCAGAGCCAGCGCCCCCCGTGCACCGCGCGTCACAACAACAACGCCAGCACCGTACCCAGCGACCTCCTCGGCAAGCGCGGTCGCCTCTGGCAGCGGGTCTTCCCCGGCCGAGAGGAAGGCCACGTCCAGTTGCGGAGCAACGCGGGCCAGCAGGTCCGTTGTCCACTCGGATGAAAAGTCATAGGACAGGAGAGCAGCGGCCTGCCGGATGCGCGGCAGAGCATCGTCCAGCCGGCTGTAGATGCTGGTGTGCACCAGGTCATGTGCGGCGGTGAACGTCAGGTCGGCTTCGGTGAGGGTCCACTCGCCCTGTACCCCGGGGGCACTGCCGACGAAATAACGGTCCCCGTCACGGTGCTCAATGCCGCTCCAGGAGGTCATGCCCTCCATCTGACGGCAATGGCTCAGGTCTACGCCTTCTGCACGCAGAGCGCTGAGGATCAGTTCTCCAGCGGCGTCCGTGCCGACGCAGCCAACGTAACTGGCTGAATGCCCGAGCCTGGCGCTGAGTACCGCCACGTTTACGGCGTTCCCGCCGGGGTACATGGTGCCGTCGCTCAGGTAGAGGTCTACTGTGTTGTCACCGATGCCAAGCAGGCGGGGCATGTCAGTAGTCCGTGACCCACATGTACCGCCGGGTGTCCAGCGAGTGGTTGCGCTCGGCTGCCAGATGCTCAGCAAAGCGGTTGAGAGCAGCCTGAAGGGCGTAAGGGGCAAAGAGGGCGCGCACTTCGGGATCGACGCCGGTCATGGGCAGGTCCCGGGAGTCGTACTTCATCACGCGGTTGGTGTACTTGCGGCAGAAGGTCAGGGCCCGCTCGGCCAGCGGACGGCTGGGATCCTCACCGAGGAGCACCATGACAGGGGTCTGCGCGTCCAGAATTTCGAACGGACCGTGAAACCATTCTGCCGCCTCAAACGGCACGCTGTGCAGCCACTGCATTTCCATGAGCATGCATACGCCGAACACGTACGCGGTGGTAAAGACCGGGCCGGACGCCAGGTGGTAGAGGGTATGGTCGTCCCGGTAGGTGTGCGCGTCGGCGCGTCCCCTGGCGTCGCTGACTTCGGCGGACTCCACCAGGACAGCGGGCAGGGCGTCCAGCGAGCGCATCACCTGGTCGTACAGCGGGTAGCCGTGCCGGGCGTCGAGCAGTCCGGCCATCAGGCCCTGCAGCACGATGTAGATGCCGGTGTGCGCCTGTTCGGTTTCACCCATCAGGAACAGGTGCTGTGCGCCCTGCGCAAGGGGCTTGTCGGCTGTTGTCGTGACGACGAGCGTGCGGCAGGGCTGGCTCCGCAGGAACTGCGCTGCCTGAACGGTTTCCTGTGTCGTGCCGGACTTCGACGCAAGGATCACCAGGGTGCGCTCGTCCAGGTGAGGTTGCATCGCCAGGAATTCAGCCGGGAAGTACCGTTTGACCTGCAGGTCGGTGCGCGCATGATCCAGCCAGTACTCCAGGCTGAGCATGACGCGGTTGGGGGCACCGCAGGCCACGAAATAGATGCGGTCGATCTGGTGAGCGAGGTCGCGGCCAAGCGTTGCCGCTGCGTTCTTGGCCTGCAGTGCGCCTTGCAGGCTGTTGATAATGAGCTCGCGGTTGATGGGTGAGGCCACAACGGCCGGGCCAGCATCTGAAATGGTCATGCAACTCCTTGGTCTACTTGGTATAGACCAAGCGTAAGGGGAGGAGCCTGCTTCGTCAAGACGCCGTTCCATCTATCCTTCCTGAGGTCCAGGCCGTCCCTCGCCGATGTTGAACACCACGAGCCCCGGATGGTTCACCGATTTCAGATACTCGAACGGTTGCCCCTGTGTATCCTGCACAACCGACCGGTACAGCAACACGGCATGATTCACAGGCAACTTCAAGGCCTGCGCTTCAGATACGGTCGCGAATGAGACACTGATCAGGCTCTCCCCTACCGCCGCTGCAATCCCATACCGCGCCTCCAGCAGCTCATACAGGGACCCTCCCTCCAACAGGTCCTCAGCTGCCAGCCCAGGTACGCGCCGCGCCGGCAGATAACTGGTTTCCAGACAGAACGGCATGTCATCCACCAGCCTCAGTCGACGAATCGTCACAACCGGACTTCCTGCCGGCACAAGCAGTTTCTCCGCCACACCTACCGAGGCAGGGGTGACCAGAAACTCCAGCAGCTTTCCCCCTGCCCGTCCACCTGTGGCCGCCACCATTTGCGTGATGCTGTGCAGGTGGGCATGGTTCAGCAGACGCCGGACCCTGGGTGTGCTGACCCGGGTGCCTG
This sequence comes from Deinococcus deserti VCD115, assembly GCF_000020685.1. NCBI lineage: Bacteria > Thermotogati > Deinococcota > Deinococci > Deinococcales > Deinococcaceae > Deinococcus > Deinococcus deserti. The sequence goes on along the minus strand of NC_012528.1, from coordinate 25,555 downwards.
TCGTGCTGTCACGCTCCAGTAACCCCAGTTTCACGAGGTTATCCACCGCGCGGCGAACCGTCATGCGACTGACTCCCAGGGTCTGGGCCAGTTCCCGCTCGGACGGCACCTTGTCTCCGGGTTGGTAATCCCCGCCATCAAGCATTTCCTGAAGGCGCTGCTGAACCTGCAGGTAGCGCCGTGGTGTTCCGTCATCGGTCATCACACCCAGAATGCCGTCTCTGGCATATCTAGGCCAACCTCTGCCAACCAGACGTCACCGGATCCAGCCAAAAGTGTGCATAAGCCCTGGGGCAGCAACCTTCCAGCACCCGACGTCAGCCTCGCATGTGTTCCCGCAGGTACGCACAATGACAGTGCACTACGACACCGAAAAGGCATCAAAGTGTGCATCTATGAATTCCTATGGATTTCGTTGTGACCATTATCCTCAACCAGGTAGTTCCAGATCACTGCCTGATTCGGACTGTGCATGCGGGTAAAAGCGTCAACATTTCCAGTGATGGCAGCTTCAGGTCGATCGCTGGCCACTTCATCAGCTTGCGCTGATGCTTATCTTGAGGCACCGTCTGCCGTGATGACACGGTTTCGCCCCTCGCGTTTTGCCCGGTACAAGGCAGCGTCCGCAGCCCGGATCAGATCGGCCAGATGGCGGCCATGCTGCGGAAAGGCGGCTACACCAAGGGAGACGCTGACCTGCTCCAGGGCTTCACCGCGACTTGCGAACTGTGTGCTTTCGACCGTATGGCGCAGCTGATCGGCCCACCGTGTCGCCTGGTCCAGAGTCATGCCGGGAAACACCATAGCGAACTCCTCTCCCCCGTAGCGGCAGGCCACATCCTCCGCGCGGATACATCCTGACAGGAGCTGACCCAGGGCCCGCAGCAGTTCATCCCCGGCCTCATGACCGTGCGAGTCATTGAAGTGTTTGAAATGGTCGATATCCAGCATGATGACGGCAATAGGATCATCACTGCGCTGAGCGCGGTGCAGTTCGCGTTCGAAGGATTCCTCCAGGTAACGCCGGTTGTAGAGCCCCGTCAGGGGATCCCGGATGGACTGCTGACGAAGGCTCTCGCGGAGCCTTAAGTTCACGATTGCCAGGGCCGCCGTCTCAGCAACGGTCTGCGCAAGCCGTTCCTGCCGCCTGGTCAACGGCGCTGCACTGCCAGCCTCCAGGTGCAGGAGTCCGACCGTTTCTCCCTGGGCCAACATCGGAACACACAGGGTGGAATGAGAGGCAGAACTGTGACGGCAATGAAGCCCTTCCTCGCCGAGGGCCGAGAAGGGTCGGCCCCGGCGCAGGCCCCAGCATTCGACCGGCACAAAGACCGACGAACTTGAGCTGCCACCGTTCCAGCTGATGGTCTCCTGAAGAACTGTCCTGGACGATTCGAAGGCATACAATGCCCCGCCCACGCCCGGAAACAATTCGGAGGCATGTTGCGCCACCACCTGTTCAACTTCCGAAATAGTCAGGCAGGCCTGCAGCATGTCGCTCATTTCACCCAGGAGACGCGTTTCACGGTTCCGCTGCTCAAGTTCGAGCACCTGCGTCTGAAGCTGCGCGCTGAGGTTCGTCAGGTCAGCCGTACGGGCCTCGACACGCCGTTCGAGATCCTCTGCGGCCAACCGAAGTTCCTCCTCCGCGCGCTGGATCTCAGTGATGTCTTCGACCATGGCGATAAACGACTGGGCCTCGCCGCTTGCCTTGCGCATCACAGAACTCGTGACTTTCACCCACACCACAGACTGGTCCCGGCGAACGAAGCGGTGCTGAATGCACGAGGTATGGACTCCATCCGACAGCAGCAGTTCGGCATGCTCCTTGACCTGCTCCAGATCGTCCTGGTGCGTTACGTCCGGATAGGTCAGCGCCAGAAGGTCTTCATGCGTGTATCCCAGGATATGGCAAAGCGTCTGATTCACGCGCTCCCAGTGCCCCTTCACACTGACATGGGCAATCCCCAGAGCCGCCTGATCAAAGATCGTACGGTACCGCTCCTCGCTTTCCCGCAGGACCTCCTCGGTACGAATCTGTTCGCTGATGTCACGCAATACGGCAGCAAAGAAGGTAGAGCCGCTGAACTCCAGGGGATGAAAGGCGATTTCGCAGGGAAAGGTATCGCCATTGCGGCGCTGAGCAAAAACCTTGACACGGTTGGCGATACGGGGAATACGTGTGGTCAGGTACCGGCGCATGCCTCGTTCATGGCCCTCGCGGAACGCAGGCGGGATAATCAGCGTGCTCAGATTCCTTCCTAACGTGTCCTGACGGCTGTAGGAAAACACCTGCTCCGCTGCCGGGTTCCATTCCACCACCAGGTTGTTCTGGTCTATAACGATCATGCAGTCCAGCGACGTCTGTAGGAGGGCCGTGGCAATGGCCCCGGTCAGTCCGGCACCGGCCTGGATCAGAGAAGCGGGTTGCGGAGGGTCATCCCTAAAATCCATCGCTGCACTCCTCAGCAAAGCAGTTCCAGAAACAACGGGACCAGGCGTAGCCAGGCGTCCACATACGGCTCAAAACGAGACGCTTCATCCTGTGAACAAGGGGCAGGTCCTTCTCCCCGACTGCCATCACTGGGCGGACCTTGAAGTCAGACAACCAGTGAATTATCCGAGATTCGGGGTACCGTCTTCCTTGTGAGGTGAGCATAGGGAAACAACACACAGCCAGCGAAATTCCTTTGTCAATCGTGAAGACCTTCAGGACCCGGCCCATCCCGGCCCCGTTCTTGACCCATATGCCGGTCAGAGGGAAGTCTTCACAGGCTGCCTTGTCAAGAGAGTGCAGTTTAGGCGAGCCGCTTTTCCAAGGTTTGCAGTCATCAAGACAGGAACCACCGCACTGTCATGAGGCAGGGAGTGACCCTTGTTGGGACCGCGCTATACCTAGTTCCTTGAACGAGCGCCGCGCTGGTTCAGCAGAGATGTAACGCCTTGCCCTGGTGAGCGCCATGCGGGACCGGTAACCAGGCGCTTACTTTCCAGGCTGTCTGGGACGCCTTCGAAAGTTGCTATCCCTATGCCTGCGCCCAGCCAGATGAACAACCCTGCTTCCCTGATCAGGCGCAGAATTCCAGTTACTTTCCACGCTCAGCCTTGAAGAGGTCGACCTGGGGCACGCTGCCGGTCTATCCCAAGGACCATCCGGAACATCCTTCACCTGTGGACTGCTGGCGCATCCCGTTTCACCGAAACGACCAGGGCGCGCAATTTCCCAGTCACGTCACCCGGCCCGAAACGGGCGGCTATCGCAGCGGTCGCAAGGTCAGTGGCCTGTGCGAGTGTTGTAGGCCCCCGTTCCTCCAGTTCATCCCGCATAGGCGTACCCTGGCAGAACGCCACAGCGGGTATATCCGGTGAACCCGCGCGGCTGAGTGCAGTCAGGAACGTGATTGCAGGCGTCTCGGTGAACCCCCCAGCCGCAAGGTCCCGAGCGATGACGACAGGATCGTGATACCCATAGGGGATCCGGGTGATGAAAGGCAATAGATCCTCCGGGAGGAGAGTACTGATTGCCTGGACGATGGTCTGAGGAAATTCGTTTTCTTCGATCCGGTCCCAGACATTGAATACAAACTCGCCGTGAGGACGGAGCACCCGCCTGACTTCCGCGAATGCCCTCGCTTTCTCTGGAAAAAACATGACCCCGAACTGACAAACCACCACGTCAAACGATGCGTCAGGAAACGGGAGGTGCTGGGCGTCCGCCTGCTTCCACTCGACGGGCCGCTCTGTTCCCGCCAATGCCGCCTGATCGAGCATCGGCTGGCTGAGATCGGAAGCCACAATCGAGGTTCCCGGTGGCAAAGCGTGGGCAAGCTGGCGGGTCACAACACCCGTGCCTGCGGCAATCTCCAGAACCCTGGCCGGCTGGTGTCCGGCCACTCGGGAAGCCAGATCAGCAGCGTAGGATTCAAAAATGAGCGGCACCAGGTACTGCGCATAAACTGATGGGATCGAGCCTGCGAACACGGGACCGGTCTCTGAAGGATGCATGAGACTCCTTATCGTCCCAGATCTCCACTCCAACTGCTGTTCGTGACCAAGACCAGTGGAACACTCTGAGGAGACTTCAGGGTAGCAGAAAATGGCTGCCAGCCAACCATTCAGGCGCCCATTTCCATAGAAGAAGCGGCAGGTAAATCAGTTCAGAAAGCGTTTACCTGGCTTCCTGTCGGGATTCGGTCGATGCAGTGAGTTTGTCCCGACCGGGTCATGCCGGGCTGGCTGTGAAATTTCTACAAACAATGACTGAAATTGCGCCGGATACGAAGAGAAGAGTCAGCCAAACAGCACTCCGGGAGGCAACCTTAATACTCTGGACTCTAGGCGCCGTGACATCTTGGTGAGACTGCCTGACGCATCTTGTATGCATATTTATGGATTTCAGGAGAACTGTATGCGTTTAAAGATTTCGTTGCTGGCTGGGCTGGCATTGATGGTAGGAAGTGCCGCTCAGGCCCGCACGCTCAGTGACATCAAAGCCAGCGGCGTATTGAAGGTTGCCACAAGCGCTGATTTCGAGCCGTTTAACTACATGAAAGGTGGCGTCGCCAAGGGGTTTGAAGTGGACCTCGCAGAGCAGGTGGCCCGGCAGATGGGCCTGCGCATCGAGTGGGTCGTGCGGCCGTTCGACGGATTGCTCAAGGAAGTGAACGACCGCCCAAAAGAAATCGACGTGGTCATCGCCTCGCACGCTATTAACAGCACCCGGGCAAAGACCGTGGAATTTGCGTCACCGCACTACTGCACAGGCGGTGTCATCCTGACCCGTAAGGGTGGCCCGCTGACAACCAAGGCACTGGCCGGAAAGAAGCTGGGCGCTGAAGCTGGCAGTACGTACTTCAGCTTCCTGCGTAAGCTGCCGTTCGACAAGAGCGTGCAGGTTTACAACTCCAGTCTGGCAGTCACCACCGCTGTCGCGACTGGTCAGGTGGCCGCTATCGTGACCGACCGTTTCGCTGCGATCGAAGCGCAGAAGACCTTTCCAAAAGCCGGCCTGGTGCTTGGGGAAACGCTCTGGAAAGAGCAGATCGCCATGGCATTCGCCAAAGGCAACACGGAGCTGAAGACCGCCGTGAACGCCGCGCTGCATCAGGTGGAGACGAATGGCGGTTCGGCGCAGTTGAGCCGCAAGTATTTCGGACAGAATATCGGGTGCTGAGAGGCAGCCTGAGCACTGCGCAAATGATCTGAACACTCAATCTGCTGTAGCTGCGCACCTCGACCGACGGGAAATTTCTATTCCCGGGGTCGAGGTGCGCGGGTTTGGGCAGGCACCGGCTCCACTTTCCCGAAATCTCGGGGAGGAGACGCTTCCTGCGCCATGGTGACGCTGGGGCACACCGAGCATCAGAGAGGTCCCCGCTGTGCCTACGCTACGGAACGGTTTGCGCAGGCAACGAGCATGAGGCCAGAGCCAATCACTGAGAGAGCGCATGCACCGTTGAAGCTGTCGTGGTGTACAGGTCGCGGTACAAGGGGTAGAGCCGGTCGTACGTTCTCTTGGCTGCCATGTTCGGTACCACCGGTTCAGCCGGCTGGATCCACCTCTGCAGCTCTTCAGGGGCAAGCACCCCCGCTGCCCGTCCCGCCAGGAACGCGTCGCCATAACTCGCACCGAGACTGATCTGCGCCATCTCCTGTGAAACGCCAGTGATGTCACTGACGATCTGAAGCCAGACCCGGCCTTTCGTGCCGCCACCCACAGCAATGACCCGGCGGATATCTGCACCCAGGTCGCTAAAGGCTTCCAGGTTGTGACGAATGCCAAATCCCACGCCCTCAAGTGCCGCCCTGAACAGATGACCGCGTGTATGCGTCAGCGTCAGACCCGCGATCACGCCACGCGCGCGGGGATCGTTGATCGGCGTCCGCTCACCACTGAGATAGGGCAGCATGAGCAGACCGTCAGCACCTGGATCGATCCGGGCGGCCTCAGCGAAGAGTGCGTCATACGCTTGATCGGTGGGCAGTTCACGGGCAAACTCGTCGGCCATCCAGCGGGTCAGGCTGCCGGTGGTTCCCATCCCCGCCGCGAGATTAACCTGACCTGGAAAAGCTCCGCCCACCGACCACACCCGCGGGTCCGGGGTCGGGGCCGTCTGCACCAGCACGAAAAATGTGGTCGAGCCATACATGACCATCAGGTCGCCTGGCTGGGTCGCCCCGACGCTGATGGCTTCGGCCAGCGCGTCCACCGTGCCCACCGCTACGGGGGTGCCCGGACGCAGGCCAGTCAGCGCGCCCGCCTCCGCTGTGACCACGCCCGCCCGCTCATCACTCCATGCCAGGTCCGGCAGGAGGTCAAGGCCCCGGTCAGCGAGCACAGCGGCGCGGAAGGTCTCGGACCACTGCCGCGTGCGCGGGTCATACAGGGGCATGAAGTGCGCGCCCGTATGATGGTCCATCACGTGCCGTCCGGTCAGGCGGTACACCAGGTAACTGCTTGCCGTTGTCAGCGTTCGGGTCCTGGCCCAGAGCGCAGGCTCATGCTCGCGCAACCAGCGGATTTTGGGGCCGATGGCCTGGCTGGTCAGGGCCATATTGCTGTGGAGAAACACCTGGTCCTCTCCCAGGTCATGGTTCATGGCGTCGATCTGGGCCCCAGCGCGAGTATCCACCCCGTAGAGGATGCCGGGCCGCAAAGGAGCCCCGCGCTCGTCCAGCGGCAGCAGAGTCGGCCCGATGGCGCTGCATGCCACTCCGACCACACGAGCAGGATCAACGCCTTGCAGGAGCGTGCGGATCAGGGTCTGGGCATCTCCCCACCACACCGCGTCTGCATCCTGTTCCACATGACCGGGCGCGGGCATCGAAATCTGGTGCGCGATGACATGCTGGGCAACAATGCGTCCGTCTACACCGACCAGAACACCCTTACTCGAGTAGGTTCCAATGTCCAGCCCGAGCAGTACGGGACTGCCCGCGGTCACGCCTGGAATCCGCACAGATGGACGTCCACACCCAGCGCGTCGAACAGCGTGGCCTTGACGTTGAGCGCTTCCAGGGCCGCGTCCCGGCTGGGCGCGTAGGCCACCTGAATATGGTTGGCCTGGTGCTGCGCCATCATCTGGTCCCGGCTTACCCCCTCCAGCACCGCATTCATTATCGGCCACTGGGGTGTCGTGAGAGACCAGCGACGCTGCACTTCTGCCTCCGGCAGGGCCACCGCCCGTCCCAGGCCCAGGTCCACGTGCAACCGGCCGCCCTGAATATAAACCCGCGACCAGACCAGGTCACCGGGCCGGCTCTCCCCTTTCAGCGTGCCGCCCCCCTGGGCAAAGTACATCGGCGGCTGGCGCTCACTGGACGCTCCCTGATATCCACCTGCAAAGTGAGCCGCTGGAGCCGCGCCGGAAATCATCAGAACCCACACGAACTGTCCGTCATGGTCTTCGCCCCACCGCAGGTCATGAAGGGTGTTGGCAGGATTCAGGCCCAGCGCCGTCCAGACGTGATGGGTCACCAGACCGTCCACCGCCGCTCCTTCATCCACTTCGTTGAAATGTGGCAGCGCCTGACCAGCGTAGAGCTCCTCGCCAGTCCGGGCGTCGTGCACGGGTGGACGCTCAGGGTTATTCAGCAGTCCTTCAGCCAGGTCGCTGGCTGGAGCGAGGTCCTTGAGGCCCTGCTGGTACTGGATCCCGATCGCGTCACAGCCAAACTGCGCGGCGATGCGCATGGCAGCCACGTACATCTTGAGCTGGTCAAGGGTCTGGGCGCGGGTCAGTTCGGTGGCCGGGTCCGCGCCCCAGGCGAACTGCATCCCTCGTTCGAGCAGCCAGTCCAGGGCCGCCTCGGCCTCACTGTCTGTTACCTGCTGCATTCCGGCATACAGGGCCGACTGGCTGAGCCGCTCCTTGTAGATCCCCAGAGGATTGAGCAGCTCGTCGTCAATAACAGCGTTGTACATGCCCATGCAGCCTTCGTCGAAAGTGCCCAGGATGGCCTGTTGCTCCAGCATGCTTTGGGCCAGCTGGGTGCCCAGGGTCCGGTGCGCCTCGGGCACGCGCTGAGCGTCAAACGACCGGACATGCGTGCGGTCATGGGTCACCCGACCTGTCCGGACCCATTCGGCCAGCCTGGAAACAAAAAATTCGTCCTGAAAATCTTCGCTCCAGAGCGAGCTGTAATCGATGTTCATCTTGGTGAGGCTGCCATTGAGATTGAGCAGCCCTACCAGTCCTGGCCACTGCCCACTCCAGTTGGCCACCGTCAGAATGGGGCCGCGGTGTGCACGCAGGCCAGCCAGAACATGGTGGCTGTATTGCCAGACGGCCTCAGCGACAATAACCGGGGCATCCTTGGGAATGCGTCTGAAGACGTCCATCCCCATTCGCTGCGAGGAAATAAAGCCGTGGCGCTCCTGTGGATCGACGTCGTGCGCCCGGGTGAGCTTCACGCCCAGCGCACTGAGCGCCTGAGTCAGCTGCGCCTCCATATGGGCCTGGGCCGGCCAGCACTGCTGGTTGGCAGCGAGGCGCATGTCACCGCTGGCGACCAGATAGGCTTCAGTCAAGGGAAGGGAGGATATGGTCATAGGTTCTCCAGGGCCCGCACAGCACAGGGCCGCTCGCCCCCGTGGGGAGCAAAAATATTCAGCGCACAGTGGAAGCGAGAAGCCGCTCGATAGCGGACAACCGGGGCATGCTGATCTGGGCGCCACGCTGGGTGCAGGCCAGTGCGGCCGCGGCTGAAGCGCGCTGCACCGCAGCGGTCAGGTCCATATGACGCAGCGCTGCGACCAGCACACCCACGAAGGTGTCGCCGGCTCCGGTCGTGTCCACTGCCTGTACGGCAAATGCGGCACTTCGGTGGCAGCGCCCATTGGTCCAGAAGGCGGCGCCGTCCGCTCCTAAGGTCACCACAATCGCTTTCGGTCCACGGCCGGACAGCACTTCAAGCTGGTACTCCAGACCGGCGCCAGCCTGGGCACCACACAGGGCTTCCAGCTCACCGGCATTGACGATCAGAAGGTCCACCAGCCCTAGCAGCTCATCATCCAAGGGATGTGCCGGGGCTGCGTTCAGGGTGACATGTACACCTGCGCGGCGGGCTGCCTGAGCAAAGGCGCGGACCGTTTCCAAAGGAATTTCCAGCTGCAAGATCAGGTGCGTCACGCCGTTGAGCTCAGGCAGGTCAGCCTCCCGCAGGGCCTGGTTCACGCCGCTCGCCACGGCAATGGTGTTTTCACCGTCGCTCCCGACCGTAACGAATGCCGCGCCGGTCTGACCGTCGACACGGCGCAGGGAGGTGGTATCGATCCCGTCAGACTGGAGGGCCTCGCGAAGCTGGTCGCCATATGCGTCGGATCCGGCGCAGCCCACAAACTGCACCGGGGCGCCGGCGCGCGCACAGGCCACCGCCTGATTGGCCCCCTTGCCGCCGGGACTCACCAGGTAGGCGCTGCCCATCACCGTCTCACCTGGAGCGGGCAGCGCCTGGACCTGCACGGCAAAGTCGATATTGATGCTGCCGGCAACCAGGATCATGCGGCGCTCCACCAGGCACAGCTGGGCTTCAGACAGCGAGCGGCGCAAAAACAAGCAACTATGCTGCGCTTCACACCACGGCGTCCCGTACGGCGGCACTGGTCAGCGTGACGCCGTCTCCGGCCAGGGCCTGGGCAAACGTCACGAGCTGCTGCGTCAACGCGCGCCTCTCTTCAGCGCCCATGTTCGGAAGAGGCTGGCGCGATGGGCCGTTGGTCAGCCCCCGCCAGTCGAGGCCGGCCTTGAGGTAATCGATGCGGCCGCCCCCACGGATGATGCGGCTGAAGACACGGATGTGCCGTGCGAGCGCCATGGCGCGTTCAACCTGCTGGGTATTCAGCGCTGCGAAAAAGGCCTGGAACAACTCCGGAACCACACCGGCCGGGCCTGAGACAAGGCCGTGCCCCCCGCTGATCATGAAGGGAAAGCACAGATCGTCCGCCCCGGCCAGCACGCTCAGGCCTGGCACCTCGATGAGAGTCAGCAGGCGGTGCATATCACCGCTGGAGTCTTTGATTCCTGCAAAGTTCGGCTCACGGCACAGTTCAGCCACGCTGGAAGCGGTCATTGAGTTGCCGGCGCGCTGCGGGATGGTGTATGCGTACACCCCCAGGTCGGGCAGGGTCCGGCACACGGTCTGGTAGAAAGCCAGCACGGCCGCGTCCTCGTACTCGTAATAAAAGGGCGTAACGACCGCCACGGCTGGCACGCCCTGAGCCTGGGCGTGTCGGCTAAGACGCAGCACCTCGTCCAGCGTTGCCGCCCCCGTGTGGGCAATGATCTGCGTCTCAGCCGTGCCGCTGGACCGGACACCCCGCACGACCGCTTCCAGCAGGGCCTCGCGCTCGTCCAGCGTCAGCAGGGCGAACTCGCCCGTGGTCCCCCCAGGAAATAGCGCCGGCACCCCCTGAAGCGCATAAAAACGGGCCAGGGCTTCGGCCTGCTTGAGGTCCACTGCGCCATGAGGGGTGTAAGGCGTGACGATGGGAACGACCAGGCCACGAACGTGAAAGGCAGAAGAATGAGCGTGCGTCATAGATACCTCGGCGGAGCAGGAGAACAAGGCGGGTAAGAACACGGGACCACTCCTGGCAACTCAGCAGATGTCAGGTCTGGTCCCTGTAGGACTTGAAGGAAGGTCGGTGAAAAGGAGGTTCAGCCCTTCATGGCGCCGGCCGTCAGGCCCTCGACCAGTTGGCGTTGGAAGAAAATGGTGCCCACGATGACAGGCAGGCACACCAGGGTGGCCGCTGCGGCCAGAGGGCCCCAGTTCGCCTGCTCGAAGCTCAACATGCCGTAAACCGTCACAGGGAGGGTCTGCGACCCGGGTCCACCCAGGACCGCCGCGAACAGGAAGTTGTTCCACGACTGAATGAAAGCCAGGATAATCGCGGCCACGATGCCTGGCTTCACCAGGGGCACGGCAATCAGGGCGAAGGACTGCCAGGCATTGCAGCCGTCCACCGTGGCGGCCTGCTCGAGATCAGTCGGCAGCGCCTCGAAAAATCCGATCATAATCCAGATGATCAGCGGCAGGGTGATGGTGATGTGCAGCAGGGTGATGATCACCAGCGAGTCACCCAGACCCAGCCGTTTGGCAATGATGTACCAGGGAATCAGAAAGCTGATGGCCGGTGTGATGCGGGTGATCAGGAACAGTGTGCTGAGGCTTGTGAGCTTCCAGCGGGCGATGGCGTAGGCAGCCGGAAGGCCTATGGCCAGGCCAATCGCGGTGGCACTGACGCCCACCACCATGCTGTTCCAGGTGTACTGCAAAAAGGGCATCCGGCGCATCAGCTGGCTGTACCACTCGGTGGTCGGATTGGCTGACCAGAAGGTCGGCGGGCTGGCGCTGATCTCCACCTGGGTCTGAAACGACATCGAGACCATCCAGTAAAAGACGAACACGATGGGCACAATGAAGAACGCGGAGATCAGGAGCGGCAGCAGGTGGGTCATAAGCGGGTGCGGCCGTGTTTTGCGGCGGGCGGCGGTGGCGGCAGGGGAGCGAACACCGGTAACGGTCATGAGCGGTCCTCCGCGAGCTTCCGGGCCCGAATCAGCAGCAGGGTGATCCCGAGCACCAGGACCAGCAGTGCAATAACCATGCTGGAGGCATACCCCATACGGAAGTAGTTGAAGCTCAGGGTGTAGAGGTACAGGTTGATGGTCTCTGAAGCCGTCCCAGGGCCACCCTGCGTCATGGCATAGATGGTGTCAAACAGTTTCAGGGTGTCGATGGCGCGGAACAGCAACGCCACGAACAGGGACGGCATCAACATGGGCAGCGTAATGCCCCAGAAGGTCTGCCAAGCGGTGGCGCCATCGATCTTGGCCGCTTCATAAGGTTCGCTGGGCAGGGTGGCCAGACCGGCCAGGGCAATCAGCATCACGAAGGGAGTCCATTGCCAGGTATCCACCAGAATCAGGGCCGGCAGCACGCTTTTCTCGGCGTAGATCCACTGCTGGGCGCTCAGACCGAGCGACGTCAGAAAATGGTTCAGGACCCCGGTCTGCGGATTCATCATCGTGACGAAAATCAATGAAATGGCCACCGGCGTGGCCACCACAGGAAATAACGCCAGGGTCCGGAACAGACCTCGACCGAAAAAATGCTTGTTCATGACCAGCGCCATGGCTACGCCCAGGACCATCTGGAGGCTCACTGAGCACACCGTGATCAGCAGCGTTCGCACCAGCGACTGCATCGCACGCTGATCCCGCAGCAGTTCAGCGTAATTGGCCAGCCCGATGAACTTCGGCGGATTGGGGCTGGTGATCACCCAGTTGGTCATCGACTGGTACAGGGTGTAGCCCAGGGGAAAGGCAATCACGATGACCGTGAGCAGCAACGCGGGCAGAACAAACAGGATCGGTGCGGCTGGCCGGCGCTTAGCGCGCCGGACGGCCGTGCCAGGCAACGGCGAGGTGGTCATGTCATTGCTTGGCGCTGTTCAGCGCGGTCTGGAAGTCTCGGCTGGCCTGATCGAGCGCTGGTTTAGAAGCAGAGCCCTGGATGGACTGGACGATCGCAATGCCAACGGTATCGCGCATCTCCTGAACAGGCGGAACTTCCGGGAAGGCTGGCTTGGCCACCTTCAGGGCGTCAAAGTACGTCTTGGCCCAGGGAATGGTTTCCAGGGGCTTGTTGGTGGCAGTCGTCCAGCTGGACTGACGGGGTGAGGTCACACCATTTTCCACCAGATGTTTGTCAAAAGCCCGGTTGGTTGCCCACTGCATAAAGATGAATGCCGCGTCCTTGTTGCCACTGCGTGATGACATGGCCAGGGCGTTGTAGGTCGCGGGAGCCAGGCGTCCAGGGAGCACAGCGTACCCAACTTTCCCGGCGACCTTGGATTTGGATTTGTCTTCCAGCTGGACTGCGAAGCCAATGCCGTCGTTAAACATGGCCAGCTGCTCCTGCTGAAACAGGCCGAGCACCTCGCTCCAGTTGTAGCTGATCACGCTGGGCGGAGCGTACTTTTTCAGCATGCTGCTGTACCAGTTCAGGGCCTTGACCGCCTGGGCACTGTTGACCGTGGAGTTCCCCTTGCCGTCTATCCACTTGCCGCCAAACGCCTGAAGTGGGAACGCGAAGGTATAGACGTTCGCATTTTTCAGACCGCGGGCAGCGTAGCCGTACATCTTGCCGGGAACATGCAGTTTTTCCGCAGCATTCTCCAGTTCGTCGAGGGTAGTGGGGACTTTCAGGCCCGCCTGTGCGAACAGGTCCTTGCGGTAATACAGCACCTGCACGTCCGCTTTCCAGGGCAAGCCAATGATGCGGCCATCAGATGTTTTCACAGCTGTGCGGGCAGAAGTAAAAAAGTCGTCGAAGCGGTAGGTCGGATCGAGTTTGCCAGCCACCATGTACTTGTTGAGGGGTTCGTACCAGCCGGCCTGAGCAAATCGGGTTTTTTCGACGGTCAGGCTCGAGTCAAAGACGTCAACGGTCCGCCCGCCGGACGCAAAATCGATGGCCAGCTTCTGCCGGGCCTGCTGCTCAGGAAGGACGCTCAGGTTGACGTTGATTCCGCTGAGCTTTTCGAATTCTCCCAGCCGGTCTTGCAGGATGTCGGACCAGGGGCTCTTCACCACGCTGACCGAAATGGTCTTACCTCTTTGGGCCTTCCAGTTAAACGTCTGAGCCTGAGCATTGGAGGCGACGCTCAAGGCACACAGCGTCAGGGCAAGGGTTACAGGCAGAGAAGTGCGTGACATACAGACCTCCAGGAACAGAAAGGGAGCTGATCGATGGAAAACGATCGACCTGGGTCCAACACCGACAACAGGAGCGGCAGCGAATTAAACGTACTATCTTTATATACGGGAGGAGTTAAGCTTTGTCAAATACGGTCCATGCTTCCGTGTGACAGAAAGCGTACTGAACGATAGAAAACGTATGTGAACCCTCCGATCCTGTCCGCGGACAATAGGTAGTACCTTTCTGGACAAAGCGTCCCTGGATGTCATAAGCTGGAAGCGTGACCACCAAAAGCCTCAGTCGCCGCCACCTGGTGCAGTCGGAACTGACGCGTCGGATCGTGAGCGGACACGTTTCACCGCTCTCGCGCCTGCCGAAGGAAACCGAGCTGGCCGAAGAATTTGATGTCAGCCGCGTCGTGATCCGCGAGGCGATGAAAGTACTGGCAGAAAAAGGATTGATCGAGATTCAGCAGGGCCGGGGAACCACAGTCAATCCTGCGCACCGCTGGAATCCCATGGATCCGCAGGTGCTGATGCATCTCGGAAAGGGATCGTCGTTCTATACGGTACAGTCCGAACTTCTTGAAGCGCGTCTGGTGTTTGAGGTCAAGCTGGCAGGGCTGGCTGCCACGCGCATGACGGACCGTGACCTCGGACATATGGAGTCCCTGCTGCGCACCATGGACCAGTTTCTGGATGACCCTGACCGGTTTTCAGAGCTGGACGCAGAGTTCCACGTGGCCCTGATCCAGGGAGGAAAGAACGCGATTCTGGCCAAGCTGCTGGAACCAGTCCACGAGCTGCTTAAGGTGGGCTTCCGCCAGACCATCCTCAAACCCGGCGCAGCCCAGCAGGCGCAGGTATTCCACTGGGCGATCTATGACGGACTGAAACGGCGTGATCCTGTCGCTACGCAAGACGCAGTCCAGCGTCATTTGATCCGGGCTCAAGAGAACCTCCAGGCGTTGGGTGATTGGTTGAATCCGGTGCCGGATGAGGTCAAGTCCTAACACTGGTATTGACCAGGGCGAAATCTGTGCTGCAACGGGATTGACGGGAGCCACGGACAGTGACCCGGCTGTTGAGAATGTCGCGCGCCGCCGCTCACGCATATGTAGTCGCCCGCCAAGGCCGTGCCCGTGACGCTCACTCAATGGCACTGCTGGTGACGCGGCCGGCCCTGCTGCTGGAACTGGATTTGTTGCAGGCATTCCTGTCGGGGCTGCTGGACTGCACCTCCACATAGCGGTTGGTCTTCTCATCCAGGGGAAGGAAATCGAAGCGGTTTCTTTGTCCTCATCCACTTCCAACTTGATAACTATCATCCAACAGGCTTTTAACTGGGCGGCCATATGATTCCCACTTTCTGGGTGAGATTTGAGTCATCCCAAACCAGGTTTTCACTGATCTGACAACCACTGCTCTGAATGGGGATCAGGGATTCAGGATCTGCCCGACTTTGCGGGTGGCCGCTGTGCCAGCACCGTAACCTGCGTCGGGACACAGCAGTTTGCATGTTCACGCTGCGGTGCAGGTTGGGCCTGGCCGGGCAAAACCGGCTGAACAGAACAGCATCTTATGGCCTTACCTCCCCAGTTCAGTCAAGCCGGGATGATCGTCTGGACGCCGACCTGCAGGCCACCGAAACAGGCGCTCCTCCTCACGAATTGGCACATCATTGATGCTCGCTTCCCGGCGCCGCATTAGGCCCCGGTCGTCGAACTCCCACTGCTCATTGCCGTGGGCCCGGTACCACTGACCCGAGTGATCATGAAATTCGTACTGGAAGCGAACACTGATGCGGTTTTCGTGGAAGGTCCACAGTTCCTTGATAAGGCGGTAGTCGTGTTCGCGTTCCCATTTGTGCGTAAGAAAGGCTTCAATGGCAGGGCGGCCGGAGAAGAATTCGTCGCGGTTGCGCCACACACTATCCTCGGTGTATGCCTGCGCAACCCGGGCAGGATCACGAGAATTCCAGGCATCTTCTGCGAGCCTGACCTTGTCGCGTGCGGTGTGGATCGTGAAGGGGGGCAGGGGTGGTCGGGTCATCCGGACTCCTCTGGTTCGTAGGTAATACGGAGTGGTCTGGCAATGGCGAGCAAGATCGGTGTAGCTCAGCTTAGCGGATAGAGCTACTTGGGGCACACCGCGTCATCGCGAACGAATGCTGCTTTTTGCTGTCAACCCGGGCTGCTCTTTGTGAGCAGAAAGATTCTGTCATGCCACACAGCCATAACCCCGTGTGCTTTTTTTAATCAGCCCAGATACGGTCATCGGTTATCTTCCGCAGTGCGGGTATTGAAAAATGAAGCTCACGGAAAGCACACGGGTTGCAATAAAATCGACTGACAAAGCCGTCCATGATGGCCTGGAGTGAGCAACCGCGTTAGCGGTTCTGGTTCCGCATCTCCTGCAGAGTCCCAGCACGCATGCTGGGATGGCCGGTTGATTTCCGGTTGAACCGCTTCCTGTCCGTAGTGCCTGATGGTTGGTGTGTGATGTTCCCAGTTAAACTGGGGAGTAGGCATAAACAATCAGCGGGTTAGGGTATGGTGCCTTTGAGCGTGGACGTGGAGACACCTTCCGGGTCTCAGGGCCAAGCCTGGAGCACCTGGCCTCCCCTGCTGAAGCATTTTTGCATGTGCGGGCCCTGCTGCACCCGGTTCCTGTGCCGTTGTCCCTCTCGAACCTGACTACGCGGTGAGATGCGGAGCAGTATCTGTTTTCCCTCATCTGGACACTGTACGTAGCCAGGGTAGGAACAGACGGCAAGCACTGGGGTTATGGTTGGCCCAAGATTCTGGGGCTGTTCCCGACGCTTGGAGGTCAAGAGTGAGCCCCCTCACACGAGGGGGCTCAGTGAAGAATAGACCTGAATTACAGCGTGCCCTTGAGGGTGGTGGCCGCCTTGAACGCGAGCTTCTTGCCAGCGGCAATCTGAATCTTCTCGCTGGTGCCGGGACGCACGCCGGTGCGCGCTGCGGTTTCCCTGACACTCAGGGTCCCCAGACCTGGCAGACCGACACTCTTCCCGCTGCGCACGGCCTCGACGATGCTCTCGAGCATCACGCTGACCACTTCTTCACTCTGCTTTTTGGTCAGGCCCGCCCGGTCGGCGATCATATCCACCATCTGGGTCTTACCGATCTTCTCGGCAGCAGCGGCCTTCTTAGGGGCAGCACTGGCGGCCGATTTTGTGGCAGCAGGTTTCTTGGCGGGCGCTTTTGTATTTTTCTTCGTCATAGCCGCAGTGTGAGGGACCACACCCCATAAATGCAAGAGGTTCGCCCTGTCTGGAGCGAAGTTGTGTCTTCTCGTCCCCAAATACAACGGTCAGCATGCCCTGTCAGGGCTATCTGGAACCCGTGTCATCAGTCATGCATGACACCAGAAAACGGAACTGAAGAGTTACAGTCACAGAGCCTGACAGCCGAACAGGTGCGGAGACAAACCAGCGCAGTGCTCCACCGGGCGCTCCGTCCCAAAAGCAGCATGGATGGGCCAGATGACGGATTCAACATCCAATTGCACAGGCGAGAATCACTTCATGCCTGACCTGCATCTGGCTCTGATTGACCTGTGCGGCGCCATCGGAAACTACCACGACCGCTCCCGCACTGACGGGGTATTCCACCTGCAGATTGGCGGACCAGGAAGCGTACCGGCCTTGAAAGCCCTGGACATGCCAGAACTTCACGTGGATCTTCTCCCTGGCCCAATCACTTCCACTCAGGTGGATGTGCTCCGTTCCCTGGGATACGTCCCGGCAGGCCTACACTGGCAGCATCCTGGTGGGTGGCGACTGGTTCTGCCGGACGAAGCGTCGGGATGGCGTGCCGGGCAGCAGGCTCTCAGGGCACTGCTACTCGACAGTCCGGAGGCTGCAGCAGCATACGTCCAGGTGTTCGGAAGCCATGGTCGCGACACAGCTGATCTGGCCTTCCAGGAGCGTGCCAGTGCCCATTACGCCTGCACCGTCGGGTTTCACCCTGCGTGTTTCGTGGCGCGCATGTTCGCTGGTCTCGATCTTCCGTGGATGTTCGCTGGCGGCGTCGCACTCGACTTGTACATGGGGCGCGTGACTCGTCCGCACGACGATTTAGATGTCATCGTGCCGTACGACCAGCAGGCCGAACTTCACGATCATCTGCAGCAATCTGGCTGGAGACTGGACGCTTCGGTAAACCGCACCTACCAGCCCTGGGTACCGCCTCTGGAACCCCCCAGCTTTCAGGTGCACGCGCGGCACCCGGACCTGCCAGACGTTGTCATGCTCGACCTGATGCTCACGGATCTGAGCGGCGGGCGATGGAGGTATCGCCGCGATCCCAACATTACACTGCCATTAGAGCGGGCGAGATTGCAGGGACCCCATGGTCTCCCCTATCTGACACCAGAAGCGGCGCTGCTGTTCAAGGCTGGTCGCGGCGAGGGGGGAATGCGCCTCAAGGACGCGCGTGATTTTGCACGGTTGCGTCCTTCCCTTACGGCAGGGCAACAGCGCTGGCTGCACAGCCAATTGAAATCTTCCCAACCAGACCATCCGTGGCTTCCTCAGTTGAACGGATCTATATAACCAGAAGGGTATGGACAGATCGCTGCCCACTGATTTTATCCAAACCTTCCGCGCTGGATCAGCTGGATCAGCGCTGTATCGCCCACTGACTCTCCTGCCCGAGTTGCCAAAGCGCACCTTGCCCTCGGACCCCGGCTTATGCCCCAAGCACTACCCTGTACTCATGCCCCTATTCGACACCGTCCAAGCCCTGGCCCCTTACCTGCAGTCATGGTTGGAGTACCAGAGGGATCTGGCGCGGGTGCCAGGCGTACAGGTGGCGGTCCGGGTGAACGGTGAGCTGGCGGCTTCGTTTGCTCTGGGCGTAGCCAACGAGGCCACCGGGCAGCCGCTCACCCCACGGCACCTCTTCCGGATTGCCTCACACTCCAAAACTTTCACCGCGACCGCTGTCTTCCAATTGGTCGAAACCGGCGCGCTGCGCCTGGACGACCTGGCAGGCCTCTGGCTGCCGGAACTGGCGGGGTCGCCCGCAGCAGGGCTGACGGTGCGGGCCCTGCTGGGACACCAGTCCGGCATCAACCGTGATGGGGCCGACAGCGACTACTGGCAGCAGCTCTGCGATTTCCCCAACCGCGACGCTCTGATCACGCTGTGCCGGGCGGACGCCGTGTTCGCACCGGATCAGTTCTTTAAGTACTCGAACATGGGTTACTCGCTGCTGGGCCTGATCATCGAGGCGGTCAGCGGACAGACCTACGAGGAGTACATCGCCGCACACATCACCGGGCCGCTCACGCTGACCAACCTGGGGCCGGAGCTGCCGCTGGAACGCGAATCCGAGCTGGCGGCCGGGCATAGCGGGCGCCTGGCAGGCAACGATGCCCGGCGGGTCCTGCCGTCAACGGACACGCGAGCGATGGCGGCCGCCACAGGGTTTTACGGCACGGCTGAAGACGTTACGGCTTACCTGGCCGCGCATGCCATGGGCCTTGACGAACTGCTCACGGACGCGTCCAAGCGCCTGATGCAGCGCAAGGAATCCGAAATCCGTCGACCAGTTAAGCGCTGGTACGGGTTGGGCTTTATCGTCGAGGAAATTGGGGACCGCCTGGTCGTCGGCCATTCGGGCGGCTTTCCTGGGCACATCACGCAGTCGTGGCTCGACCCGGAATCGGGCCTGACGGTGTCTGTCCTGACGAACTGTCTGGGCGGTCCCGCGACCGAATGGGCGACGAACCTGATCAAGCTGATCGATCTGGCAATGAACCTGTCGGAGAAGAAAACTTCCGACGGGTCAGTCTTCAACCTCGACTCATATACCGGCCGGTTTGCCACAGACTGGGGCGTGTTCGACCTGGTTGATCTGGGAGGCCGCCTGGTGTCCCTGGCCCCCCAGGGGGACCCTGCCCTGAGTGTCACGGAATTGACAGTAGTAGACGCCAACACCGTGACTCCCAAACCGGAGGCTGGCTTCGGTTCGGTTGGTGAGCCGTTCCAGTTCCAGCGCACTGCGGCAGGCGATATCGAGTGGGTACGCCAGGGCGGTGGGCGGGCCTGGCCCATCGCGGCCTACCGGCAACGGGTGGGCCTGGCCCCGCTGGCTTCAACCGTCAGGTGAATGGCCTGCCTGAGACCCTGTCCCGTCATCCACTTGAACAGCACGGTTCTGGAAGCCACGCTCGCTCTGCTCACCGGCGCGAGGTTAGCCTACGCGAACAGTGCCGGGACGCCCCTGACCATCACGTATTGCGGCGAGCAGTCGCACTTAACGACACCCTTCAGCTCGGGCGCGCTCTTACCGGCCCCCTTAACCTGATCCCTCTGCTCGGCTTGCGTGTCGCTGAGGAACTGTTCGCGCCAGGTAGAGATCAGACTCCCCCATCGCGCGGTACATCCAGGATATTCACACCCTCGCCCCGCAGCCGACGGGCAGCTTCCTCAACACGCCAGCCCTCGCGGAGCATCTGCTGATGCTGGCCGCCTACGTCGAGATGAAACTGATGGAACTCGGGAACGACACGAGTGTGGCCGTCGAGACGGGCAACCTCTCCTCGCCCCGCCGGGATGTCACGGACAGAAAGCGCACGACGTCCTCAGCGCATGTGTTTCGGTACGCGAGCGTGATGACGGCGCGGTACCAGACCGAGAAGGCCTTCAAGGGAGCGGGCCTGATATTCCGGGGTTTTCACCCAGCACGGAGGTACGCTGGCGGGCATCTGCTGTAGCAGGTGAGGGATTTCGGACGCGTGGCAGCACACCTTGGGCGCGAGTCCGTAGAGACGATTCGCAAGGACCACGCGCAGCTGGCAGCGGATGATTTGAACCCGACCGTACAGGCTCGAAAAACGGAGATGCACTCTCCCCTGGCAATCGCTGTTCCCAGCAGCCTCAGCATTCGTCATGATGCATTGCAGACAGGATCTCTAGAATGCGCCGTGAAGCTGAGCACTCCCGGTTGATTCTCGTCTGGCGGATGGACTGCGCATGACCACGATTGCCGGAGGCATCGAAAGGCCGGAGGTACTGAGCGTGGTTTAGAGTCTGGGATGCACCCTGAGGCAGGGGTATCTGATTGCCAGACCACGCCCAGGCAATGAACTTCTTGTCGGGCTGTAAAAACGTGGCCCTCACTCCGGAAATCAACTGTGAACACGCAGGTGTCTTTTAATGGCAAACGTCACTGCATCAGTCTTTGACATCAGTCGTTTCCAGCCCCAGCAGACACACCCCGAAAAAAAGCGAACGGGTTTACCCGGCCAGCGCTTCGCTGCGCGTGCGCCGCGGAAAGCTGACGCTGAAGGTGCTGCCTTCTCCGATGCTGGTCTGCACGCTAATTTCACCGCCAAAGTGGCCAGTTACGATGTCGTGGATGATAGACAGCCCCAGCCCAGTGCCTTTGCCAACGTCTTTGGTCGTGAACATCGGGTCGAAGATCTTGGGCAGCACTTCCGGGGAGATGCCGGTGCCGGTGTCCTGCACCTGCAGCACCGGATGCCCGAGCTGCTCAAACAGGCGTACTGTGACCGTGCCAGCCTGCTGGCTGGTGCCTTCACAGGCGTGAATGGCGTTGACTACCAGGTTGGTCACCACCTGTGTAAATCTGCCAGGTTCGCCGCGCAGCACCACCAGCTGCTCCGGCGCCTCAAAGATCAGCTCTACGTTTGCGGCGCGGGCCTGGTGGGTCAGCATAGTCAGGGTAGCCTCAGCGCCGCGGCCAGCGTCAAAGTCCAGCACACCAGTGACGGTGTCGCGGGTGTGTTCACGCATGCGGCGGATAAATTCACCAATGCGGGTGGCGGTTTTGGCGCCTTCGCCTAAGGTCGAGATGAGCTCACCGGCAATCTCGCGGTGGTCGTCGTCAGTCACCGACGCCTCGCCGATAGACGCCTGATATTCCCGGGCCAGCCGTTCGGCTTCGTGCAGGTAGTTCATCGCCGCGGCCAGCGGCGTATTGATTTCATGGGCCAGGCCGGCGGTGAGGCGGCCCAGGCTGGCGAGCTTTTCAGATAACAGCAGCCGCTCCTGGCTGGACTTGAGTTCTGCTTCAGCCTTCTTGCGTGCGGTCATGTCGCGCTCAATGCTCAGCACCACTCGCTTGTCACCTACCGTCAGCAGCGCGAGGTTAATGTCCACCGGATAGAGCGAACCGTCTTTGCGCTGCTGCACCGACTCAAAACGCATCTCCAGCTCGGATTCGAGGCTGGCGCGGAATTCAGCGTCGCCACTGGCCAGGATGGCCGCGCGCTGGTCGTCAGGCAGGGTGGCGTAGGCGCTCTTGCCGATGATCTCCTCGCGGGTATAGCCGCTCATACGGGCGGCGACTTTATTGCACTGCAAAATCGGCATCTCCTCGGTGTCGAAGTCGATCAGCTTAATGGCGTCAGGAGAATGCTCGAACAGCGCCTCAAAGGTTCGGCGGCTCTCTTCAAGTGCCATCTCGCTGGCTTTGCGGTCGGTGATGTCCTGGGCCATCACCAGCAGGGTTTCCTGGCCGTCCATTTCCAGGTACTCGGCGCTGATCAGGACATTGCGCTGCTCCCCAGTCAAGCGGCGCTTGTGCAGCGTCTCGAAGTCGCGTACGGTGCGGTCTTCCTTGAGCCGGCGCACCAGCTCAGCACGGTCATCGGCACTGACCCAGGGGTTGAAGTCGTCCTCCTCGCCCATAAAGATGGCGCGCGGGCAGTTGATAATGCGCAGGAATGCGTCGTTGGTCTCCAGCACCCGCGAGGTCTTGATATCCGACAAAACCATGCCCACAGGGCTCGATTCAATAATCCGGCTGAAGCGCGCCCGGGCCGCGAGCAGCTCAGCCTGGGCGTTCTTTTCGGCAGTGATGTCGAGCATCACGCCGCCGAGCTTGACCATCACGCCTCCCCTGAATACCGGCGTGATCAGATCGCGCAGCCACATAGTCTGGCCGTCGGCGCGGGTCATGCGGTATTCGAGCTGGTAAGGCTGCCCGCGGCCCATCAGCGCCTCGCCCTCGGCCACGATGCGCGCCTGGTCGTCCGGGTGAATGTGGGCCTCCCAGAAGCCCGGTGAGCGCCATTGTTCAGGCGTGTACCCCAGCAACGACGTGATGCGGTCAGATACGAAGGTGTTGACCCGGGTGACAGGGTCGGCTTCCCAGACGATACCGTTGATCAGCTGGACCAGCTCAAGATCCTGGAGTTGGGGGGTTTCGTTGGCGGTCATCAGGCACCTACTGGGGAGTGAAGGAGGAGGGGAGCGGCTGCGGGCGACCGTCATGTGATTGGGCCCTGCGGTCATGGCATCGTACAGCGCCGTGTTGGTCTGGCTCATCAGGATGCTTCGCTGTACTGCGGGGTACGTCACGGCATGGTGGCCACGCCGATGCAAATTTTGACCTTCATCGTGTGCCCGCTCCACGGCACTTCCCGCGGCGGTGAGATGTCCTGGCGCCCGGTGATGACCGGAATGGCAACTGGCTCCGCGCGCTCCGACCCGCCTGCACGACGAAGCCGGTACGAAAACAGTGCCGGGCGCTTCCGGCACCTGTCCGGCGCCTGGCGCTGATGGCCATCACTCACGATGAGGAGTGATGCACGACCTGGTGGAGGTATAAGCCGGGGTTGTGTCGATTGACGTGTCTGACGAAGAGCTCACGCAGCAGGCAGCAGGTGAATTGCGCGCCGCTAAACAGTTGTTCGGGCAGTTACCGCCGGAGCATCAGAGGCACTTCCACGCGGTCTGGGTACAGTCTGCTGCAGTGCGTCCTCACGTTTCACCCGCCGGGTTTGTCTGCCTCCTCGTTGCACATCGACATCTGGCACCGTGAGACGGAGAGCTGCATCAGCACCGGCTCCCAATAGGGTTTAAGGACTTTTCCCTGACTTCTGGTCAATGCTCTCTGCATGAGGACTACCGCCTGACACAAAAAAGGAAATTTTCTCGTCTGTGACTCAACGGTGAATCAAGTGTTATTTCAAAATAATAGCGGCCCGACTGTCGCGGGCCGCGGACTCTTTCTCCGCTCACTGCAGTAAGGATTTCACCTTTGCCAAGAGGGTTTCAAGCTCGTTTCTCCTGGCAGTGTCGAGCGTTTTCAGGCGTGAGGGAGTCAGGAGCTTGCGCACGGCGTCCGCGTTTGACCGGTATGTTATTCCTTTGGGGGCCGCAAGGGCCCGGACGCGATCAAGCACCTGCTGGCGTGTGAGCTTCTCCTCCACTGTCTGTTGGATCAGGACTGCGTGATGCTCCTCTGGCGCTCCCTTAATGACGGTTGCTTTACTTGGATGCAGTGATCCGTCTTCTACTGCCTGTCGCAAAACCTGCGGCAGATCCAGGACGGGAAAGCCGTTGGCCACAAAAGATTGCAGCGACTCGTTGCCTGCCATCTTCAGCACCTCCTCAACGATGACCAGGTGCTGTGTATTCGAGCTGGTGCCGTTGCGCAAGCGCAGCAGTTCTGCCCGGGCGTCGTCCGGCGTCATCATCAGGCGCCGGGCGATCAGGTCCAGCTTGGCACGCACCTCCTCATAGCGATTCAGGTTCTCTCGCTGAAGGTTGTCCACCAGGGCAATCTCAAACGCCTGGTCTCGGGTGACATCCATAATCACGTCTGCCAGCGCCACCCGCCGCTTGAGCATTCTAAGCGCCTTCCAACGGCGCTCCCCAGCGATTATCTCGTACTGCTCGTCATTGTTGCGCCATACAAGCAGGGGCGACAGTTGCCCGTGCTTTTCAATGGAGTCCGCCAGCGCCTTGATGGAGTCGTGGTCAAAATAACGCCGAGCCTGACCGCTGAACGGTACAACCTGATCCAGGGGAACTTCCAGAATGGTCTTACTGCGCTGGTTGTACACTGCCTCTTTCGAGGTCTTGCTGTTCAGCAGGCTTGCGCGGATGTCAGGCTTCGGGCTCACGCTGAGACTCCGATATATGTCAGCATCTGCTGAACTGCAGCCATCACTTCCTTGCGGGCTTCCCCGTTCGGTTCATATGCGCCTACCGGCATCATGGCCAGCTGACAGTTGTCGTACACCGCTGGTCGGTGACGCAGCGGCCCGCTGACATTCTTTAAAGTTTGCCGGGCGACCTCGTCTGTAATTTTTGAGTGCGAAGTGTTATTCAGCTGCGTGATCAGGTGGGTGGCCACATTGAGGCTCGGGTTATTTTCGCGGAAGTCGGCAATCTTCTTGTGTACCATGGCGACTGCCTTATACCCCTTGTTTCGGCTGCTCACCGGCACAACAATCTCATCACTGGCCATCAGGCAGAGATTCACAATCTTACCGAGCGTCGGGGGCGAGTCAATCAAAATGAAATCGTACTGTTTCTCCTGTTTTACCGGTGCAAGAGCCTTACGCAGCAGGTTCTCGCCGCCCAGCGGTTTGTTAGGGAGAATGCCTTCAATTTCGGTGATGGAAATTCCGGAGGGAATGATGTCCATGCCGTGACGGGTGACAGGCACTGGGAGAGGCGCTCCATTGATAATGGCGTTGAACATCGTAAAGTTCTTTTCCTGCTCAAGATCGAGTGACTCATCAACAGTGGCACCGAGCCAGTCGGTGAGGTTTGCCTGGGAGTCCAGGTCGATCAAGAGGACGCGGTAGCCTTGTTGCGATAGCTCATACCCGAAGTCGCGGGTCGCGCTGGTCTTGCCGACGCCCCCAGCGTTGCTGAAGAAGGTAATCACTTTAGTCATTGCGGGTCCTCCAGCTTGATGGGGGGGATGCGGTGGAAATCTTTGAGGGGGATCAGCGCGGCTACAGGTTCACCGTTGTTCATGATGATCACCTGCGCCTGTTCGCGCTCGACCTTCTTCAGGACAGAACGGAGGTTGTTTCGAACCGCCGTAACGCCC